>CAJONO010000140.1 GCA_905235905.1 uncultured Prevotella sp.
CACTGCCTGGATGTACTCCGGCTCATTGGGAAATCTCTTTTTGAGATCTTCTACAACTTGTGCTGCATTCATAATCTTTTTACTGTTAAGAGAATTACTATTGTTTTTAATGAATAAGTGTCAGACTTACGTTTGCAGGTGCAAAGGTAAGGAAAAAATCTGAATTGCCAAACATTTTATCAACTTTTTTATTAAAAACCTGTCTTTTTGTTACTTTTTCTTGGTTTTTTCTCAAAAAATGACATAAATCAAGGCGGTTTTTGTGTGCGGTAACAAAAAGGTTCAGCCTATTTCGGCCGAACCAAAGCAGCGGTGATGGTGCTCATCGTAGACAACGCAGAACTGTCCGGGGGCGACACCATGAATGGGGGCGTCGGCATGGACGATAAAGCCACCGTCGGGATTGGCTTCGAGGGTGCCCGTCAGATAGTCGGGAGTGTGACGAATCTTGAAGGTGATGCGCCGAGGCAATGCCTCGTCCTCATAAAGCGGTGTCAGGTAGTGGAAGTCGCGAATGGGGAAATGCTGCTTATAGGCCGTTGCGGGGTCGTAGCCGTGACTGACGTAGAGAATGTTCCGTCCTACGTCTTTCCTGACCACAAACCAAGGACCGCCGCCGAAGCCCATGCCCTTGCGCTGGCCGATGGTGTGGAACCACAAGCCCTTGTGCTGACCTATGCAGCGCCCTGTATCCAGCTCGATCACATCGCCCGGCTGTTCGCCGAGATAGCGACGTATGTATTCGTTGTAGTTAATCTTGCCGAGGAAACAGATGCCTTGCGAGTCCTTCCGTCTGGCATTGACCAGATGCTCGCGCTCGGCTATCTGGCGCACCTCGTCTTTCATATAGTGACCTATGGGGAAGAGTGCTTTCCGCAGCTGCCAGTCATAGACCTGTGCCAGAAAGTCGGTCTGGTCTTTCACGGGGTCGGGACTGGTGGTTAGCCATTTGCGCCCATCGTCATCGCTTTCCGTCTGTGCATAGTGGCCTGTGGCAATGAGGTCGTAGTCGTGGCCGCGCTTCTCGTGGAAGGCCCCGAACTTGATGAGACGGTTGCACATCACGTCGGGGTTGGGCGTAAAGCCAGCCCGCACCTTCTCCATCGTGTAGCGGGTCACCTCGTTCCAGTATTCCCGATGGCAGTCGACCACTTCCAGACGGCAGCCATACTTACGGGCAACAGCCGTGGCCATCTCCACATCCTCCTCGCTGCTACAGTCCCATTCCTCCTCTTCCTCCGGCCCTATCTTGATATAGAAGCAGTCGGGATGCAAGCCCTGTGCGGCCAGTTCATGCACCACTACGGCACTGTCTACGCCACCTGAGAGCAGTACGGCGATGCGCTTGCCGGCCAAGTCAACATTGTTCATCATAGATTCTGTTGAAACAGTCGGCAATCATGGTGAGCGACGGCTCTGAACGCCAGAAGGTGTCATGGTTGGCGGGGAGCATGATTATCTCGCAGTCGGGATAGCGATGCTTCCACCTTGCCGGTGCCGAAGCAAGGGCTACTTTCATGCAGTCGACCTTATACTCTGAGGGATTGGGGTCAAGGTAGGAATAGCAGTCGATGAACTCAGAACTGATGAAACTGACAACCTTTCCCTGATAGACAAAGTCGGGAATGGTGCTCACCAGTTTGTAGTCCTGCTCGGTGCGGTGCTTGTTCAGCTCCTCGCTGAAGAACGGGAAATAGGTGACGGGGTTGTTTTCCGGCTTGATGTCGCGGTCGACCTCGCCGTCGAGAACGACCACCGCGGGCTTATAGGGTTTGTCGTGATAAAGACGGTGGGCCAGATACAACGCATGCTCGCCTCCGTAGCAGACCCCAGTGAAGGCAACAACGTTGTGGCTGTCGACGACATGCTTGACGCGCTCGATGTAGAGGTCCGTCAGCCCGTCGTAGTCGACATACCGGTCGGGGCCGATGATGGGCTGGTAGGCCTCAACCACGTAGATGGAGAAGCGGTCGGTCAGTCGGTCTATCATCTGTGTGTACATATAGTTGAAGCCTACGAAACCGGAAAGGCAGACGATGACGGGCTTGGTGGTCGTGTCGTCGTCGTTGTACCAGTAGTGGTCGGGGCTATTGGTGTTCTTCAGAATATTGCGGATGGTTCGGAAGCGGGCAATTTCCTGTGCCTGGACATAGAACCCAACCGTCGTCAGGTCGGCAGCAATGCTCATGAGTTGGAGGGAGGTAAGTCCGAAATCCTCAATGAGATCGGCTTCGACGTTTACCTCCTTCAATCCCAACACGCTGGCCACCTCGCGCATCAGTGTGTCCTCGTCAGAGGTCAAGGGTGTGGTGTTGGTGACCAACTCAGCTGCAGCGTTGCTGAGCTGCGACTTGTCAAGCTTTCCGTTAAGGTTGAGAGAGAATTCCTCTACGTGGTTCCAGAAGGTGGGTATCATGTAGGCAGGCAGATACTTAGCCACATACTCCTTTATGTCGGTGAGGTAGTCGCGCTTGTCCTTGGTGCAGACGTAGGCCACGAGCACGTTGTTGTTGTTGATTTCCTCGACGCGTACGAGGGCTCGGGCCGTGCGGTTGTGCATCTCTATGCGTGTTATTATCTCTGCCAGTTCTATACGGTAGCCGTTGAGCTTGATCTGTGAGTCCATACGTCCTACGAAGTCGTAGCTTCCATCCTCGTTGGGTATCACATGGTCGCCGCTGTGGTAGAGACGTGAGACATCGATGCCGTTGTGCTCTTTTTCGTATGGGTTTTCAAAGAATGCTGCCGCATTGCGCTCCGGACGGTTCCAGTAGCAGTTGGCTAACTGCCGACCGCCTATCAGGAGTTCGCCCGTCTCGCCTGGCTTCACTAAACGGCCCTGTTCGTCGGCTACATAGCAGACGACGAAGGGATTGGGCTTACCGATATTCTGCCAGTCGTCCTCGTCCTCGATTTCATGGTTCAACATGAAGACGCAGCTCTCGGTGGGGCCATAGGCGTTGACGAAGCGGAAGGAATGGTTCTTGCCAACCATAGCGGTGAGTCCGTGGGTTACGGCCTCTCCGCCCGTCACCAACGTGTCGAGGTCAGGGAAGTTGAAGTCCGGGAACATCAGCATGAACGTGGGCGTTAGCGCACAGAAGGTGATGTGCTCACGGATGATGAGGTCGTGCAATCGTCGCGGATCGTGACGGTCTTCTTCCTGGGCAATAATCATTGTTGACCCACAATAGAGCATGGGGAACAATTCGAGGATGGAGAGGTCGAAGTTGATGCTGGCAAACTGCAGGACGATACTGTTCTCGCTGATGTTATAGACATGGGGCAGCGAGAGCGTTTCCAAGAAGTAGTAGAGTGCACTATAGGGTATCGACACGCCCTTGGGCTTGCCGGTAGTACCTGAAGTGTAGATGAGATAGGCCTCGGAAAAGGACTTATGGAGACAGGGTAGCGAGTCGGCAGGCGATGTGCTCAGTATCTCGCCGAGATTGTCGGTGGTTATCAGGACGTCGGCCTGTGCATCCTCGCAGATAAACTGCTGGCGCATCTGTGGTGCAGCTACATCGATAGGAACGTAGGCACAGCCCAGTTTGATGGCGGCGAGGATGCAGGGCATGAAGTGAGTGCTGCGGGGAAGGCAGATGCCTATGCGTATGGGGCGTTCGTCCTGCAAGGCGTCAGGCTTCAGGTTCTTCACGACGTATGAGGCGATGCTCTCGGCCATCTGGTTCATCTGGGCAAAGGTGACATGCTCTTTGCCAATAGTATAGGCCGTCTTGTTGGGAAAACGCCGGATGTTTTTTTCAACCGTTGTTAAAATTAACTGATGATACTTTTCCATATTTATATTTTTTTTTGATTATTTCTTACAGCTTGATACCAGCGTTGAACATGAACCAAAGGCCCTGCTGACGAATGGGGGCGTTGCTGTTTCCACCCTGATAATATTCCTTGTTGAAAAGATTATAGACTTCTGCTTCAAAAGTTATTGGCTTGAGTTCATAGCGGGCACCCATGTTGAATATAACGCGGGCAGGTATGTCTTCATACTGGTGATCCCATCCCTGTACGATGGCCTCGCTAATCTGCTTCGACGTGAAAATCGTGTTGAGGTGCATGCTGAAGGCATCGGTTAGCTTATATCCGAGGACAATGTTCGACTGGAATTCTGGGACGCTGTAGACATTATGTCCGCTTACGGGATAAGTCTCGGATGAAAGCACATGCTGCCACGACAGATTGCCTGTTGCCAACAGACGTCTATAGGTGTATTGCAGCATGAGGTCGCTGCCTATGGACTTCAGGAAACCGGCATTGATATAGCGTCCTACAATCTGGTCGTTATAGACAAAGTTTCGGGCATAATTGTAATACAGGTTGAAATCGAGGCTAAGTCCTTCGGCTAATCTGGAGTTGGTACACGACAACTGCCATGAGTCCATGTATTCGGGCTGAAGCTCGCCACTGCCTCTGATGTCGAGCGTAGTGTTCCTGTAATAGTAAGGGGCGTCGACAAACGACTTGGCATAGCTGGCCTTGAAGTTCCAGTAATTGAGACTGTAGATGAGTGCCACACGCGGCGAGACCACATGGATGGTACGGTCGTCGTTTCTTTTCTTCATGTCATAGCGCAAGCCGGCATTCATGATGAAAGACTTTCTCCACTTATGCTTCACCTGCAAATAGGCATCGGCGTTCCACTCGGAACCCACGGCAAGGTTCTTTGACTCGTCGAACACCTTCAGTACCCGCGTAAATTCGTCACCCTCCATATATTGAGAGTCGGTCAGCGTGGTCTTGAAGAAGTGTCCGCCCAGCATGAAGAAGCCCTCATGCTGTCCAAATTGGTATTGATAGGTGCCCTGGACGTTAGTGCCCACGGTGTTCGAATGCCACTCGTGGTTCTGGAAGAACCCATTGAAGGCCATGATAGTATCGGTGGAGCCATTGGGCACGAACTGGTTGAAACCGATGTCGGGAATGGTATCGCCAATAATCTGATAGCGCTGCTGATTCTCGTGGTCGATGGAGGCGGCAACCTTGAAATTGAAATTGCTCCAGTCTTTCGTGTACGAAATCTCTCCATGCGCATTGCCTACAGCATAACCGGGCCTGTTTCCGCTGAAGTTGATGTACTTGTCGTAGGCGTAAGGTGTAAACATCACGCTCATGGAGTAGGGCGACTGCATCTTTGAGAAACGGCTGTTGAACAGCACCTGCAATCCTTTCCATGAGAAACTTGTGCCAAAATCGTAAGAAGGTTTCTTGTTGTATCCACCGATGGTAATGTCGCCGTCGATGGGGTAGATGGGATAGGGCTGGCTGCTCTTGTCGTAATGGATTCTCTCACCGGTCGAGTGGTAGATGTTTGCCCAAGCCATGATGTCAAGATCCATAAAGTGACTGCCGAAGAGAAAGTCGCCTTTGAGCTGGCCATAGTTGCCGGCACCACCTTTGACGACTATTCCGTTGATGTCGGGGCCTTGTTTGGTAATGATGTTCACCACGCCCGTCAGCGCAACGCCACCGTAAAGCGAAGAGGCAGGGCCTCGCAGAACTTCAACGCGTTTTATTTTTTCAAGACTCATGGAGAAGTCAGGACAAGCAACATTCGTTGAGTAGCTATTCAGACGGTGGCCGTTGAGCAGGAAGAGAATCTTCTCCTGACCGGCAGAATACACGCCACGAAGTGCAATATTCATCTCTTCATTGCTTTCAATGGCTGTCATACCAGGCACATAGGCAATGAGCAACTCCTTCAGGTTACGGGCTCCGCACATGCGAATCATATCCTCGGTAATGAGTGTTACGGGCACAGGGGCCTCGTCTAAGCTCTCGGCTTGGCTCGAAGCCGTGGTAATGGTGGCTGTCCTGCCCGACTTGATACGGTTGATGATGTCGACAAACCGGTTGGGATCTTGTGGAGAAGGACTGTAATAAGGGTCTTCCTTCAGCATCAGTCGGACGTATTTCTCAGCTTCTTCATGATTGTCTTGTCCTAAGCTGCACAACGCCATCAACCTGAAAGCGCTCAGTTTCAGGTTGCCTTGAAAACTGGAAATATTCGACTGTAATAAAGTCAAAGCCTCATCAATACGGCCTATCTGATAGCTGTTGTCTGCTTGAAGATAGACCTGATGCATGGAATTGTCCTGTGCCCAGACATGCTGGCCAGTCAGCAATAGCAGTAATATATATATAATATGGTGTAGGCGCCGAATCATTTTTTGATGGGTATGGTAAACGTGAAGGTAGCACCCTGACCTTCCGTTGAATCGAAAGTCAACTTGCCATGATGTTTGTTCTCAATAATATCACGGGTAATAGACATGCCAAGGCCCGTTCCCTGTCCTATGGGCTTGGTGGTGAAGAAGTTATCGTAGAGCCGTTGCTTCACTTCGTTGGTCATGCCCTCTCCATTGTCGGCAAAGGTGACGACCAGATTCTCCTTGGCCGTGCTCACGCTTACAGACACCTCTGGCTTGTAGTCTTGACTCTTCTGCGACTTCTGCCACACGGCATAGCAGGCGTTGTTCATTACGTTGAGCACGGCACGGCTCAAGTCCTGCGGAATGACCATTATCTGAGGCATTCCCTCTTCGTAGTCTTCATGAATGGCAATGTTGAAGTTCTTGTGATTGGCCCGCATGGCATGGTAGGACAGCCAGACATATTCCTTTACGAGCTTGCATATATCGGTAGGAAGAAACTCGTTTTCCTTGCCTCGCGACATCAGCAGGATACCACGGATGATGCTGATGGCCCGCTCACCGTGCTCCACAATCTTTTCCATATTCTCTTTCAAGTCGGCTACGATATTCTCCACCTCCTCACGGTCGTCGTCGGGCAACTTGTCCTCATTGTCCTCAACGATTTCCGTTAGGTCGTTCAACAGCTTGCCGGACATCTTGCTGAAGTTGATGACAAAGTTCAGCGGATTCTGTATCTCATGGGCTATGCCTGCGCTCAGCAGTCCCAGTGATGCCAGTTTCTCCTGTTCTTTCAGTTTCTGTTTAAGGTCTTCCATTTGCTTCTCCATAGTCTTGTCAGTTTTGAAGAATTGGTAATGTGATGGTGAATTCAGTATAAACGCCCTTATCTGACTTCACGCTGATGTCGCCGCCGTGATTCTGAATAATTTCACGGCTAATATACAGGCCAACGCCTGCAGCCTCACCTGTGGGCTTCGTGGTGAAGAAAGGATCGAATATCTTATTGATGATGGTCTGCTCAATGCCGATACCGTTGTCGCGGATTATAACACTGTAATAGCTGCTGTCATTGCTGATGTTTACACTGATTTCTGGATTATACTTCTCGCGCTGGGCTTTCTTGACGATGGCGTAGACCGCGTTGCCCAGCAGGCTCATCAGAGTCATGCTCAATTGTTCAGGATTACCATTGATTGACATTTTCTCCTGAGGTATGTTGAATATTGTCCTGATGCCATATTGCAGGATTTTCTCTTCATAGTATTTTTCCAGCATTTCTTTGTCCTGATTCAAGACAGGGACAAGATCCATAGGCTTGATGCCGCTGGTTCGGTCTTTCAGCATTTCCTCCATGGCCTTCAGTATGCGCGTGTTGTTTTGTCCGTGTTCACCCACTTTTTGCAGATTTCCAATCAGCATGTCAAGCACATCCATCGTGTCCTCGTAGTTGTCTGGGGTCATGTTGTCTTTTTCATCCTCAATGTTGGCCATAATGTCTCTCGCCAGCCCTTCAGAGAGTTTCGTGAAGTTGTTGATGTAGTTTAGCGGATTCAATATACGGTCGATAAGTCCCTGTGTCAGTTTGCCTGCTGTTGCCATCTTCTCCTGACGGATCAGTTCGTTTTGGGCCTGTGCCAGTTCGTCGAGGGCCGTTTGCAGGCTCTTTGACTTCTCCTCGATTTCGTCTTTCTGTTTTACGATTTCATCCTTCTGCTTGACTACTTCGGCGGTGCGCTCCTGAACGATGCTTTCGAGTCGGATTTTCTCCAGCTCCAGCTGGTGGAGGCGGAAGCGAATCAGCGAGTAGACGAGGATGCCGGCTATCAGCACGTAGAGTATAAGCATGTACCAACGCTGGTAGAAGGGGTGGCTGATGTCGAATTCTATGCTGACGATTGCGCTCTCTGTGCCGTAGGCATCGAGTGCCTGTACCTCGAAGATGTGGTGACCGAAGGCGAGGGTGGGGAACTTTGCTTCCTGCTCGTCGTCCCAGGCCGACCAATTAGCTCTGTCGAGGCGGTAGCGGTAGAGCGTCTTCTTGATGAGAGATGTGTTGTCGAGTGCGAAGGTAAACTCCAAGTGGCGTTCGTCGCTCGACAGTGTGGCGAGCTTCGATGGCATGGGGCCGTAGCCGCCCCAGAGAATGCTGTCGCTGCCCAGTTTCACGGTGCGGATGCGCAGTTGTGCCTTGTTTTCGAGAATGGGATCGGTGAAGTCCGACTTGTAGACAATCAGTCCGAAACCACCGCCCATCATCAGTCGGTTTTGGGTATGGAGCATGCTTCTGACGTTGTAGTCGCTGACGGCATTCAGCGGTTTCGCCATGTTGTCTTGTTTATTGCCGTCTTTCATGGTGTAGAGACCGCGTCCGTTGCTTCCTGTAAGCCAGGTGATGCCCTCTTCGTCCATATAGGCGAACTGAGGATAGGGTATGGGTTGGGTCTGGTTGGCGCTTATGGTGAGCAGCCCTTGGTTGGTGGGAACGATCATGGCGGGTACATTCGGGTCATCGTCGACTACTACGGGCTGAAATCCCTGCTCGCTGTTTTTTTTGCGCCAGATGGTGCCGAAGATGTTCTGAATCCAGAATGCTTGCCTGTCATCGGTATAGATGTATCGGACGCGCTCCAGGTCTGCCTCTTTGCTGCGGCTGCCATCGTAGCCGTTGAAGTAGACACCGTCGGACTCGCCAGTGTAATAGCCGTTGGCGGTTTCCTTGACGCACATGGTGTTCTGGCTGTTTAGTCGTTGTGCGACGGTTTTGCCTGTAACGCGGTAGAGACCGTTGCTTGCAGCTACGAGCATGCCTTTGGGGGTAGAGACCATTTGCCAGCACTGGTAGTCCATGCCTGCGACGGGATGGAAGGCCTTGTCGTGATAGTAGAACAGTCCGCTGGTGGTGCCTACGTAGAGTGTTCCTTCGTGTTTCAGTATGGATAGCACTTCTCCACGCAGTCCATCGGACACGGTGGCGTGGGTGTAGGCTGTGGGCAGGGCTATGCAAAATATGCCGTTATTAGTGGCTCCCCAGAGCATGCCCCTTCCATTGTAGGTGAGCTTGTTGACTGAGTTCGAGCAGAGTCCGTTGTTCTCGGTGATGTTGTATGTGACGTTCTGTTCTGAGTTGGTGATTTCTACGCCGTCGTTCTCGGTGGCCTTGGCTTTCAGGCCGAAGCCGATGTCGATGGCTTCGCTGTCGGATGCTATGACGGGCCGTTCTGTCTGCGTGGTTGTCAGTTTGCCGTTGTTGTCGAGCGTATATGTGTTGCTGCCCTCTTCAAGTTTGAAATGTAGTTGCTGTTCGCTCTCCCAGATGCGGTCGATGACGCCGTGGAAGTTGCCTTTCTTCACGGCATTGGTAAGTGTGAGCTCGCCATTGGTTTTGGTCTCGATGCGCCCGAGGTAGTTATAGCCTCCTGCCCATACGATGCCTTTCGCGTCGCGGAACAGTGTGGTGATGCGGGTGATGTTGGGTGTGTGGATGATGCGCCATTCGGCCTGATCGTAGTAGAGCAGTCCTTCGAAGTTGGCTACATAGACAAATCCCTGGTCGTCGGCCACAATGTCGAAGTTACGGTTGTGGGCCTGATAATCGCCGGCACTGAAGTTTTGCAGGAAGGGGATGCCTTGTGCCCATGCTGCGACCGATGCCATGAGCAATGCGAGTGTGGGAAACAGTTTTCTCATTTTCCACCTCCTTTCGTGTTACTGACAAATTGCTGGTATGGTGCGCTTTTCCCTACGTAGTTGTGCCATTCTTCTTCCGACAGCAGGTGTCCCTTCAAGCGGTTCACCATCATTGGTACGGAGATGAGCGTCCGAGTGAGGTTGCCGTTGTTGTCGCCTGTCCATACGTGAGTCTTCGGGCTGTCGAAGGTGAAATATCTGATCCAGGCATCCGACTCGTCTGACTCGAAAAGCAGGATGGGTTCTACCTTCTCGCCTTCATAGAGCCAGAGGTTCATCTTCCCGTCGTAGCTCGAAGAATAGAGCTGGTTGCCTTTGAACCTCAGGCGCGTAATACGAGAACGGTGGCCCACCAGTTCTTTCGTCTTGCCTCCGTTTTCTTCTACATATATCTTGCCGTCGCTGGTGCCGTAAGTGTTGGTTCCCTTCTCGTCGGAATGGGCAAAGGCTGTTACGATGCCCTTGATGGCGGCAGGCGTGGCTTTTGTTTCCAGCTTGTCGAAGCTCACCAGCTCATGCATGCCCCCCCGTTCGTCAAACAGTAGCAGATGCTTGTTGATTCGACCGCTGGCCGTAATCCTATGGCCCAGTTGTAGAGTGCCCTGCTGCTGGTGGCTCTTCATGTTGAAGAAGGCTATGCTACGCTCGCCAATGATTGCGAGCACTTCGTCACCAAACTTTTCCAATGCCGATGGATGGGCAATATCCGCAAGTGTTTTCTGCTCTGTCTTACCGTCGCTCTTGACGATAACCAGCTGGCCGGTACGGCTGACGGCAAAAATGGTGCCGCTCTCGTCTACAAAGACGCTGCGGAAGTCAAAGCCACTGTTTGCGAAAAGTTTCGTGGTCTTCAGGTTATCGCCCTGCATCTCATGGAGGAAAATCTCGCCATAGCTACTCACTGTGACCAGCTTGTTTTCATCTTCCGGCATTAGGCCGATGCCTGTCACGCCCCCCTTGTGCAAGTGACTCCACTTGCGCTGTCCTTCGCTGGTGTCCATCAGGGCCTGAATGACTGAGACATGGTAAAGATCGTTCTCGTTGCCATAGGTGTCGGTAAACCAATAGGACGCATAAGCCAGCCTTGCTGCCAGTTCTTTGTTTCCTCCCGACTGATGTTGGTTATAGGCCATGGCACCCAGCGAGCGTCCCAGTGCCAAATAGCTTAAACGCTGTGCCAGGTCGCGCTGTACATTGGCAATGTCGCGCTGAACGTCGGCACTGTCTTTCAGCTTCTTCGCCTCATTGGCATTTTCCTTGGCTATCTCGGCATTTTCTTCAGCCTTTTTGCGTTGTTCTTCAGCTTCTTGCTGGGCGACCATGGCGTTCTGCTTCTCAAGCTCAGCAATGTCAGCCTGCTTCTTCGCCTCGTCGCTACGCTCGTCGCTGATGCGTTTCTGCTCGTAGGCTATCTCCTCCATTTGCTTGTTGATGCTCTGCTCTATTACGGCTCTTTTCTCTTTCTTGCTGAGTTCTGTAAGTTGCAGTTCCAACCTGGCGGCGCGCTCGTGTTCTGCCCGCCATCCAAGCAATCCTATAGCCGCTGCAGCCATCAGCAGTAGCCCAATAGCCCATGTCGCGATCTTCTTCTTCAATTTCTGTAGCCTAATTGTCAACTTCCTATTCTCTTCAGCGCGAGAACGGTAATGTCGTCGCTCTGTTCTGCTTCACCTGCAAAAGCGGCCACATCGGCCTTCACCACATCGATGATTTGCTGGCAGTTGTGCAGTGTCACTTCCTCCAGAGTGTCTACCAAGCGGTCGCAACCAAACTCTTCGAAAGATGTGTTCATGGCCTCGGTCACACCGTCGGTAAACAGGAGGATTGTCTCTCCCTTTTCCAATTGGGTATGCTCGTCGTGGTATTCTATTCCGTCGATAGCGCCTGCAATGGGGTCTTTCGAAATAGGAAGTGCCACCACTTCGCCATTCTTTTTCAGGATGTAGGGCGGGTTGTGGCCGGCGTTGCAATAAGTAATCTCGCCAGTCTTGAGATGGTAGATGCCATAGAATACCGTCACAAACATGCAGTCGACCGACTCTGCTGCCAACAGCGAGTTGGAATAGGTGATGCATTCCGCAGGGCTGCCGCCCTTTATTCCCGTGGCCCTGATGAGCGTCCTGCTCACTGCCATGAAGATGGCGGCGGGGATGCCCTTGCCGCTCACGTCGGCTATGACGAAGCCTATGCGGTCATCGTCGATGCGGAAGAAATCGTAGAAGTCGCCGCCCACATCCTTGGCAGGGGTCATCGATGCGGCTATGTCTAACTGGTCGGCATCTTCAGGAAACGGCGGGAACACACGGGGTAGAATGGCCTGCTGAATCTCGCTGGCCACAGCCAGGTCGCCTTTCAGCGACTCTAACTGGTTGTGTTCCTTCTGCATCTCATGCACATAGCTAATCTGTTCGATAGCCTTCTCGATGGTGACGCTCAGGTCGTCGAGGTCGATGGGCTTGGTGGCAAAGTCGAAGGCACCGTTGTTCATGGCTTGGCGAATGTTGCCCATGTCGCCGTAGGCCGAGACCATGATGCACTTCAGGGCTGGGTTGCGCATCTCGTTGACCTTGGCCAGAAGTGTCAGACCGTCCATCTCCGGCATGTTAATATCTGAAAGGATAATCTCCACGTCGGGGTGCTTCATGAGCATGGTCAATGCCTCAAGTCCGTTGTGCGCAAAAAGAAATTCATATTCGCCCTTGCGTATTTTCCTCCTGAAATACTGCGTCAGAAGCAACTCCAAGTCCATCTCGTCGTCGACGCTTAGAATCTTTACAGCCATATCTTTTTGTTGGTTTTTGTTTGTTGTCTTTGTTGATGATATGAATTACCATGCAAAATTAGACATTTTTCCATAAACCACAAAATAATCACGAACAAAAAATCATTCTTCCTAAAAAAACGCCCGATTCTTTGGCAGTATGGAAATAAAACCGTAACTTTGTAGGCATAAACCAGCAGCAATATAGGCATGATGACGAGTGAACGCAGATACCCGGTAGGCATACAGACCTTTTCTGAAATCATAAAAGGTGGCTATGTCTATGTTGACAAGACCGACCTGGTGTGGAAGCTGACCCGGGTAAGCAAATACATCTTCCTGAGTCGGCCTCGCCGTTTCGGAAAGTCGTTGTTGTCAAGTACGCTTCGTTCCTACTTCGAAGGCCGCAAGGACTTGTTCGAGGGGTTGAAGATCATGCAGTTGGAGCAGGAGTGGCTGCAATATCCCGTCATCCATATCGACCTGAGTGTCTGCAAGGGACAGGATTCGGCCAAGGCCCTTCAGGA
>CAJONO010000141.1 GCA_905235905.1 uncultured Prevotella sp.
GCCACCGTGACCTTGACCGTGCCGCCGTTGCTGCCCGATGCAGGCGAGACGGTGCACCACGACGTGGCATCGCTCGTGGCCGTCCACGACTCGTTGCTCGTCACCGTGACGTCCTTTGTGCCAGCCGACGACTCAAAGGTGAGCGTGGAGGGTGTGGCCGACGTGTGATATTCCACTGGCGGAGTCGAGCCGTTGGTGATGATTTTACCATCCTTCACCTCGTAGACCACGTCGTAGATGAGACCTGCATGATCGATTTCCTTTCCATACTCAACAGTATTCATGGCCCATGTGACTACATGCAGGTATTTGTCGGTAGGCTTTGCCTCTATCCACTGGTTGTCCGACTCCGTGCAGAACGACAGGATTTTCTCTCGCGTATTGGGTCTTGACGGATTGAATCTCGTCTCATGCTCTTGCGGGTTGTTCGAGATTTCGTTCAGCAGGGCATAGGCCATGTTGATGTCATCCTGGGGGTTAAAAGCTCCTAAGTCGCCTTTACGCGTAGTCATGGTAGGTTCAAGTTTGTCGCTGGCACACACATAGGTATAGTAACCCACATACTGGCTGCTTTTCTTTACTGCCCACTCATACCAGTCTGTCTCCTTGGCATCATGCGTAGTTGTCACCACCTCCGAGTTCAATTCTGGCCTGGCCAATTCGTTGTCTTTATGTGCAAAAGTATTGAATTTCTCCTTCAGTATGTTGCCATTATCATCATCCTTGGTATAACTAACGGCCACCAAATAATAGGTTGCGTCAGGGATACACTGGTCATAGTACACGTCGATAACAGGTTCGCCACTGACAGGCACCGTCAGTTTTGCCCATTTCTCTTCCTTTGCAGCCTGCAGAATGGCCTCATCGCTGTTCAAGTTGTTGTTGTAGTAGTCTTCGGTGTACACTGCCCAGCGGATATATAATGTGGCAGGAGACAATTTCAGAGTGCTGGCAATGCCGTATGCCATGGTCAGGCTCTTCACTTGTTCCACGGTGCATCCCTCAACATAGCCGGCATTCTGGCTTACGTCGACCGTAGCCCGCGATTCGCCATTGTCGTTGCTTGCCACCACCTCTATCTGGTGCGGCCCACTCTTCATGTTGCTATTGTTGAAGCCCTTCGTGGTGAGGGTAACGGTCGTAGTGCCAGTGCCACTGGTCGATGAGGCTCGCAGCCAGCTGTCAGCATCATTGCCGAGGATGATTCTCCACGAAGCATCTGTGGTGATGGTGATTGATTTCGAGTCGCCGGCCGCAGCCTCGAATAGCAGGTCGTTGGGCGTCACCGTGAGTTCCGGCGGCTCTTTGGTGCAGGCCACCTGTAGAAGCGCCATCATACAGGCGGCAGCGATATGGATTGTCTTTTTCCTAAGATAATTAGTCATGTCGTTTCTCGATTGTTTGTGATTTGCTTTCCGCATCGTCATATAAAGTCCTTTCTTCACCATTCACCTTCGTATTTGTCCATTACATACAGTAAGCCTAAGTCGGCATTTGCCGGAGAGGGGAAATTGTCGTCTACTGCTATCCAGTGGCGCTTGCCATCCACATCACGTGTAAACTGGACTTTCTCGGTGTAGCTGCTGTTATCCCTGGTAAAGTAATGCTTTTTGTTGTAAACAATATAAGTTTGGTCACGGAAGTTCAATAAGGAGTCATACTCGACGTAATAGGTGATGGTGCCGACTGACTGGTCATAAATGTATTTGCCTCCTTCTGACTCAAATTTTATAAAAACCTCATCATTGAATTTTTTCATTTTCCCACCTATTAGGTTGGTATAAGTGCTGTCGGGATTCAACGTCAGCCCCCTTCTAATAGTGGTGTTTGTCTCTTGAATCATATCCCATCCCTCATACTCTCCAGCCCATCGCCCATGTAAATAGGAGACCTCAGGAATAAAGTTCGAGTCAATAATAGGGGCAGGCCCATACATAACTGGCTCCGGCCCATATTCATCGCCTTGTCCCGAACACCCCATCATGCCAAACCCTAATATATACAATAGGGTGGATAGCAAATAATTGTACGAATGAAAAATTTTCGTTCTCATATCACGTTAGTCTTTTTTAGTCGTTTCAGATGGCACAGCAGCAGCTTTCCCTCGCCGTCGCGCAGGTGCATGCCGTTGCCTCGGCAGTATCGCCAATACCTGCACTCCGCGCAGTCGTCCTTCTTCATCCATTCGCGGTTGCGATAGGGCAGGAAGCGGTTCTCCCACACCTCCATGAAGTCATTCTCATAGATATTGCCCTGCTTGTAGTCACCGCGTATGCTGGTGCAGGCAGAGATGGAGCCGTCTATGAGCACAGAGCCTACGCTGACACCCGCCTGGCAGCCAAAGAAATAGTCGCGCACGTCGCCCTCGTAGTTGCCGAGGAAGCCCTCACAGCCGTAGTTGCAGCGGATGCGTCCTTCCTTCCGCGTAGCCTTGATGAACTCGAAGATGCCACGGAACTCCTCGTCGGTCAGGCGCATGTCCGGGTCGTTGGCTGCGCGTCCCACGGGAAAGACCGAGAACACCCGCCACCGCTTCACGCCCTTGCCGATGAGGTACTCCTTGATGTCGCTGAGCTTCGCGTAGTTACGCCTGTTCACGCAGGTCACGATGTCGAACGTCAGCTCCGGCACCTGCACCAGCATGGAGATGGCCTGGTCTACGCGGCGGAAGCTGTCTTTATTTCCTCTCATCCAGTTATGG
Organism: uncultured Prevotella sp.; assembly: GCA_905235905.1. Taxonomy (GTDB): domain Bacteria; phylum Bacteroidota; class Bacteroidia; order Bacteroidales; family Bacteroidaceae; genus Prevotella. Next base: position 2,702 of record CAJONO010000141.1, read on the forward strand.
TCAGCCTCCAACCCGTCAAGGCTGATAGTGATGGAATGCAGCCCAGCCTTCAGCAGGCCGACAAACCGCTGGGGCGTAAGGTATAGCCCGTTAGTGACCATGCCCCAAGGAAATCCTTTAGCATAAATCTCAGCGCACACCTCCTCCAAGTCATTGCGCATCAGCGGCTCGCCGCCACTGATTACCACGAACACCTTGTGCGGGTCGCATTTCCGTGCCACACTGTCAAGCACTCTAAAAAAATCCTCCTTCGGCATGTCCTGCCGTCCC
>CAJONO010000142.1 GCA_905235905.1 uncultured Prevotella sp.
AGGCAGTGTGGGGAATTGAGGAAAAACGGGGTTACGATTTGGAGACCGTTCTCAATTCTACATTCTGCTATGAATTGCATTCAATGACCGCTTGACTCTAAACTACCAGCCTTATTATAGCTCTTTGTCTGGGGGCAAAGGTAATCATTTTTTTCAATATGGCAAAATTAAATACTGACATTTTCCATTTTCTAACAATTTCTTCGTACCTTTGCGCCAACAAATTCATAATGATTATGGAGAATCTGATAGGTTGTAATCTGTTGAATACAGCGAGGGACGGACGGATGCCTTCGGAATTTACTGATGACTATCACGTGCATATCATTGTACGCCAAGGTGTGATGACGTTCTCGGACGGGAAGAACTCGTTCACGTCGAGGAAGGATGACTTGGTGATATGGCAGCAGACGAACACGATTCAGCAAGTGAAATATTCGGATGATTTCGAGGCCGACTTCCTGCTGGCATCGGTGCCATTCCTGTCGGCATTCAATCCTGAAATGGTGTGGGCGTCGAAGGGATTTATCTTCATCCGTATCAACCCGTCGTTCCATTTGGACGAGGAATCGCTCAGGGTGATGAACGCTGATTTCGAGTTGTTCCGCTATCGCTTGACTCAGCCCGAAAGCCCGTTGGCTTCGCCTTCGTCCGTCGCGACTCGGCCATCTTCGAGCGAGCTCGAGCGGCCCTCGCTGCTCCGTTCGTTCCGCCTTGAAATTGTGGGGCGCATCATGCAGATATTTCTCTACGATCTTTGGACGGTCTATCAGCATGGCCTTTCCCAGATGGAAACCTCAGATAATACGGCACGGATATTCCTCCGTTTCCTCGGTCTGGCACAACAGAACGCAAGGGTGCAGCGCGACGTGGCTTTCTATGCCGACAAACTCTGCATCACATCGAAGTATCTCTCACAGGTGAGCCGTGCCATGACGGGCCTGCCTGCCTCGCAGTGGATTCAGTTCTACGCCACTTTCGAACTCGTCACTCTGCTCAACGACACCACCAAGACGCTGACCGAGGTTGCCGATCTGATGCACTTCGAGACCATTTCCCACTTCTCGCGCTATACGAAAAAGATGCTGGGGAAGTCACCGACGGAGTATCGGCAAAAGTAAAAATCTGCAATTTGTGTAAGTTATCCCGTAATTTTGGTATTTGCGCTCCCTTGATAAGGGAGCGGCGTAAGCAAGGGATGTCATTTTCTGCAATATGTGAAAGTTTGCAGGCAGTTTGTGTAACAACAGATTGCCGTTTTCGTCGTACCTTTGCAGCGTGAATTTATCAAACCGCAAAGAATTATGGACATTAGGAAACTATTACTTTCAACAATGGCTTGCCTCATGGGGCTTACTGCTTGCGCCAACAACCCTGAGGGACAAAACGCAGAACAGGCTCCAGCCCCGACGAACGACGGCAACGGTGCCACAGTGTATTTCACCAAGGACATCTCGCCTGAGAGCCTTGTCCGCATCTATGAGGCGCTTGGGGCGGCTCCTACAGAGGGACAGCGTGTGGCGGTGAAGATTTCTACAGGCGAATCGAGCCGCACCAACTACCTGCGTCCCGATTTCATTCGTCCGCTGGTTCAGAAGGTCGGTGCAAACATCGTGGAGTGCAATACGGCCTACGGCGGCAACCGCTCGACGACGGCCAATCATAAAAAGGCTATCGAGGAACGCGGTTTTGGTGCCATCGCCACCGTTGACATCATGGACGAAGAGGGCACGATGAACCTGCCCGTCACCGACACAAAACATCTGCAATACGACATCGTGGGCTCACATCTCCAGAACTACGACTTCATGATCAATCTGGCCCACTTCAAGGGTCATGCCATGGGCGGCTTCGGCGGCGTGCTGAAGAACCAGTCCATCGGCGTTGCCTCGCGCAGCGGCAAACTCTACATCCACTCGGCGGGCGCATCCACCACATCGTGGCGGTCGGCAGCGCAGGATGACTTCCTGGAGTCGATGGCGGCAGCGGCACAGGCCGTACACAACTACTTCAAGCAGGAAGGCCGCAACATCGTTTATATCAATGTGATGAACAACCTTTCAGTGGACTGTGACTGCGACGGCAATCCCGCTTCGCCCGAGATGCACGACATCGGCATCCTGGCCTCCCTCGACCCCGTGGCGCTCGACAAAGCCTGTCTCGACCTCGTGTTCAACTACAATTCCACATTGGGCGACGATGCCTCAGCCTTGCAACAGCGCATCAACCGCCAGCACGGCACCCACACCGTCACTTACGCCGAGCAGATCGGCCTCGGCTCACAGCACTACACGCTCGTCAGCCTCGACAGCCAGACGGGTATTGACGACGCCCGCACCACACAGTCGGAGCGCTACAACGTCTATTCCCTCGACGGCAAGAAGTTGCTGACCAACGCCTCCAGCCTCGACGGCCTGACGAAGGGGACATATATCATTAACGGTGAAAAGGTCGTGATTGAGTGAGAGAAGAATTGAACTCGCTCATATTCTTCCGAACGTGAACGAGCTCGAACGCAGTTCAAAAGGGTATTAGAATGAAAAGATTGTTTTCGGTGTATTAAGCGGGCGAAGATGACAAAATGAAACATCCTCGCCCGCTTTGCCTTAATATATATAAAAAGGTGAGGGGAAATGGAACAATTTACGAAAAGATTTCGTAACTTTGCACGCAGATTTCAACGAGAATAACGAAGAACTTATGCCACCGCTCACCTACATACACGCTTCTGAGGCGGCCCGCACGACGGCGGGCGGCAGGGGTGTAGGCGGCGGCAGAATTACCCCC
>CAJONO010000143.1 GCA_905235905.1 uncultured Prevotella sp.
GTGCAACCCCTGCAAACGGTAGCGTAAACATTAGCCCTGAAAGGGCGGCAGAATCCTTCTGTCACCCCTTCGGGGTTGCCTTCACGCTGCTGATTTACAGGGGTTGCACCCCTGCCTGTGGTCTTATCAGCCCTTCGGGCTTTAGTGGAATCTTTGATGATAATCATATTTATTTATTGTATCCACACAGCTTACGGATGAACTTGATGTCGGGAGAGGTACTAAACGCTGCAAAAAAGAAATCGACGCACGCCTGCTGATGGTCTTCATCGGTTGAAGTGTCGTCGAGATAGAGGGTGGTCTTGCCTTGGAAGGCATTGACGGCACTCTGGTAGTTGACGTAGGGCACAACGGTGTCTTTCTTCGAGTGGAAGAGGCAGATGGGATGCTGGGGCGTCCAGTTCTTGGTCAGGTTGTTGCTGTCCAAGGCACGGTGCAGGTCTTCCATCACGCCGCGATCGGTGGGCACGTCGGTAGGGAAATTTCTGAAGTATTCGAGGGCTTCGGGTGTCAGGGCATACCTCAGCCACATGCGGCCATTACTATCGACTATCCTACGCAGACTGGGGCTGGCATTGTCTTCTTCTTTGTCGTAGAAATCCTTCAGCATTTCTGTTATGTCGTCGGTGGTCTTCTCCATAGACGGATTCGACTTCCATTCAATACATTCCATCAACTGGGTCTTAAAAAAGTCACTGGTAAAATATTCTTCGGCATTGTATCGCATCATCAGTGGGTTGGTGTCGAGCATACCCTTCACGATGAGGGCAATGGCCACAGGCATGGTGAGCCATTCTGCCTTGTGGCCGCTGGCATTATCGGCGGTCATGTAGTAGCGCAGCGTGGCAACGGGGTCGTAGGGGCCGTCGCAGCACACCGAGCCTATCAGCGGCAACTCTGTCTCCAGATCGTTCTGCTCGATATAGCGTTGCACGGCCATGGCCACCGAGCCGCCCTGCGACGCTCCGATGGGGATGACGCCCCAGCCATTGCGCATACACTTGGGCCACGACTGGGCGGTGCCCACCGAATAGTCGTCGTCATTTTGGAACCTGCCGGCCTTGAACAGTGCCAGACCGTAGCGCACAGCATCGACCACCTGACGGGCCGTCAGTTCCTGGTAGAGGTAGGGGTGCGGACTGTACTTGCTTACGCCATAGCCCTCGTAGTCGGGCATCACCACGATGTTATAGTAGGCAGGGTCGTCATTGTCCTTCTTGGGACGGCCCTTGCCGAAAGAGGCATAATACTGCATCATGTTCACGTCGGACTGAAAAGAGCCGCTCTCAGAATACAGGCTGGGACACTCCTTGTTGCTGGTGATGGTGCAGTGGCAGCCTATGATGACGTTGTTGAACTTGTAGCCATCCTCCAGGTCGTCATCGTCGAAGTAGGGGAAGCAGAAGAGCGACGAGAGTATCGCGGTGTTGCCATGCTTGTCGATAGACGGATAGATGAAGGTGTACAGATAATAGGACGTGCCGCTGTAGTAGTCGGCTTTATCCATGTAGCCCGACACACGGCGGGGTGCCCTGGCCCGTATGGCCTGCTGCACATCGCCGTGCAGTTCTTCCACGGGAATGTCGATGTTATCTACTACCAAGGGCACCGTTTCCTCCAGCCCCGTCGCGGGGTTTAGCATAACGCTGTCCTTGTACAGCGGCGTGCGCAGGATGCCGCCTGTCACCGTGGCATCCTCGGCCCGAATCTCTTTCTCTGGCGCAGCCAGGCTTTGCGCACATGCCCCCTGCGCGGTGGCGCAGATGAGGGCGATGGTCATCAGAATCATTTTCTTTCTCATTGCTGTCTGTCTTATTATTGTTACCTTCTTTTATATATGTCGTTGTGGTCTGTATGTTCTGTTTCGTTTGAAAACATGCGGGGCTTTTGTTTCAGACGGCTTGCCGCCGCACGTCGTGGGGTGTTTACAAGTCGAAACCGAGGCCCTTGAGCCACTGGAAGAGCTGGTTGCGCTCAGAGGCGTTCCACTTGTCGATGTAGTCGTTGTGGGTACCGTTGTGGATAAAGAGTTTCTGGCTGTTCGGACCCAAAAATTCGTCGGGAATCTGGCCGCCCGTCCAGGGGTCCTGCAAACCGTAGACAAACATCATCGGGCAGGTGGACTGCTTCATGCCCTCGAAGAACTCGCGGACGAACTGGCCGCCGTCGTAGGTCACGCCGAAGAAATCGGGGGTGTTGGTCCTGGTCAGATATTGCTTCTCGGCCGGTGTCAGCAGGTCGTCCACCCATGACAAGTCGTTGCCAGCGCCTCCTAAGTCGATACACACTTGCACATCGTATGCCGGATAGCGACTTACGGTGGCTGCACGTGTGAGGGGCAAGGGGCTGAGGGACCCGGTGCTGCCCGGCTCCAAGTCTTCGACGGTCTCCTTACGGCGCTTGTAATCCTCTTCCTTCTCACTGTCATATTTCGTATTGTAGTCAGCCACGATGAAGTTCAGGAACTTTTCGAAACTGTCGCCGGCCTTGGGTACAAGATACTCCCACTTGGCATAGTCTACATACGACATCTTGTTAAAGTAGTTGTCAAACAGGATGGTCAACACGGCAAGGCGCACCTCCTCGTCGCTATAGGGAGCGTAGAAAGAGTTTGTTTGTTTGGCATAATTCACTACCTCTGCCTGAAGCGACTTGTCGCCGACGTATGCGCGGATGGCGGCCTTCACCTTCTCCATCTCCTCGGTATCGCCGCCGTAGGCCTCTTTTGAGAGACCGTATGCGTAGGGGGACTTGTCGTCAATGCTCAGCAGGAAGGGTGCACAGAACGGCACGTAGGCATCCATCTCGCCCGGATAGTGGTAGGCATAGTGGGCGGTGGTCATGCCGTTCTTGCTGACACCGGTGCTTACCCACTTGCTGCTCGCGGCGATGAGGCCGCTCTGCTTGATGGCAGTGACGATGGTGTGCAGGTCATCCGACTGCTGCCTGACATTGAGGTAGTGGAAGTCGTTGGTCCACCCCTCGGGCAGCGACCAGCCGTGGTAGCGGTGCTCCACCTGCAGGCAGTTGGCCTCGAGCACACTGACGAGCATCGGCTCACCAATAAAATCCAAGCGGTTGTGCTCTCCCTCCAACGCATAACCCTCGGTGTGGAGCACGGTGGGGCGGCTGTTGCCTACGGTGCCGGCGATGGATAGCATGCACTGCTGCTTAAACCAGCCCTTCGAGGGGTCGTTGTGGTCGATGAGCTGCCTGAAGTTAAAGGAGTAGGCTGTCTTCGTGATGACTTTTTTTGCCAAGTAGTCGTAACGCTCAACCGTTTTAAACGGCTTTACGTCCGTCACGCCGTCGATGGCCTTCAGGGTTCTGACGACGGCAGGGTCGCCTTCGATGGGCTGGACGAGGATGTTAAACTCGTCAACGGGCATCTCCATGCCGGGGCCCACCACTATCGAGGAGTGGTCGTCGTAGTCGTCCGCAGGATCCACTTCGTTGTCATCATTGCTGCATGAGGTCAGCATCATTCCCATTGTGCCGCAAGTCAGGATGGCGGCCAGCATCCATTGATTCAGTTTTTTCATATTCTCAATGTTTAACGTAGAGATCAGGGGATTTCCTATCTGATGTCACCAGTGCCGATGGTTGCCGTCTTGCTGCGCCCATGCCCCCTGCGCCGTGGTGCAGGCGAGGGCGATGGTCATCAGAATCAGTTTCTTTCTCATTGCTGCTTGTCTAATGTTCTATCTTTTTATTATGACGTGAATTAGCCTGTAATTCAGCATAAACGATGATGCAATTCAGTGCGAATTGAAGCGTAATTTGACATGAATTATAAGTGCCTGATAATCAGGATGTAAAACAGTCGATCGCCTTAATCGTCACATTCGTCGTCCCAATCGCTGTACTGACGGGCACGGGCGGCACCGGAGCCGCCGCCGCCATAGTTGAGACCGGCGTCGCCGCTAGTAACTTCATTCACACTACCGGCTAGAATTTGATACTTGTGCTGAATACACACGATGCTCATCGCGGGGGTCTGATATACTTTCTTGTTCATAATTGTTTCTTTGTTTTTGTGATCGCTGAGCTCAACATCTTATTCAGGATCCTGGGCTTGCGCCGTGTTTTAGAAAAGTGAAATTTTGATTATTTTACTACTATCTTGCGTCCGTTATGCATGAAGATGCCGCTGGCGGCGGGCTTGCCGCTGAGGCGGCGACCGTCGAGGGTGTACCAGGCTGAAAGAGAAGAGTGAAGAGTGAAGAGATTCCCGCAGTCGCGCCAACCCTTAACCTTTGAAGAATTTGCTTCCGCATCTACTATTCCGCTGGTTTCGCCGTCGACAAAGTTGAGGACGAAGGCACGAATCTCGTTAGCCTTTTCGCCGGCGGTGATGCCGTTCAGGGTGAAGTAGGCACGGAAGGCACCGATGGTAATTGCGGCGTTGGGGTAGAAGAGATTGTTGTCTTCTCCGAGATAGAACATGGTCTTGTCCTCACCGCCTGTGCTGTAGGGCGTATAGATGCCGTGGAAGTTGGCGGCTGTGCCCGTTACGTCGGTCGGGGCGGCACTGTTGATGGTAACGCCCGTGAAGGTGGGGGTGAAGTCTGCGCCGCTCGTCCACTTGATGATGTAGGGCTTGCCGGCCTCGATGGAGGTGACGGCTCCCTCGCCCGAGGCGGGTGTGAAGTCAAGCGTCAGTGTTCCTTTAGAGAAGGTGGCGTCGCTGAGTGTGCGTATCTCCGCTCCGCTGAAGTCGCCCGTCAGCTCGGCGTCGAACGGCAGACACAGCGTGTTCCATGAGCCGTCCTTGTAGAGCGTACGACCGCTGAGAGTGACGTCCACGTCCTCAATGCCGTTGTAGTAGCCTAAGCGTGTGGCGTTCTTGACGGCTTCGCTGTCGTTGTCGTAGAGAGTGAGACTGATGGTGCCTTCTGAACCTTCTATCCAATTGTCGTCAAGATCATGTCCTCCTCTGTCGCCAGTAATGACACCTTGGTACTCTTCTTCGTCGAACGTACTGCTGCCAGTGTAGAAGCAATCCTGAATGGTTCCCTCATAGAGGATTCCTGCTATGCCGCCAACACACGTGCTGCCAGAGACAGAGGCTGCACTGGTGCAATTCTTGATGATGAGATTACCACAATAGCCAATGATGCCACCGGCATAGATGGCAGGAGCATTTTCCTCATCAGTCGAGGTGCCCGTCACGCTGACCGTGCTTGCAACGGTACAGTTGTAAACGCCGAAACCAGTTGCTGTCCCGGCACTATTGCCAACAATGGCACCAACGTATGCGTTGCCCGTAAACGAGCAGTTCTCAAGATTGATGTTTTTGATTTGGGCAGGGCTGTAGATGAAGCCAAAGAGACCTACGCCCACACCTTCAGCATTGCTATAGGTGATGTGGCTGATGGTGTTGCCGTTGCCGTCAAAGATGCCCTTAAAGGGTTTGTCAACATCTCCGGTCTCTTCTCCCGTACCGATAGGGGTGAAGGTCTCTCCGCTATAGTTGAAGTGGTCAGTTTGAAGTACTTACCCTCATAGGCCGTGCCGCTGTTCACGTCAGAAGCCAATGCGTTGAGGTCTGCAATGCTCTCGATGAGGAATGGCTTCTCTTCCGTGCCCTCTTCTACGCCGGCAGTAACCGTAAAGCTGGTGTTTTGTGACCATACGCCCTGCGCAAAGGCGAGCATAGCAGCAAGCAGCGACGAGCCGAGCAAGCGACTCAGGTGAAGGCGACGGCTGATGAGCCGCGCCACGGTGTGGGCGGAGGCGTCGAGTAGGCGCTCCTCGCTGTGTCGGCTCTCCCAGAGCCGCACGGCGATGCGGGCCAGCAGCACGGCTACGGCGGCCAGCACCGCAAACACAAAGATGTGAATGATGTTCATAAAGGTGATTTACTATTTACGAATTTACTATTTACTATTTATTTCGACGGATTTACAATTTGTCACGTTCTGTCATCCGGCCTTCGCTGAGGGCCTGTTGCGTCATGCGGTCCACCTCGTGCTGCTCGCGTTCGATAATCTCCTCGCGGCGGCGCAGCAGTTGCCGACGCCGGCGCGACTGCCACAGCATGACGGCCACCACGATGCCCATCAGCAGCACGACGACGGACATCACGAGGAGCAGGGTTTCACTTGTTGTCATAAGTATGCGTATATAAAAATTGCGTGCAAAGGTACTCCTTTACACGCATATACACAATGGTTCAGATAAGTTGAACCCTCGTTTCAGACAAGTTGGACCCTCGGCGGGGGCGGATTTATTCCTTGCCGTTCCCGATGACCCATTCTTCGGGAACCCTTTTCTCCGCATCAAACCTCACGCCCACCTTGACGACAGGCCGTCCGTCGGTCTGGTAGGGGATGGCATAGCTCTTGTCGTCAATCTGCTGCAACGCCTCTTGGGCCGTGCCGTTCACCTTCAACTCGAAGACATAGATGGTGTCGGGCATCCAGACCACCATGTCCACCCGTCCTCCTGCACACTTCACTTGAGTACGCACATAGACGTTGAGCATAGAGAATATGAGGTACATGGTGTACTCGTAGAAGCCCTCTGCGGTAGCGGCTTCGGCAAGTTTTCTCTTGAAGCCCTCAACGTATGGAATAGCCGCCATGTATGCCTGCATCTCGCGCATGGCAAGGTCGGCGTCGTGCTGCTTCAGTGCCCGCCAGAATTTCAGGGCAAAGCCTGCCTGCACGTCGCTTGCCTCAATACCTATGTATGTGGGCAACAGACCTTCCGTA
>CAJONO010000144.1 GCA_905235905.1 uncultured Prevotella sp.
CCTCCCTCCCGTTCGTTTTCCCGGCATGCAGCGTATAATACTTTTTATCGGCTCAGTCATGCAGCCTGTTGGCTATGGGATAGTAGCTTGAAGCGTGTTGGTTAGTCCTGTGTCTGTTGGCTGTGGGATAGCGGCATGCTTATGGATGCATTTGCTAATGGTGGGCAGAATTAGTTTATAGCCGACTTGGCAAAAAAAATTGCTAAATAATAAAAAGGAGTTAAAATATTTCGGTTTTCCATAATAAATTTGTAATTTTGTAAATCCTTAATATAAAGAACGAATCTAAAAACTTTTAAAACTTTGTAGAATTATGGGAAATACCGCTCAGCTCATTGCCCAGTGCGAGGCACAGGCAAAGCAATGGCTTACTCCGGCCTTTGATGAGGAGACACGCAAGGAAGTACAGGCAATGCTCGATGCCGAAGACAAGTCGGCTCTCATCGATGCGTTCTACCAGAATTTGGAATTCGGCACAGGCGGTCTGCGCGGTATTATGGGTGCCGGAACCAACCGTATGAATAAGTATATCGTGGGCATGGCTACGCAGGGTTTTGCCAACTATATTCTGAAAGCTTTCCCAGGCAAGCAGTCGAGTGTTGTCGTCGGTCACGACTGTCGCAATAACGGTCGTATGTTTGCAGAGACTGTTGCCGATATTTTCTCGGCCAATGGCATCAAGGTCTATCTTTTCGAGAGTCTTCGTCCTACCCCTGAGATTTCGTTTGCTATTCGTCAGCTGGGCTGTCAGGCAGGTGTAAATGTTACGGCTTCACATAATCCGAAGGAATATAATGGCTATAAGGCCTACTGGGACGATGGCGCTCAGGTGCTTGCTCCGCACGACAAGGGCATCATCGACGAGGTGAACAAGGTGAAGATTGAGGACGTGAAGTTTGAGGGCAACAAGGAACTCATCGACATCATTGGCGGAGAGATGGACTGGGACTATATTGCAGCCGTGAAGGAGGCTATGGTCGATCAGGATGTCATCCTTCGTCATAAGGATCTGAACATCGTCTATTCTGCTATGCATGGCACTGGCCGCGTCATCATTCCGATGGCACTGCGCTCATGGGGCTTCCAGAACATCCACGTGGTGCCCGAACAGATGGTTATCGACGGCAACTTCCCCACAGTCGTTTCTCCTAATCCTGAGAATCCTGAGGCCATGACGTTAGGCATGAAATTAGGTACACGCCTCAATGCCGACCTGGTGATTGCCAGTGATCCCGATGCCGACCGCTTGGCCATCGTTTGCCGTAATGCCAAAGGCGAGTGGGAGATTCTCAATGGCAACCAGACCTGCATGATGTTCTGCTGGTATATCATTGCCAACAAGAAGAAGCTGGGCCAGCTGAAGGGCAACGAGTTCTTGGTGAAGACCATTGTGACTACCGAGGTTATTGCTGAGATAGCCAAGAAAAATGGTGTTGAGCTGCGCGACTGCTACACGGGCTTCAAGTGGATTGCCAACGAGATTCGCGTCAGCGAGGGCAAGCAGAAGTACATCGGTGGCGGTGAAGAGTCGTTCGGCTTCCTGCCGTTCGACAAGGTTCGCGACAAGGATTCACCTGCCAGCATCTGTCTTATCTGTGAGATTGCTGCATGGGCTAAGGACAACGGCATGACGCTCTACGACTTGCTCATGAACATCTATGCCGAGTATGGATTCTCGAAGGAAGTGACCATCAACGTGGTGAAGCCTGGCAAGAGCGGAGCCGATGAAATTAAGCAGATGATGACTAATTTCCGTGCCAATCCACCGAAGGAACTGGGTGGCTCCAAGGTTTGTTTAGTAAAGGACTACCAGACGCTCGAGGCCAAGTATGCCGACGGTCGTGTGGAGAAGTTGAACATGCCCACCACGAGCAATGTGCTGCAGTGGTTCTGTGAGGACGGCACAAAGATTAGCGTCCGTCCAAGCGGTACTGAGCCTAAAATCAAGTTCTACACTGAGATTAAGGATGCCTCTTTCAAGTGCGCTGACTGTTACGAGCGTTGCACCAAGGCTGCCGAGGAGAAGATTGAGGTGATTAAGAAGAACCTGAATCTGTAGAAGGTCTGAGCTTTTGCAGCCGCTGGCGTAGCTGTCCTGCTTCCGACTGGCGGATGCTGAGCTTGATCTGACAGGTATTGTCGAAAGTCTGCGAGACGATGCGGGGCTGCATCTCTTTCACAATCCGCATCACATCGTTCATCATTGCGTAGGGGAAGTCGTAAGTCACGACTTCCTCTACTTGTCTTAGGACTGTTTGTGCATGGGCAATGGCATCGCTGGCAGCCTGGCGGTAGGCGACAATCAGTCCGCTGGTGCCTAAGTTGACACCGCCGTAATAACGCACTACGACGATGAGAATGTCGGTAAGCTCGTTCGAGTTGATTTGCCCCAGGATGGGCTTGCCTGCAGTGGATGATGGCTCGCCGTCGTCATTGGCTCGAAACTCTTTCCGCTCTGCCCCCAGCATGTAGGCATAGCACACGTGGCGGGCATCATAGTACTTCTTTCGGTACTGTGCCAGCAACTCCCTTACTTCGTCGGGTGTTTCCACGTGATGGGCAAAAGCGAGGAATTTACTCCGTTTCTCGGAGTAGAATCCCTCGCTGGTAGTCGTGATGGTCTTGTATTCGTCGGACATTATGCAAGTTTATGAATGACGAGTCCGCTACGTAGCTTCGGCTCAAACCATGTTGCTTTTGGCGGCATGATTTTCCCACTGTCGGCAATGTCCATTATTTGTTGCATCGATACTGGATAGAGAGCCAGTGCCATGCGCATTTCGCCATTGTCTACACGCCGCTTCAGTTCGCCAAGACCACGCAGGCCCCCCACAAAGTCGATGCGCTTCGAGGAGCGTAAGTCCTTGATGCCGAGTATCTCATCGAGTATCAGTCGGCTGCTAATGTCAACGTCGAGTACGCCTATAGGGTCGTTGTTGTCATAGGTTCCCTCTTTTGCCTTCAGGCTGTACCAGTGCTCGTCCAGATAGAGCGAGAACTCATGCAGTTGTGCAGGTTTGTAGATGTCCGTGCCCTTGTCTTCGACAATGAAGTTCACCTGCAGGGCAGCCAGGAACTCTTCTGACGACAAGCCATTGAGGTCTTTCACCACGCGGTTGTAGTCGAGAATGGTGAGCTGTGAAGCCTGAAAGCACACGGCCATGAAGTAGTTATATTCCTCCTTGCCCGTGTGGTTGGGGTTCTGCTGCTGTTTCTCGGCACCCACCAGGGCTGCTGCAGCCGAACGGTGGTGGCCGTCGGCGATATAGAGTGAGGGCATCTTGCGGAACTCCTCGGTGATGGTCTGCATGTCCTGCTCGTCATTGATTATCCAGAACTGGTGGCGGAAGCCGTCGATGGGCGCAATGAAGTCGTATTCTGGCGTAGTCTTGGCATAGCGCATCAGCAGTTCATTGAGCACTTTGTTGTCAGGATAGGCAAAGAACACAGGCTCAATGTTGGCATTGTTCACGCGGACATGCTTCATGCGGTCTTCCTCCTTGTCGCGGCGGGTCAGCTCATGTTTCTTGATGCGCCCCTGCATATAGTCGTCGACCCATGCGGCCACTACCAGTCCATATTGTGTCTTGCCGTTCATGGTCTGCGCATATATATAATAATGTTCGCGTTCATCTTGTATTAGCCACCCCTTGTCCTGGAACTTCTGGAAGTTTTCTGCAGCCCGTTCATAGACGCGAGGGTCGTATTCCGAGGTGCCTACGGGGAAGTCTATCTCAGGTTTGATGATATGATACAGGCTTTTCTCGTTGTTGCCGGCTTCGGCACGTGCCTCTTCACTGTCGAGCACATCGTAGGGACGGCTCTCTACCTGCTCCACCAAGTCCTTGGGTGGGCGTATTCCGCAAAATGGTTTGATTGTTGCCATGTTTTTTTTGCTTTGTGAGAATTATTTTATTGTGCAAATTTATATAAAATTTCTGAGATTATAAGCCAGTCGAGATAAAAACTTACACAAATTGCCCCGAAAAGTTAGAAATCAAGGC
>CAJONO010000145.1 GCA_905235905.1 uncultured Prevotella sp.
CGGACGCTTGTGGCTGAATCTACTATACAGAAAAAATCCGTTTCATCCGTTAAATCCGTGGTTCTATTTTACTTGCGAAAGTTGAATGAATAAATATTCATGAGTAATCGTTCTTTAAAGAGTGGGAAACTTGGAAAAGGTTAATCGTAGTCCTTTTTCAAGTCCTTGATTTCATCAAAGAGGCCAGGATTCCTTTCTTGCAGATACGTTAAGTACGAAGAGCCGTGTGAAAGGGAGTTGTTGTGTTTTAACTACATTTAATATTGTGGCAGCGCAAAGTATGGGTGATATTTTGTAATTTTGCGGCCAACATGAGAAAGAGTTTGTTTTTTTTGATGACCGCGGCAGTCTTCCTGACGGCTGCATGCGGTGGTAGGCATGCCTCTTCCGACGGCTCGGATGAGGTGGCAGTGGGTCCTGCGTTCTCGGCCGATTCGGCCTGGCAGTTTTGTGATGAGCAGTGCCGTTTCGGCCCTCGCATCATGAACAGTGATGCCCACGAGCAGTGTGGCCGTTGGATTGCCGACAAGTTCCGCGGCTATGGCTGTGAGGTGACCGTGCAGCGGGCCACGCTGCGCGGCTATGACGGCACTCCGCTGCTGGCTGCCAATATCATTGCCTCCTACCGTCCGGCCGAGGCGCGGCGCATTCTGCTCTGTGCCCACTGGGACAGTCGTCCCTGGGCCGACAACGACCCCGACGAGGCTAACTGGAAGAAGCCGGTGATGGCTGCCAACGACGGTGCCAGCGGCGTGGCGGTGATGCTCGAGGTGGCCCGTCTGCTGAGCATGGCGGAACAGCCCGACAGCCCCGACAGCGCGGCAATGGCGACCGTGGGCGTCGACTTCGTCTGCTTCGATGCCGAGGACTGGGGCACTCCGCAATGGGCCGACCGCAGCGACGAGGGCAACACGTGGGCCTTGGGCGCTCAGTACTGGGCTGCCCATCTGCACCGCCCTGACTATAAGCCCCTCTACGGCATCCTGCTCGACATGGTGGGCGGCGAGGGAGCACGTTTCTATCATGAGGGCTATTCGGAGCACTATGCCAGCCACGTGGTGAGCCGCGTGTGGCGGGCCGCGCAGGCTGCAGGCTACGGCAGCTTCTTCCCCCGGCAGCAGGGCGGCACCGTTACCGACGACCATGTGCCCGTGAACGAGGTGGCGGGCATTCCCTGCATCGACATTATTCCCTATTATCCCGACTGCCGGCAAAGCTCTTTCGGCTCGACATGGCACACCCTGCACGACGACATGCAGCATATTGACAAGAACACGCTGCGGGCAGTGGGGCAAACGGTGGTGCAGGTGCTTTTCAGCGAGAGGTAAGAGGTGAGAGGTAAGAGGTTTTGCGGGCCTCAGTGAGCGGGGTGGCCGATGATGGTCTTGCAGAAGTGGCGCACGGGATACCATACGGAGAGGAAGCCCACGGCAAGAACGGTGAAGAACACGACGACGACATCCCACAGGTGGACGCTCACGGGGTAGGCATTGACGATGAAGGCGCCTGCCGTGCGGCCTAAGGATATGACTCCGAACTGCTGCTGAATCCAGCAGAGCAGCAGCCCCAGGGCGATGCCAATGACGGCTCCGAGTGCCGAGATCATGCGCCCTTCGAACAGGAATATTTGTTTGATTTGCTGGTCGGTGGCTCCGAGGTTGCGCAGCGTCTGCACGTCGTTGCGCTTGTCGATGATGAGCATCGACAGCGACCCGATGATGTTGAAGCAGGCCACCATGAGAATAAAGGTAAGGAAAATGTAGGCAATGAGCTTTTCTATCTGCATGATGCGGAACGTGTCGTCCTGCTGCTCGTAGCGGTCGCGCACGTAGTATTTGCCGTCGGCCAGCCGTTTCATCTCTTTTTTCACGGCTTCGAAGTCTGAGCCCTGCTTCAGTCGCAGGCATAGCGACGAGAGCATGCCCTGCTGGTCGAAGATGCGCCGTGCGAAGCCGATGGAGGTGAGTATGTAGCTACGGTCGTACTTGGCCTGCTGCACGGAGAAGATGACGCCCGGCGAATAGAGCTCGTCCTCGATGAAGCCGTCAGTGGGGTCGCTCAGGTCCAGTTGTCCTTCGCGTCGGGGTGCATAGATGCGCAGTGGCTCGTTGTAGCGGTAGCCGGTGCCGAGCTGTTCGGCGAGCGAGATGCCGGGAATGCCGTAGTTCAGGTCGGCGGCATGCAGCTCGAAGGTGCCTTCGCCATAGAGAATCTCACGGATGTGCGTGAGCGAGTCGAAGTTGTCGTCGACCCCCTTGATGGTCACCATGGCCTGTCGGTCGATGTAGTAGGCCAGGGCCTGGTCCTCCACGCACTCGGTGGCCACCTCTACTTGTGGCAGCTGGCGTATGGCGGTGAGGATGGGGTCGTCGGCCGGTGCCGTCTTTCCGCTGACGGGCGATACCTCTATCTGCGGGTCGAAGGCAGTGAAGAGGGTAGCCACAAGGTCGCTAAAGCCGTTGAACACGCTCAGCGTGATGACAAGGGCCGTAGTGGCCACGGCCACCCCTCCCACCGAGATGGCACTGATGAGGTTGATGACGTTGGTCGACTTCTTCGAGAAGAGATAGCGGCGGGCTATGTAGAAGGGAAAGTTCATAGTTTGTAGTTCATAGTTCATAGTTTGGAAAACTACGAACTAACCTTTCAGCAGCTGGTCGATGCGCTCGATGTAGTCGAGCGAATCGTCGATGAAGAAGCGCAGCTCAGGCACGATGCGCAACTGGTGGCGCACCCGCTGCCCCAGTGCGTAGCGTATCTGAGCGTTGTTCTTCGCAATGTTGTTGAGCAGCTCCTCGGCCTTTTCCGAGGGGAAGATGCTGAGGTAGGCGGTGCAGATGCCCAGGTCGGGCGAGATCTTGGTGCGCGTTACGCTGACCATTGTGCCGTGCATGGCGCGTGTCTGCTCCTGGAAGATGGTGCTCAGTTCCTTCTGTAGCAGCCGTGCTATCTTGTTCTGTCGGGTTTCTTGCATAGTTGTTATTCGTTGTTACTCACTTCTTCATGTCGAAGCCAATGCGCAGTCCGTCGTAGTTTTTCGACAGGTCGCCGATGGTCTGTGCGGTGCTGTTGCCCGAGAGCTTGGCCATGGTCTGCAGGATGGTGAGCAGTTTCGACGCCTCGAAGAGCAGGCCGATGCCGTTGCTGTTCTTCTTGGCATAGCAGGTCACGTTGAGCAGCAGGCCCGACATCACGATTTTGTAGTTCGCCTCGTCGAAGGTCCACTTTCCCGACCACGACTTTCCTGCGATCTTGGCTGCGAACGTTCCGTCTTCGTTAAGGGTGACGGTGGTGTTGCCCGACTTGATGCCTACTGTCTGGTAGGTCGATGCCAGCTTGTTCTTGATGGCTGTGGCGGCAGCCTCGCCACCGGCCTGTGCTAAGAGGTTCTCGCTGGTAAATGCGCATCCGGGCTGCAGGTAGGTCCATGTGCCCACCAGGTTGGCTTTTGTCACTTTGTCCATTCCCAGTACGCTGGTAAGCAGGTTGCCCAGTGTCTGTCCGTCGGTGGCTGCCGAGAGCAGTCCGCCCAGTGCGTTAGTGGCTGCGCTGCCGGCATTGCTGGCAGCGTTGCTGGTGTTCTCCTGGTTCAGTGAAAGGGCACCGCAGCTGCTCATGAGCAGGGTGGCGGCGGCCATGGCAAGAATCGATAGTTTTTTCATAACTCTTTGTTGTTTAGTTTTTATTATTCGAAAAGTTTGCTGCAAAAGTACAACTTTTTTCCCAAATACGCTTCTTTTTTTCCCCTTTCATTCTTTTTTCCCTCCTTTCCGTGTTAATATTTGTATTTTTTAACCGTTTTGTCGTCAAAAACACTAACTTTGTAGCTCACTTCAGTCTAAGAGATGAGAGATGAGAGGTGAGAGGTGAGAGGTGAGAGGTAAGAGGTGAGAGGTGAGAGGTGAGAGATGAGAGGTGAGAATGTGAAACATATATAGAATATCGGAGAGAGAGTTATGCCTAATTTGAAATCGCTGGCCAAGGACACGGCCATCTATGGTTTGTCGAGCATCGTTGGCCGTTTTCTGAACTACCTGCTTGTTCCCCTTCACACGCATTACATGCCGAAGGATACGGGCGACTATGGCACGAGCGTCAATGTCTATGCCTATACGGCGCTCGTCCTGGTGCTGCTCACCTTTGGCATGGAGACCACCCTGTTTCGCTTTGCCAACGACGACCGTCACAGTCCCGACACCGTGTTCTCGACGGCCATGGCCGTGGTCGGGTCGCTCACGGTGCTCTTCCTTGCCGTCGTCTTCGGTTTCATCGGGCCTGTCAGCCATTCGCTCGGCTATGACAGCCATCCGGAGTTTCTGCAGATGATGGCCGTCGTCGTAGCCCTCGATGCCCTTCAGGCCATTCCCTTCAGCTATCTGCGCTATCAGAAGCGGGCCATCCGCTTTGCCTCGCTGAAGCTGCTGTTCATTCTTCTGAGCATCACGCTCAACGTGGTCTGCTTCGTGCTGTTAGGCAAGACCACCGTGTTCTATGTGTTTCTCATCAACCTGCTCTGTACGGTCTTCATCACCCTCTTCTTCCTGCCCGACCTGTTCCGCATACACTGGCATTTCGACGGTAGCCTATTGAAGGAAATGCTCAGCTACTCGTGGCCCATCCTGAT
Organism: uncultured Prevotella sp.; assembly: GCA_905235905.1. Taxonomy (GTDB): domain Bacteria; phylum Bacteroidota; class Bacteroidia; order Bacteroidales; family Bacteroidaceae; genus Prevotella. Next base: position 4,625 of record CAJONO010000145.1, read on the forward strand.
TCTCGGCATCGCCGGCATCCTCAATCAGGTGGCCGACAAGATTGTCTTTCCCTTGGTCTACCCCGACCCGGCCCAGGCCACCGTTCAGCTCGGCATCTACGGTTCCTGCGTGAAGATAGCCATGATCATGGCCATGATTACGCAGGCCTTCCGCTATGCCTACGAGCCCATCGTCTTTGCCAAGAGCAAGGACGGCGACAAGGCCGACTACTATGCCGCCGCCATGAAATACTTCCTCGTCTTCACCCTGCTGGCCTTCCTCTGCGTGGTGGGGTGGATGCCGTTGCTGCAATATATAATAGGTGAAGACTATCGCGAAGGTCTGGCCGTGGTGCCCGTCGTCATGGCCGCCGAGATGATGATGGGCGTCTACTTCAACCTGTCGTTCTGGTATAAGCTCATCGACAAGACCATCTACGGTGCCTGGTTCTCCTTGGCCGGCTGTGCGGTGCTCTTCGCCGTCAACATCCTGCTCATTCCCCGCTTCGGCTACTGGGCCTGTGCGTGGGGCGGCGTGGCTGGCTACGGCACGGCCATGGTGCTGAGCTACGTGGTGGGCCAGTGCAAGAACCCCATTCCCTATCCCATGAAGGACATGGCCGTCTACCTCCTTGCCGCGGCGCTGCTCTATGCCCTCATGCTGCTCATACCGGCCTCCTGGCCCGTGGTGCCCAGTCTGGCGGTAAGCACCGTGCTCATCCTCTTGTTTGTGGCCCTCATCGTCAGGCGCGACCTGCCGTTGCGCAGCCTCCCCGTCATAGGGAAATACTTCAGGAAATAGTGCAATTAAAAATATCTATATCGTCATGTTGAAGAAAATCTTTCTATCATTGACATGTGTCTTCAGTTTGGGCACATGGGCCGACGAAGGCATGTGGACGCTCTACAACCTTCCGCAGGCCGTCTATGAGTTCATGAAGGGCGAGGGCTACCAGCTGCCCTACGACAAGCTGTATCAGGCCGACGACGCCATTATGAAAAGCGTGGTCAACTTCTCGGGCTACTGTTCGGGCGTAGTCGTCAGCCCCGACGGCCTCGTGTTCACCAATCATCACTGCGGCTTCGAGGCCATCCGCAGCCACTCTACCGTTGAGCACGACTACATGCTCAACGGCTTCTGTGCCAAGAGCTACGAGGAGGAGCTGCCCAACGAGAACATGTTCGTATCGTTCATGGTCAGCCAGAAGGACATCACCGACCAGCTGCGCCCCGACGTGGGCGCTATGCCCCGCCAGGAGCGCCTTGCCTACATTGACAGCGTCGAGACGGAGCTTAACAAGGCCATGCGGCTGCAGGACAGCACCCTGCGCGTGGAGATTCTCGCTTTCTACGAGCGCAACCGCTATTTTGCCACCACCTATCGCGACTTCCGCGACCTGCGCCTGGTGTTTGCCATTCCCAAGTCGATGGGCAAGTTCGGCGGCGACACCGACAACTGGATGTGGCCGCGCCAGACGTGCGACTTCTCCGTGTTCCGCATCTATGCCGACCCGAAGACCAACGGACCTGCCACCTACTCGAAGGACAACGTGCCCTACCACCCCGACCACTGGGCCCGCGTGTCGATGGACGGCTACCAGAACGGCACCTTTGCCATGACCATGGGCTATCCCGGCTCCACCTCGCGCTATCTGTCGAGCTATGGCATTAGCGAGCGCTATGACCAGAATGCCGTCCGTGCTCAGGTGCGCGGCGTGAAGCAGGAAGTAATGAAGCGCCACATGGACCGTGACGAGGCCGTGCGCATCAAGTACGACTCGAAGTATGCCCGTTCGTCGAACTACTGGAAAAATTCCATCGGAATGAACAAATGTATCGATTCCATCGGTCTCATTGGCCAGAAATACCAGTTCGAGATGGCCTTGCGGCAGTGGATCGACACGACGGGCTATCAGACCCTTCTCGATTTCCAGCAGATGGAGCGCCTCTACAAGCAGCGCCGCCACGTCATGAACGTGCTCATGTATTGGAACGAGACCTTCCGTGGCACCGACGAGCTCTCGGCCCGTGCCCTGAAGTATCATAACGGCATCTCGCCTGTAGGGTCGGGAAAGAAGATGTATGTAGAGTTCGACGACAACACGAACACTTTCGACGTGGCAACCGACAAGGAGATACTGGGCACCCTGCTGAGAAACTATCGCGAGAAGGTGACCGACGAGCAATACTTGCCCGCATTCTTCAAGACCATCAGCGAGCGCTTCGATGGCGACTGCCAGCGCTATGCCGACTACCTCTACGCGAAGTCGAAGCTCATGAAGAGCAAGAAGCGGCTCTACGTCAACAAGAAGTCGTGCAAGAAAGACCCCGGTGTGCAGTACGGTCTCGACCTGACCCTTGTGCAGGCCGACCTTCAGGAGCAGATGAACAAGCTCAACGATGCCATCGACCTGCAGGAGCGCTATCTCTGTGCCGCCAAGCTGCGCATGGAAGAGGAGCAGCCCCACTATAGCGATGCCAACTTCACCATGCGCCTGTCCTACGGTCAGGTCAAGGAATACAACATTGGCGGCTGGCGCTCGGGCTACTATACCACGGCTCCGAGCCTCTATGAGAAGATGAAAAAGGGCGATTCCATCGAGGATTATCGCGTCGAAACCGAAATGAAGACCCTCATGGGCGGCAGCAGCTTCGATCCCTACGCCGACCAGAAAACGGGTCAGATGCAACTCTGCTTCCTTACCACCAACGACATTACGGGCGGCAACTCTGGCTCGCCGGTCTTCGACGGGCAGAACCGCCTCATCGGTCTGGCCTTCGACGGCAACTGGGACTCGCTCTCCAGCGACATCTTCTTCGACTCGAACCTGGCCCGCTGCATTGCTGTCGACATTCGCTTCGTGCTCTTCATGATGGATCGCTGGGGCCATGCCGACCGCCTTCTGAAGGAAATCAATGCCGCCGCACAGCGCCCTTGAAGATAATAAAGATAATGACAGGGGCACCCATGAGCGGGGTGATGGCACCAAGCGGAATCACCCCGCCCGGGCCTGGCAGGAAGCTGACGATGTTGCAGAGCAGTGCCACGGCCGAGCCGCAGAGAATGGTGGCCGGCATAAGCAGGCGGTGGTTGTCGGTGCGGAACAGCAGGCGCGCTATATGCGGCACGGCCAGCCCAATGAAGCTGACGGGGCCGCAAAAGGCGGTGACGATGGCCGTGAGCAAGCCTGTGACAACGAGCAGCCAGTTGCGCACAGCCCTTACCGACACGCCGAGGTTCTCGGCATAGCGGTCGCCCAGCATCAGCGCGTTGAGCGGCTTGATGAGCAGTACGGCACCCGCCAGTCCCGCCAGCGTGACGCAGGCGAAGACGGGCATGTGGCGCATCGACACCCCGCCAAACGACCCCATGCCCCACACCATATACGACTTCACACCCTCGTCGGTGGCAAAGAAGTTGAGCAGGGTGATGGCCGACGACGACAGGTAGCCTATCATGATGCCGATGATGAGTAGCATCACGTCGTTTCTGACCATCGTCGAGAAGAGAAAAATGACGGCCATGACGGCCATGGCCCCGATGAAAGCGGCAAGAATGATGGCCACGAAGCCGCTCACCGCCAGGCTGCCGGCCCCGATGGAACCGCCCAAAAACAGCATGACCAAGGCCACGCCCAGGCCGGCACCGCTCGAAATGCCGAAGATAGAGGGGTCGGCCAGCGGGTTGCGGAAGGCCGTCTGCAGCATCAGGCCGCTCACGGCCAGTGCCCCACCGGCGAGCAGGGCCGTCAAGGCCTGCGGCAGTCGGTTCTCCAACACGATATATCGCCACGACGGCTTCACGCTATCGGCCTGTGCCGTCAGGATGTGCCACACGTCGGCTGCGGGAATACGGACGGCTCCCACCAACAGCGAGAGGGCGAAAAGCACTGCAATGAGCAGGGCGAGTAACAGGCAATAGAGCGTTCCTTTCTTCATTCTTTTCAAAATATGGGCACAAAGTTAATAGTTTTTCTGTGAAAAGTCGCGAGGTTTCAGTTTTTTTTCTTACTTTTGCAAAACCAATTCTGCTTGACAGCAACTACAATAACATAAAACAATAGCAAAACATGAAGCAATTATTCCGAAAACTTGCACTTGCCACCCTGTTCATGGCAGCCCCGGCACTGATGCAAGCAGCCAACGGCAAGCCCGGCACGTTTACCACGGGCGAAAAGACTTTCCTGCTCAACGGCCAGCCCTTCATCGTGAAGGCTGCCGAGGTTCACTATCCCCGCATTCCCCGTCCCTACTGGGAGCATCGCATCCAGATGTGCAAGGCACTGGGTATGAACGCCGTGTGCATCTACATCTTCTGGAACATCCATGAGCAGCAGGAGGGCACCTTCGATTTTACGGGCAACAACGACGTGGCCGAGTTCTGCCGTCTGGCCCAGAAGAACGGCATGTATGTCATCGTGCGCCCCGGTCCCTACGTCTGCGCCGAGTGGGAGATGGGCGGTCTGCCCTGGTGGCTGCTGAAGAAGAAGGACATCCGTCTGCGCGAGCGCGATCCCTACTTTATGGAGCGCGTGAAGATCTTCGAGGAGAAGGTGGGCGAGCAGCTCC
>CAJONO010000146.1 GCA_905235905.1 uncultured Prevotella sp.
AACCCGTTAACACGCCTGCGGAGGCCAACAGCGCCTTCCGCAGGCGTTTTTTCAGCTGGTTCTACGAGATTTGGAACATAGTAGGTCACGCTTGGAAGCGTGACCTACTACACCAACACAAAATCTTGCAGAAGCTCTCAGCTTAGTGATAATAAAAAACGTGGGACATTATCCGTGAATATTTATTCACTTTTACAAATCTCCTAAACAACTGATTTACAGCGCGTTATAATTCAGCCTGAATTACGTTACAATTCATGCTGAATTACGCGGCAATTTATGCTTCATTGCGTCGTAATTCAGCATGAATTTCAGAGGTGCTTCCGCAAAGGCCCAAAATGAATGATTATGCAAACAAAAAAGGGCTGGTTAGACGGCAGAGAGCATGAATAGTGCTAGGCTTCCTGCATCATTTTGTTGAACTTGTCGAGCGTGGTTTCCTTGACGTTCAGCTTCACCACCTGCTTCAGTGCGGCGCAGAGCTTGGTCTCGACGGCACGGTCGACGTAGTTGTCGATGTTCTCGCGTTTCTTCATCTGCTCGGCGGCATAGTTTTCGAGCACGTCGTCGGGCACGTTGCTCATGCCATACTGGGCAAACTGTGCGCGAATGGCTTCCTTGGCCACTGCCTTCAGGTCGGCTTCCTCCACCTTGATGTTGTTGGCAGCCACGAGCTGCTCCTTGATGAGGTGCCATTTCAGCTCGTCGATAGAGGCGCGGAAGTTCTTCTCGACAAACTCCTCGCCCTTGTCCTTGTTGTTCTGCAGCATGACGCGCTTCAGCAGTGCTTCGGGCATGGTGAGCTCGCCCACCTTCTTCTCCATGTACTTGCGCACGTCGATCATGAACTTATAGTCGCTGTTACCTGCCAACTGGGGCTTGATTGTGCTGGCAATGCGGTCACGGAACTCGGCCTCGGTCTTCACGTCCTCGCCGAACACGCGCTCGAAGAGCTTCTCGTCGACGGCAGCAGGCTGGAAGTGGCGTATCTCGGTGATCTGGAAGCTGAAGTCGCTCTCCATGTCCTTCACCTTCTCCTTGTCGACCTTGAGCAGTGCTGCCACCTCGGCATCGTTGTTTGGATAGGCCTTCTTGGGGTTGAAGGTGATGATGTCGCCGGGCTTGGCACCGTCGAACTTTTTCTTCTCGTCGTCGCCCTTGATGTAGCTGGGCATAATCATGCCTCCCTCGGTCTCGATGCCGCCTTCGAGGGTGTTGCCCTCGGCGTCGAGCTGTCGCAGGTCGCCCTTCAGGGTGTCGTTGCCAGTCCACTCCTGAGCCTCGACAAACTCACCGGCCTGCGAGGCATACATCTGCACCTGGTCGTCGATGAGCTTGTCGTCGACCTTGATGTCGTAATAGTCAATCTTGTCCTTGGCACTAAGCTCGGCCTTGAAGTCGGGAGCCACGGCAATGTCGAAGACAAAGGTAAAGGGTCCGTCGCCCGCCAAGTCCTGCGGCTGCTGCTTCTCTTCGTTGGGAAGGGGTTCGCCCAGCATACGGATGTTGTTCTCGCGTACATATTCGTAGAGCTTCTCGCCCAGCAGGCGGTTCACCTCTTCGGCCTTCACTGCCGTGCCATACTGCCTCTTGATGAGAGCAATGGGCACCATGCCAGGGCGGAAACCCGGCACGTTTGCACGTTTACGATAGTCGTTCAGGGTCTTTCTTACTTTCTCTTCGTAATCAGCCTTCTCAATCGTGATGGTCATGAGGCCATTGATTTGGTCGGCACTTTCAAACTGGATATTCATTTCTCTTATACCTATTTATATTGTAAATGTTTCAATTGGGGTGCAAAATTACGCAATAATGCCGTAAATGCCGCACGATTACCATTTTTTAACTTCTCGGGATGCTATTGTTTCTTCTGTAACGACAGCTGCAGCTTTCCCACAAATGCCGCATGCTTGCCGTTTTGGTCGACTGGCACCAGGCGCCCTTCCTTGTCCTTCACATACTCTAACTTCTCCAGATAAGTGTGTGAATGGCCGTCGAGCACGAGGTCGATGCCCGACGTCTCGCGAATAACGCGGTCGCAGGGGAAGTCGGTGACCTGCCATCCTAAATGCGACAGGCAGATGACCACGTCGCATTTTTTCTCCTTTTTCAGCAGGTCGGTCATCTTTTGTGCCACCTCCGAAGGGTTCAGGTATTTCAGTGGGCCGTAGTTCTTAGTGAAGACGAGGCCCTCGAGCTTAGGGCAGAGGGCAAAGATGCCAATCTTCACGCCGTTACGCCTGATGACGATATAGGGCTTAACGATTTCGGCCAGCTCGCTGTCGCCGAAATCATAGTTGGAACAGACTATGGGGAAGCGGGCCATACGGAACAGGCGCACCATGTTGTCGAGCCCGAAGTCGAACTCGTGGTTGCCAATGGTGGCTGCGTCGTAGCCCATCTCGTTCATCAGCTTCACTTCGACGTCGCCCTTGAACATGGTGTAGTAGCTGGAGCCTTGCGAGAAGTCGCCACTGTCGAAAAGCAGGAGTGTGGGTTCTTTCTGGCGTTCCTGAGCAATCATGGTGGCCCGTCGCACGAATCCACCGCGGTCGGCCAGCATCGTGTCGGCCTGGTTCTTTTGTACCGGCATGATGCAGGAGTGGGTGTCGTTGGTGTGCAGGATGGTGAGGTGCTTTTGCGCAGCGGCACCGCTAAACGACAGGGGGAGAATGAGGAATAACAAACCGAACACTTTGATGAGTGCGGGAGTCACTTTTGCTGTCATAATCGATGATTTTTTTGCGGTGGGAAAACCACCGCACACGGACATATTTTTCTTTTAATTTTTCAATCTTTAATCTTGACTCTCCCTTCCACATGGGCATCGACGGCCTCGCCTTTAGCGGCTTTGGCCTTGAAATAGTCCATGATGATGAAGCGCGAGTTGTTGCTTTCCTCTTGTGGCGAGACGAGGCCAGAGCCTTTGGGAAAGGCTGTCAGGCCGTCGTTGCCCTGCACCAGGTAGTCGATGGTGACCACACGATAGTTGGCTTTCGGGTCGATGTCCTTGCCATGCAGTCGGGCTGAGACGAGGTTGCCGTCGGCCGTAATCACCAGCTCTGTCCCGTGGCTCACGCCCTCGCCTCCCCTTCGCGCTATCTGGCCGAAGAGTTCCATCAGCTGTTCGCCCGTCAGCGTGATGAAGGCAATCTTGTTCTCGAAGGGGGCTATGGCCAGCACATCGCCGTAAGTAACGTCGCCCTTGGTCAGTGCCGCCCTAATGCCGCCCATGTTATAGACTCCGAGTACTGGCTTCTCGTCGTAGTTCCTGCCCGCCCACACAAGGATGTCGGCAAGCAGGTTCGACAAGTCGCTTTCGGGTCTGACAGCCGCCATGTCGCGGGCCACTGTTCCCACTACAGGCATCATCACCGAGTCGACCTTCAGCTTATAGGGAGCCAGGACGGCAGTGGTCGCCGCATCGGGCGAGGCATCGTAACGGCTGTCGATAACAATGCGTGAACGACTGATGCCTGCCAGCTGATAATGTGTCGAGCAGGCTGTCAAAGTCAGTAAAGACAAGGCCAAAAGGGCCTTCATAAGCGGTTTATTCATATCAGATAATGTATTTTGTTTGCAAAATTACAAAAAAGTTTTGGAGTTTGCAAACTTTTTTGTACCTTTGCACCCGCTTTTCGGCTTGGGTCGCTGGCAGGAAGATAGGAGAGTTGCCTGTTATGCCCTTGCAGGAACGATAACAACAAATTTAATTATTAAGTAAAAATGGATTTAATTAAAGTTGCTGAAGAAGCATTTGCAACCGGCAAACAGCACCCCAAGTTCAAGGCTGGTGACACTGTGACTGTCGCTTACAAAATTATCGAAGGTTCGAAGGAGCGCATTCAGCTCTATCGTGGCGTGGTCATCAAGATTAGCGGCCATCAGGAGAAAAAGCGTTTCACTGTTCGCAAGATGTCGGGCACCGTGGGTGTGGAGCGTATCTTCCCACTGGAGTCGCCTAACATTGAGAGCATCGAGGTGAACAAGGTGGGTAAGGTGCGTCGCGCCAAGCTCTACTACCTGCGCAAGCTCACCGGCAAGGCTGCCCGTATCAAGGAGAAGCGTTCGGGCGTTGCAAAGGCAGAGTAACCCTTGCGAATCAAGGAAAAGAAAAACTGACGCTGTGCGATGTGTATGCATCGGCAGCGCCTTTTTTTATTCATAGTTGGTCTTCGCATCGGCATTGCCATGCAAAGCCTTCTGGAACGATTCCCAGTCCTGGAAGCCGGCCAGCATCGACAGGCGGTCGAGCGTCTTCGGGTTCGGTTTCCTGAGCAGCTCTTTCTCCACGGCCTCCAACAGTTTCTTCAGCGCAGCATGTTTGCTTTCCATATTAATCGTTTTGCTATTTGCCTGCAAAATTACGAATATTTTTTCGATTATAAAGGAAAAGGTACAGAAAAGTTTCGCTCAACAGGAAAAGGAAGACGAGATATTTGCGAGTTTCCGCGAAATGTTGTACCTTTGCACACAAATATATCTTTTTTTACACATCTGAGATGAAAGAACTTGAGCTGAAGTACGGATGCAATCCGAACCAGAAACCATCGCGAATCTTTATGACCGAGGGCGAGCTGCCCCTCGAAGTGTTGAATGGCCGTCCCGGCTATATCAATTTTCTGGATGCCCTGAATGCATGGCAGTTAGTGAAGGAGCTGAAGCAGGCCACTGGGCTGGCTGCTGCCGCCTCGTTCAAGCACGTGAGTCCTGCCGGTGCCGCCGTGGGCCTTCCGCTAAGCGACACGCTGAAGAAGATTTATTTTGTTGACGACATCAAGGGTCTCGACGAGTCGGCCATTGCCTCGGCTTACGCCCGCGCCCGTGGTGCCGACCGCATGTCGTCGTATGGCGACTTCATCGCCCTGAGCGACACCTGCGACGAGACGACGGCCCTGCTCATCAAGCGCGAGGTGAGCGACGGCGTAATTGCTCCCGGCTTTACGCCCGAAGCATTGCAGATACTGCGTGAGAAGCGCAAGGGCACGTACAACGTGATTCAGATAGACCCCGCCTACAAGCCCGAGCCCATCGAGCGCAAGCAGGTGTTCGGCATCACCTTCGAGCAGGGGCGCAACGAGATTCGCTTAGACGATTCTGCCCTCTTCGAGAATATCCCCACGAAGAACAAGACCTTTACCGACGAGGCCAAGCGTGACCTGATGATTGCACTCATCACGCTGAAGTATACGCAGTCGAACAGCGTCTGCTACGTGAAGGACGGCCAGGCCATCGGCATCGGTGCCGGCCAGCAGAGCCGCATCCACTGCACCCGTCTGGCCGGACAGAAGGCCGACATCTGGTGGCTGCGCCAACATCCGAAGGTGCTCAGCCTGCCCTTCGTCGACGGCATTCGCCGCGCCGACCGCGACAACACCATCGACGTCTATATCTCTGAGGACGAGCACGACGACGTACTGCGCGACGGTGCCTGGCAACAGTTCTTCAAGACACAGCCCGAGGTGCTGACGAAAGAGGAGAAGCAGGAGTGGATAGCCAAGAACACGAAGGTGGCCTTAGGCAGCGACGCGTTCTTCCCCTTCGGCGACAACATAGAGCGAGCCCACAAGAGCGGTGTGGAATATATTGCCCAGGCTGGTGGATCGGTGCGCGACGACCATGTCATCATGACCTGCGACAAGTATGGCATTGCAATGGCATTTACGGGGGTAAGACTGTTCCACCACTAATTAGGGGAAAGCGAAAAGTGAAAAGTGAATAATTTGCTTCTACAGAGATGAGTAAAGAGGACGATTTTCAGAGCATCTTGGAGAATGGCATCAACTTTGGCCGCGGTGGGGAACGAAGGGACCCTAACGAGGGGAAGGTGAAGACCAAGGCCAAGAAGAAAAAGTATATTACAGGTGCCCATGGCAGCGGCTCGGCCAAGCAGAAAGCAAAATACCGAGAGCAGCGGGCTAACAGGCACAAGAAATAGGCATCGTGAGCCTCACCACCTACCCTTCCCATAGGAAGAAGGGAGTTATGTTGGGCCTGGCTGACTACAAGATTGGCAGTTGCAGAATGAAGCGGCTGCCATTCTTGTATTTCCTATCGAGCACGATGTCGCCACCCAGCGAATGGGCCAGACGACGACAAATGGGCAGACCAAGCCCAACACCCTCCTTATAGTCATCGAGCTTGACAAAATTATCGAATATTTCGTTCTGCTTGTCTTCAGGAATGCCCACCCCCGTATCGCTGATGCTGAAGAGCACACTATCGTCTTTCCTGCTCACTTCGAGCGTCACACTGCCCTTACTGGTAAACTTGACGGCATTGTCAAGGATTTTTTCGAGCACCCGCGAAATGGTATCCTCATTGTTCTTGAACACGAAGCTGTCGGCCAAATCAGACTTGAAGACCAGGCTGAGTCCCTTATCGTTCTGCTTACCAGCTTTTGCTATGGCCTTGCGCCCCAGTTCATTAGGACAGGTGTCGGTGAGATTGCTTTCGTCGAGCGTCACGCTCTCGCCAGCCGAGAGTTCCAACAGTTCGTTGATGATGAGGGTGATGGATTCCGAGTTAGCCATGATGCGCTTCTTCATGTCTTTCTTCTCCTCTTCGCTTAGGTTGAACTCGTTAGAGCACAGAATCTGTGAGAAGCCATTGATGACGTTTAGCGGGGTTCGAATCTCATGACTCATCGAGCGAATGAATGCAGCCTTCGTCTTGTTGGCCACCTCGGCCTTCTCCATGGCTACCTTCAGTTCTTCCTTGCGCCTTCGAATTTTCCGCATGAGCCGACGCCTGCCCATGATATAGACAAAAATATAGAGCGCGGTCATGGCGGCGAAGCCCCATTCCAACCGTTTGTGTGCCTTTTCCTTGACCGCCTCACCTTCCATGGCATAGATGCGGAATATCACCATTTGGCGGTCGACGTTCAGCTGCGCAATGTCGGCCATGTCGACAGCCTCCTTGAACTTCCCGTCGAAGGCGGTCTGCGCAATGGCCATCACCTTGTCGTAATAGCTGCTGAAGTGCTGGCGTCCCGTTGCCTTGGTCTGCTCGTCGAGCGCATCGAACTCTTCCTTCAGCTTATAGAAGCGTTCTTTCGTCTGCATGAACGAATCGCGCTCGGCCAGCATAAAAAAGATGTAGCATTTCGTGCCCAGCGCCATAGACCGATGCTCGTAGTTGTTCAGGCTGTCGGCCTCGTGCAGGGCCAGATTGGCCCATTCTAACGATTTCTCAGGATTAGTGGTCAAGTTTACCTCAGCAAGGTTCATGTGGACAACCATGGTAAACTTGTGGTCGCGCTTGCCCACCTGCTTCAGGGCCACGATATAAGTGCTGTCGGCCTTCGGAATATTGTGTGTCTGCTTGTAGATGTCGCCCTTCAGGCCAGAAGGCAGGTAGAGCAGCGTCGTGTCGCCATAGGCCATGATTTCTTCTTCCAACTCTGTTGCCGTTCGCATGGCCCTGAGCGGATGTTGGTGACTGGCAAAATAAAAGCCTTCGTTGGTTTTGATTTTGAAGTAAGCCTCATACATCTGGTTCGACCATAGGAACTTCTTATATTTAGCGGTATGCGCGTAGAAGTCTTCCTCTTCTCCGAAGTTCCGCAACCTGACGAACTCCCGATAAAAATCCTTATGAATATGGTCAATATCTTCTGCTGGCACAGTCAGTGCCAGCAGGAGTGAAAAGGTTATGGCAATTATCTTGTAGGCTTTCATTATTTCTCTTCTCTTGGTGTGGCGAGAACGGCTCAGAGTCCGCTCGTCTGGTGTAGGCGATCCATGTTACCGTCCCACAGTGCCTGAAGATCTTCTATCTCGTCGACGGAAGCATAGTCGGTCACGCAGAGACACAGCTCGTCGGTAAGTTCGCTACGGGCAATTCGCATCTCCCAGAAAGCCTCTTCGTCATCTTCATCAACCCAACGGAAACGTATATGCTTGTTGTGTGACCGTTCCACTACATGGGCCGACAGCGTGTGGTGGGCAGTCCAAGGCTGTCCCCACGTAAAGGAGATAATCCCATCTTCTTCACTCACCTTGTCTGCTATCCAGCGCCCCAAGCCATGGTCGGTGCTTATGAGTCTCCACACAATATCAGGATTGCGAGTCGACAGGGGGTATTCGATATTCAATCGCTGTTTCTTCATAAGTATTTCTATGTATTCGTTTTGAGGTTAGTCTTGTTCTCGGCTACAAAATTACGATTTTTTTTGAATAAATGAAGAAAAAAACAGAAAATATTTTGCAGATTCGAAACTTATTGTTACCTTTGCACCCGCAAAAAGCCGTTTGGCGGGATAGCTCAGCTGGTTAGAGCGCATGATTCATAATCATGAGGTCGCCGGTTCAATCCCGGCTCCCGCTACGCAAGACACAAAAAAACGAGTTACAGTGATGTAGCTCGTTTTTTCGTTTGCATAATCATACATTTTAGGGCTTTACGTGAGTATGCTTGAAATTCATGCTGAATTACGATGCAATTCAGCTCAAATTGCCATGTAATTCAGCATGAATTGCAACGTAATTCAATATCGATCACAACACACTGTAAATCAGAGTGTTAGAAAGTTTTTAGAATGAATAAATATTCACAAGCATTCGTTCCTTGAAGGATGGCGCACCTCGGTTTATGTACATCCTAATAAATGCGTTTTTTCCCGTCGCAGATGTATATGCCCTTCTTATAATTTGAACTTTTTAAATCAGGATTATAGCGGCGGCCTTGCAGGTCGTAGGTGTGGCAAGAGATGGCCGACAAGCGCGACGATTGCCCGATGGTCTCGATGCCTGTGACGTCCTCCTCTGCCTCGATGCCTATCTCGGCAGCCGAGCTCCATGCCTTGCCATTGATTTCCGACTTGGCCACAAACTTCAGGTAGCGAGCCACCTTCTTGGTCTTCAGCTTGGCCACCTGCAACGAAGTAGTGTTCTTGAACTCGCCTGAAGCCACAGCCGTTCCCCAGTTCTTGCCGTCGGTGCTCAGATAGACCTCGTATGCTTTCACCATGCCATTCTGCGAACCGTCCTGGCGGGCCAGATAGGTGAAGGCCGTTACCTTATAGGTACTGACCATGTCGACCACCAAGGTGTGCGGACAGGCAGGCTCGCTGCCCCAGTACTCGGTGTGCCAGAAAGTCGAGGTGTTGTTGTCGAAGGCCAGCTTGGCCTCGTTGCCACTGTGCTGACTGTCGGCGCTCACCAGCTTCCACGTAGTCTTGTTGATGAAAAGCGGGAAGTCGTAGCTCATCTTCGGACTGTCGAAGAAGCCGTCGACGGTGCTGTAGGCCGTGATGGAGCAAGCGTCGTTATGCAAAAGGGTCGTGGTGTATTTCTGATAGTCGCCACCGTCAATGCTGTAGTAGATGGTGGCATTTCTCGTGGTAGTGCTCATCTTGATGCGACCGTTGCTCAGACGCTCACAGCTGACGGGCTGGCAAACGGGCATGTCGACGCGGGCGGCCTGGACGGCCTTGATGCCAGTCGACAGCGGCATGATGAAGAAGCGGAACGGCGTGTTGGCGGCCTTCAGCTCATACTTGTCGAGCACGTCGGGGCCGCAGCTGGCATTGCCCAGGCCGCGAGTGGCGGCATCGAGCGACAGGACGGTGGTCGTCGTGGTCTTGAACTGATAGGTGTGCTTCGAGCGGGTGTTGCGGTCGGTGTAGTTGTCTTCGGGACGGAAGTGAACGGCAGAGGCGGCCATCTGGTCGGGGGCCACGAAGAGCAGACCCTTTCCCTCGTCGTTGGTCACGGCAATCCAGCGCACCTCCTGCTTGGTGCCATGCTCCTGCGGCAGGATATAGTCTTCCTGCTGGTCGGTCACCGTGCTTGTATAGATGGCAGGCAGACAAGCCTCCTTGCGGTCGCGGTAGCTGTCCCACGGTCCGCGACCAAACCACTGCAGCTGTTCCATCTTAGCCGGCATCTCCAACCTGAAGCCTATCTTGGGCAGGATGGCTCCCGACAAGGCAGGACGTACAAATGAGTTGACCATGACCGTGCCATCGCAGCAGACGATGAAGCTCATGCTCACGTTGAAGGCTGTGCCATTTTGCCCGGTGTGGGTGCTGTTGAGCGAGATTGTCGTGTAAGTATCGGCCTTGACAATCTCCGAGCCTGTACCCTTCACGGTGAGCTTGCGCAGGCCCATGTTGTCCCAACTGCTGCTTTGCCGGCCGTCATTGTCGGTGGGCAGGCGGAACACGCTCAGAAGGAGGGGCTTGCTGACGAGCGTCGTGCCGTCGCAGACATAGCCGGTCAGTGTGCCCTGTGTCTTGCTAAAGGTAATTTTCAGACGAGAATTGGCGAGGGTGATGAGCGAGGTGGTCTCGGTTACGGTCAGCGGTTCGCATTCCGAGAGCTTCTCTGGATTGAACATGGGCTTTGTTGCTGTCCTGACGGGCAGTTTCTCCTCGGCCACGACATAGCCGGCATCGGCCCAGAGCGTCTTCTCCCTTTGAGCGACGGTAAACTTGACGAATGCCTCCTGGGCAGGGTCGAGCGACTGAACGTCGCCCAGGTCGATGGTTATCAGGGTGCTGTCGCCTGCGGCCACATTGTCGGTGATGGGTGCCGTGGCCAGCACGTTTCCTTCTTCATCCATCACCTCATATTTCACGTCGTAGGTCGTCGAGGGCAGGAAGGCCAACTTGTTCTTCATGCGGAACTGCGCGGTCTTGCCCTGCACCGCCTTAAACTCCAGAGGCTGATAGACTTTCTTCGTGTTATACGACTTGGCCGTTAGCGACCAGTCGGGGCGCACCAAGCCGTTGATGCAGAAGTTGCCATCGTTGGGCGAGTCGCCAAAGTCGCCACCGTAGGCCCAGTATTCCTTGCCCGTGCTGCTCTTGGTGAGCAAGCCCTGATCCTTGAAGTCCCAGATGAACTCGCCTGTCAGGCAGGGATATTTCTCATAGAGGTCGAACATGTCACGGACGTTGCCCATCGAATTGCCCATGGAGTGACTGTTCTCGCACTGTATGTGAGGCTTCTGCCCTCTCTTTCCCTGTCGGGAAGAGCCAATCCAGCTGATGGTCTCATAACTGGCATACATGGTACTTGACACATCGGCATAGTCGCTGTTGCCCTCGTAATGGGTGAGGCGCGTCTTGTCGAGGGCCTTGATGGCCTGCCCCACATATTTAAAATTATCGCCCCCACCCGACTCGTTGCCAAACGACCACATGAAGATGCAGGGATGATTGCGCATCCACAACACGTGGTTCTCGGAACGCTCTACCATGGCATGGCGGAACAGCTGGAGCGACGACAGCTTCTGATGGGCATGGCACTCTACGTCGGCCTCGGCCAGGACATACAGGCCGTACTTGTCGCAGAGGTCATAGAACACAGGGTCGTTGGGATAGTGCGATGTACGCACGGCGTTGATATTCAGGCGCTTCATGGTTCGGATGTCCTCCTCGATTTCTGCAGGAGTGATGGCACGGCCATTGACGGGCGAGAAGTCGTGGCGGTTCACACCGTGGAACACCATGCGACGGCCGTTGATGGTAAGGGCGCCGTCGCTGCGGATGGCAACCTCGCGGAAGCCTACCCGTGAGCCTTGAACGTCCCACACATGGCCGGCATCGTCTTTCAGTGTCAACACC
Organism: uncultured Prevotella sp.; assembly: GCA_905235905.1. Taxonomy (GTDB): domain Bacteria; phylum Bacteroidota; class Bacteroidia; order Bacteroidales; family Bacteroidaceae; genus Prevotella. The sequence continues at coordinate 11,576 of CAJONO010000146.1, forward strand.
AAGTCATAGAGATTAGGGGTCTCGGCACTCCAGAGCCGTGGAGCAGTCACATCCATGTCGATGCTGCAAGAACCGTCGCCCACGCCACAACTTCCTTGGGCAATAACCTTCCCGTTGTCCATAATCTTCGCCTCTACCAGGCCGTTACCCGTGACATCAATGCCCGTGACGCTCACTTTGACGTTTGCCTTGGCATTGGCGTAATGGGTATCAAGGTCGGTAGTGAAGAAGAAGTCGGTGATTCTCACTTTCGGTGCTGCCCACAGGAAGCACGAACGGTGAATGCCCGTCAGTCGCCAATAGTCCTGGCACTCAAGGAACGAGCCGCTGGTGAATCGGTAGACCTGCAAGGCTATGGAGTTCACGCCTTCGGTGACATATTTCGTGATGTTGAACTCAGAAGGAAGATACGAGTCCTCACTATAGCCCACGCACTGACCGTTCACCCAAAGGTAGTAGCCGTGCCCCACACTGTTGAAACGCACGAAAATGTCGCGACCGTCCCATTCGGCGGGAATGGTGAAGGTGCGGCGATAGGTGCCCACGGGGTTTGTCATGTCGCCCCTGTAAGTGAACCACCCTGGGCGGTCGGCCATGACGCTATAGGTGCTCTCATCGAACGAGAAGGGATAGGCTACGTTGCAATAGAGCGGCTTGTCCCACGACTTGTTGTTGTGCAAGCCCCAGACCTGCCAGCTCGACGGCACGTCGATGTCGGTCCACGATGTGTCGTTATAGTCCTTGGCACACATGGCCGCCGTGGCCTTCGACGGTGTGCCCACCCACATGAATTTCCACTTGCCGTCGAGCGACTGGCAGTAGGGTTGCTGCGCCGTAGCGCTTGTTGTCGCATCGACTCCCGAAGCCATAGGGATGGCAACGGTATGGGCCGTCTCACGGTTAACACTCGTAATAGCAGGATTATCCCATTCTTTGCCCGTCTGGGCGCTGGCAGGGCCCATCGCTGTCAGGGCCATGACCATTATTAGCAGTTTTTCGCTTCTCATTCTTCGCTTTTATTATTTACGGTTCAAAATTACGACTTTTTTATCGTTTTGGCTTTGTTCCACGTCTCATTATTTATAGAATTAAGGCAATTTGAAAAGATATGGCACAAAAATGTGGTTCTTTTTGAATAAAAAAACTTACCTTTGCAGTAGCATTCTTGCCAATATACAACAATATAAAAATGTTTTTTATGAAAAAACTATTTCTTACATGCGTACTGACGGCTCTCACCGCAATGAAGATGACGGCCGAAGTCGATCCGAACTTCTACATTTACCTTTGTTTCGGACAGTCGAACATGGAGGGCAACGCCCAGCCTGAGAGTGTCGACAAGTCGGGTGTCGACAAGCGTTTCCAGTTACTGGCCACCTGTAACTACAGCAGTCCGAGCCGTACCCTCGGCAAATGGTACACCGCCACGCCACCATTGGTCAACCCGAATGGCGGTCTCGGTCCCACCGACTATTTTGGCCGCACGATGGTGGCCGCACTGCCTGCCAACGTCAAGATTGGCGTGATACCCGTAGCTATGGGTGGCAGTCCTATTGAGATGTTCGACAAGGACAAATACCAGCAGAAGCTGAAAGACAACCCCAACGAGTGGTGGGCCACGCTGGCCAAGAACCACTACGGCGGCAACCCTTATGGCCGACTTATCGAGATGGGCAAGAAAGCCCAGGAGGTGGGTGTCATCAAGGGCATTCTGCTGCACCAAGGCTGTTCGAACAACGGCGACCCCAACTGGCCAAACATGGTGAAAAAGATTTATAACGACATGCTCAACGACCTGGGACTGGCAGCCGATACGGTGCCCCTGTTCGTGGGCGAGACCCTGCGTCAGGAGAACGGCGGTGCCTGCTATGGCCACAATGTTCAAGTGGCACGGATGCCGTCGGTAGTGCCTACGTCACACGTCATCAGTTCGGAAGGATTGCCTGGCAACGGTAACGATCCCTGGCACTTCAATGCCACGGGCTATCGCATCCTTGGCAAACGCTATGCCTTTGCCGCACTGAGCCTGATGGGACGAGAGCTGAAAGCCGACTCAGCCTACCAGATGTCTAATTCGCTCAAAAAATTCTACTGTGCAAAGAGCATCACGGTCGACAAGGAAATAGTGGGCATGCCAGGCCTGACTATTCCCGTCAAGGCCACCTTCCAAGACGGTCATACGGAGGACGTAACCTCGGACATGACCTTCGAACTGGTCGACGGCAACGTGGTTATTACCGACGAAGGAAAGATTTCGACCAAGCATGAGGGTAAAGGCACCCTCAACGCCGTCTATACCGACTTTGCCCTACAGCAGACGAAGGCACCCTTCAGCCTCGACGTGCAGTTCTTCCCCTTTAGTGCCGACAACATCAAGAAGATTGCCGGCAACCTGACCTATAACGAGGAAGAGCGTAGCATCAAGCTCAGCATTTCTGGCCAAGCAGGATGGGTCTACGACAACGGCATTGACCTTTCAGACTACCGCTATCTGGTGGTCAAGCTGAAAGAACCTCAGGAGTGCAAGGCTTCCGTGCGCATTTACGCAACTACCAGCACCTCGAGCGGCGGCTACAACAAGGACTTCGGCACAGAGACGACCTTGTGCATCGACCTGAAAGACCTGAAGTATTCTACCAATAAGATTATTGACCCTTCCAAGATTCGCATCATCGCCTTCAGGTTAGGAAAGACAGGAACGATTTATGTCGACGATGTCTATGTGACCAACGACGAGGTGGAAGGCATAGACGGCATCAGATTGCAGGAGGCCGTTTCACAGCCTGTCTATAACCTGCAGGGCATGAAAGTGGGAGATGCCCGACAGTGGCAGCAACTGAAGCACGGTGCCTATGTCGTGGGCGGAAAAATCATTTGTAAGTAATCCTGTTAAAGAAATATTTGGGAAACTTAAGGACGGTTATTTATATGAGAAAAAGCATCACCAGAGCGCTCCTCGTCGTCTTATTACTCCACGGTCTGTCGGTAGACCTCAGTTCTCAGACCTCAGGTTCCACACAGAGCTATCCGTTTGGCAAAGGTCGGCTGACGGTGAAGAATGTGGCCCGAAACGCTGTTCGCATTGTCTATGACGAAGGTGCGAAGAGCGATCTACCCAACTGGCTCTATGTGAGCAACGACGGGGTCAGGAAATGTGACGTGACCGTCGGCGTGGCTCCCGACCACCAGACAGTGGTGGTAAAAGACCGCCAAGGCCGCCCGGTGTTCACAGCCACCAACCACCGACTGTCAGGAACAGAGGCTACGCTGGCCTTTCTCTCGCCGAAAGACGACTGTCAGTTTGGCTTGGGGCAGTTTCAGGACGGCTATGCAAACATTCACGGTCTTTCTCGACGGCTGACACAGGTAAACACGCAGATTTCCATACCGATGCTCATTTCCAGCAAGGGCTATGGAGTATTGTGGAACAACTACGGACTGGTGGAATTCAACCCCGCCAAGCAGAGTGTGAGGCTGACAAAACGCGAAGGAACAGGCCAGCGAGAGGTGGTCGATGTCACCTCGACCGAGGGCGGCAAGCGTGAGGTGCGCGAACGGCATATCTTCGAGGCCGAAGTCAACATAGCCGAAGCTGGCGACTATGCGCTCCTGCTCGATGTGGGACAAAAAATGGCCCGTCGCCACAACCTGTGCATTGACGGCCAGCCTGTCATTGAGATGCAGAACCTGTGGTTGCCCCCTACAGCCTCGGTGATTGCCCACTTGGCCGCAGGCCGCCACACACTGACGGCAGAGCTAACCAAGAACGATGCTCCTGTGCTATATTATAATAAGGTAGAGGACGAGACCGTGTTCCGTTCGCCCGTTGCCACTGCCGTAGACTATACGGTGTTCGTCGGAACGCCCGACGAGATTATTGCTTCCTATAGGCAGCTGACAGGACCGTCGCCCCTCATGCCCCAATGGGCGCTGGGCTATATTCATTGCCGCGAGCGCTTCCACTCGTCATCCGAGATTCTCGAAACGGCACAACGCTTCCGAAGCGAGCAGTTGCCTGCCGACCTCATCGTTCAAGATTGGCAATACTGGGGAAAATACGGATGGAACTCCATGAAGTTCGACGAAGAGCACTATCCCGACCCAAAGGCACTCACCGACAGCTTGCATGCCATGAACCTGCGGCTGATGGTCAGCGTGTGGTCGAAAATCGACAAGAACTCTGAGGTAGGAAAGCAGATGGTAGCCGCCAACCGCTATATTCCCGGCACCGACTGGATAGACTTCTTTAACCCTGATGCCGCAGCCGACTATTGGAAGAACTTCTCTCGCAGACTGGTGCCGCTGGGCATCGATGCCTGGTGGCAGGATGCTACCGAGCCGGAAAATGACGATTTGCAGGGACGCCGGGTGAACAACGGCCGATGGTCGGGCGAACAGGTGCGCAACGTCTACCCGCTTTTGGTCAACAAGACTGTCTATGAAGGTCTTTCTACTGCTTCCTCCCAACGGCCCATGATTCTCACACGATGCGGATTTCCCGGCATCCAGCGCTATGGCTCGGCATTATGGTCGGGCGACGTAGGCAACGACTGGGAAACTTTCCGCCGACAGCTCACTGCCGGCCTCGGCATGCAAGCGGCGGGCATTCCCTGGTGGACCTACGATGCGGGCGGCTTCTTCCGACCCGGCAACCAGTATTCCGACCGTGGTTATATTCACCGCATGCTTCGTTGGATAGAAACAAGTGTCTATTTGCCTTTGATGCGCGTTCATGGCTACATGAGCAACACCGAGCCATGGAACTACGGAGCCGAGGCTCAGGCCACCATTGCCGAATGCCTGAAGGAGCGCTATCGGTTGCTGCCCTATATCTATAGTCATGCGGCGGAAATAGCCTTCGAAGGCTCTACGCTGATGCGTCCTTTGGTTTTCGACTTTGCAGACGATACCGAGGCATTGCACCAGAAGTACGAGTACATGTTTGGCAAGTCGCTGCTCGTAAGCCCTGTCACTGAGCCCGACGTCTCTACTTGGAACACCTATCTGCCTAAGAACAAGGCTGGCTGGTACGATTTTCGCACAGGCCGCCATTACGACGGGGCAAAGACCGTCGGCACCGATGCCCGGCGCATACCCGTCTTTGTGCGTGGAGGCAGCATCCTTCCATTAGGTCAGGACAGGCAATATGCCGCCGAAAAGTTGGGCGCACCGCTCTACATCCGCATCTATCCGGGCGATGATGCCAGCTTCACGCTCTATGAGGACGACGGCACCACCACGGCCTATCGGCAGGGACAATGCTCACGCATCAGCTTCAGCTGGAACAACAGCCGCCGGCTACTGACCATCGGTAAGCGGCAGGGGGCGTTTGGCGGCATGCCCAACGAGCGTTCTTTCATCGTAGTGATGCCCGATGGCAGCCAACAGACAGTTACCTACCGTGGGAAGCAGGTGAAAGTCAGCATGGCCCATTAGGGATTGTCGTCTATTGGCGCACAAGCAACAATTCAAACAAAATCAGAATGAGTAAAGGAAAACTTGCCAAATTTGCCGACATGGAGACGTATGCTTGCGTCTTCCAGTACCCTTATTCGGTTGTAAGCGACGTGCCATTCAGCATGCGTGGCCGTTGGCGTGAGGACTATTTCAAGAACGACAACCCCATTGTGCTCGAACTGGGATGCGGCAAAGGCGAATATGCCGTGGGACTGGCAAAGCGCTACCCCGACGTGAATTTCATTGGTGTCGACATCAAGGGTGCCCGTATGTGGACCGGTGCCACACAAGCCACTCAAGAAGGCATTAAGAATGTGGCATTCTTGCGAACCAACATCGAAATCATAGACCGTTTCTTTGGTACCGACGAAGTGCAGGAAATCTGGCTCACCTTCAGCGATCCGCAGATGAAGAACCCGCGCAAGCGCCTCAGCTCGACTTTTTTCATGGAGCGATACCGCCGCTTCCTCATCGATGGCGGTATCATCCACCTGAAGACCGACTCCCGTTTCCTTTTCACCTACACCCGTTATGTGGTAGAGTGCAACCACCTACCCCTTCAGGCTCTTACAGACGACCTCTACACCGCCAGCCCGAATGGGAGGCTACAGAACGCAACAAACAAAGGGAAGGAACAGCATGCCCTCAGCGAGGCCGCCAGCATTCAGACCTACTATGAGCAGATGTGGCTGGCACGTGGACTCAACATCAAATACATGCAGTTCCTGCTTCCCCACGACGGTGAGCTCAAAGAACCCGACGTAGAGATTGAACTCGACGACTACCGAAGCTATCACCGCACCAAGCGAAGCCCCCTCGAAACCAGGAAATGAAAAAAGCACTCACGATTATTGCATTCTTCCTGCCCTTGATAGCTATGGCACAGTTGGAAGGACTGACGGTCAACGTGTCAACACCTGGCCAGCTCTCCGAACTCTTGCCCGACATGCTAAGACCAGCCCTTCGCCAACTCAAGGTGAGCGGGCCGCTGAACGGCCAAGATTTGCTCCTGCTGAAGACAATGGCCTCAGAACCTGCCAACGAAAGCTTTAGCGAACCTGCCCTCACCGACATCGACCTATCCGACGCACAAATCAAGGCAGGCACAACCATTTTCGTCAACGAAGAAGACATGCTGCCCGAAGGATTGTTCATGAATTGCAGAACACTCAGGAGCATCAGCCTTCCACAGACGATAAAGGCAGTCAGCAAGAACTGCTTCAACGGTTGCAGCAGCCTCACGACGGTGCTCATGCCCGACAGTCTCTCGCAGATTGGCGAGAATGCGTTCATGGGTTGCCAGAGCCTCACCGCCATTACCCTGCCTCCGACCTTAAAGAGAATCAAGTCGCATGCCTTCGATGCCTGCCTCTCGCTCACGCAGATAGTGGTTCCTCAGTCGGTAGAACTGATTGACGACTGCGCTTTCTACAAATGCGTAGCCTTGACCGACGTGAGTCTGGATTGCGGCATTGAGCGCATTGCCAACGCCCTCTTTGCCGTTTGTACGAGCCTTCGACGCATCACACTCCCACCATCGGTCACTTCCGTTGGCAATAGTGCCTTTCGCCGCTGTGTGGAACTGGAGCATATCACTTTGCCCGACTCGCTCCCGCTACTGGGCAACAATGTCTTCGAGGGTTGCTCCAAGCTGGCCCACATTGTCCTGCCCCACACCGCAAAACTCGGTAGGAATGCCTTCAAGGGCTGCACAATGCTCACTACCGCCGTAATCGACGGTCCACTGCTACAACTCGAAAACGAGGTATTCTCCGGATGTACGAACCTGCGCACTGTAGCTTTGCCGGCCACGGTGAAAAGCATTGGCATCAGGGCCTTCTACAATTGCAAGTCGTTGCAAGCCTTTGCCATGCCCCAAACACTCACCACCATTGGCGACCATGCCTTCGAAGGGTGTGCAAGTCTGAAGACAATACGCATACCCAGCCTCGTCAGACAGATGGGAACTGATGTGTTCGAAAACTGCATAACGCTCGATTCGGTTTTCTTCTCTGGTGCGCTCGAACGCCTTGGAAGCGATGCGTTCCGTTATTGCCATTCCCTGCGCTTCATTCTCTTCCCTGAAAAGCTCAAGAGCATTGGCGATAACTGCTTCAAGGAATGTGCCTTGCTCGACACCATTCCCCTACCCTCTACCGTGACCACCATTGGCGACAACGCGTTCGAGAGCTGCACCAGCCTTCAGACAATGGTTATCCCTGCCCCCTGCACCAACATTGGCAGTGCCGCTTTCCGGGAATGCAGCAATCTGCAACATATTGAACTGCCTGCCGCCATGAAGAAAATCGGCGGCAACGCCTTCACGAAATGTGCTGCCCTCCACGATGTGCTCCTCTTTTGCGTCCTTCCCCCCGACATTACCCATAGCACCTTCAAGGGGCTGAACACCGAGGCATGTGTGCTCACGGTACCTAAAGGCTCACTCTCTCGCTACCAGAAACACAAGTCTTGGGGCAAGATAACACAGATTTCGGAAAGAGAATAGCCGCCACGTTGCCGCAGGTCACGCCCCCCGAATCACCTCTCGTAGTCTACGAAAGCATAGCGGTAGCCGTGGCGCTCGTCTTTCTCATGCTCCTCACGGCTCACTTCTCTCCACTGACTATAATCCGGGAAAAACGTGTCGGCCTCCTGGGGCACATCGTCAATCTCGGTCAGGCACAGGCGGTCGGCATGATTCATTAAGCCCTGATAGAGGCTTGCCCCACCAATGATGTAGACATCCTCGTCTGGCCTGCAATGCTTCGCGAAGTCGTCCCACGAACGGAAGCACTCACATCCCGGCAAGCTGTCAACGGAAGTGGTGAGTACGCAGTTTCTGCGATTGGGCAAAGCTCCTTTGGGCAAGCTCTCAAACGTTCGGCGCCCCATCACGACCGTATGGCCCGTGGTCAGTTGCCTGAAGCGTTTCAAGTCGTTCGGAAGCCAATAAATCAGCTTGTTCCTAAAGCCTATAGCCCGGTTACGGGCAACGGCAGCAATCATAGCAATCATTTCGCTCTATACTTTTTGGCAATCACTTCTCACGCATATTGCTCACCATAATTAATACTCACCTCGTTGACATATTTGCGGATAAGGGCCGAAGAGTCTTCTTTCGGACAAATCAGCAACACATCGCCCTGTTCGGCCACAATATATCCTTCCAAGCCATTGATGACACCGATATGGCCCTTGGGCAGACGAATAATATTGTTGCGACAGTTCTCCAAAAGCACCTCAGAGTCGAGCACCACATTGTCGTTCTCCGTCTTTCGCAACGCCTCGTAGATGGCATGCCAAGTGCCTATGTCGGCCCATCCGAAGTCACATTTCATCACGTAGGCATTGTCCGAGAGTTCAAAAGCAGCCTTGTCCATCGACAAGTTAGGATAGGAGGGATAATGCTCGCGCACATAGGCCGCCTCTTCCTCAAGCGAATAGTTGCCCATGAGCTTGGCCAGCCTGTAAGGCATGTCGGGAATCACCTCCAAGTACCAATCGCGCAAATGTCGCACGTTTGAGATGAACATGCCAGTGTTCCAGAAAAACTCGCCACTCTCCATGAAGATGGTGGCAAACTCACGTTCGGGCTTCTCAGTGAACGACTGCACCTTATGAATGCCCTGAGCCAGCGTGGGCTCGCCTATCTGTATGTAGCCATAGCCTGGTTCTGGCCTACTGGGCCTAATACCCAGCGTAAGCATAATATCATTGCGACTGGCAAAGTCTAACCCAGAAAGCAGATTGCTGCGGAAGGCCTCCTCGTTCATCACCAACTGATCGGAAGGCGACACCACGATACACGCATCGTCGCTCTCACGATGAATGCGGCGCCCCGCCCAAGCCACCGCAGGGGCAGTGTTTCGGTTAACAGGCTCGACCAGCACATGATCGTTGTCAATCATGGGCAGCTGCTCGTTGACAAGAGAAAGATGTTCGCGTGTGGTACATATATATATATGCTCTGTAGGAATAAACCGATTGAAGCGGTCGAACGTCTGTTGCAGCAACGTGCGACCCATACCGAAGAAATCAATGAACTGCTTCGGTCTATTCATACGGCTGGAAGGCCACAGGCGCTTGCCGTTGCCTCCTGCAAGAATAACACAATAATTCGTGTTTTGAGTTTCCATAATCTTAGATTCTTGATGTTTGATTTAATAAAACGCTGTAAAGTTAAGCAATATCTTGCAAACTACCAATTATTTTTGTTTTTTTTAGGAGAATCTTTTGCTTGTTTAAAAAAAACTTAGTATCTTTGCACCCGCTTTTCGAGCCCAGATGGCGGAATCGGTAGACGCGCTGGTCTCAAACACCAGTGGGGCAACCCGTGCCGGTT
>CAJONO010000147.1 GCA_905235905.1 uncultured Prevotella sp.
CAGGAGTGGCTGCAATATCCCGTCATCCATATCGACCTGAGTGTCTGCAAGGGACAGGATTCGGCCAAGGCCCTTCAGGAAAGAATCCTTTTACAGCTGAAGCCATATACCACGGTCTATGGTAAGGATGATGACGAGACAACCCCCGGCGGCATGCTCACAGGTCTTATCCGTCGGGCTTATGAGCAGACTGGCCTTCAGGCAGTGGTCATCATCGACGAGTATGATGCCCCGTTGCTCGAAGTGCTTCATGAGGAAGAGAACCTGCCTCAGTTCCGCAGGGTGATGCAGGAATTCTATGTACCTCTGAAGGCCAGCGATCCCTACCTGCAGTTCTGCTTCATCACGGGCATCACGCGTCTGAGCCAGATGAATATCTTTTCCACGCTCAACAATCTGCCCAACATCTCGTTGCGTCCAGACTTTTCGGCGATTTGCGGCATTGCCGAGGAAGAACTCTACACTGCCTTGCTGCCCGATATTGAGCAACTGGCCGTCCGCTACGACTGCACGGCAGCGGATATGAAAGCCATGCTGAAAGCCCGCTACGACGGTTATCACTTCTCGGAAAAGTCGCCCGACATTTACAATCCGTACAGTCTGTTCAGCGCCTTTGCCAACCGGCAGATAGCCAACTATTGGTTTGAGACGGGCACACCCACGTTCATCATTCAGATGATGCGCAAGTTCGGCTACGACATCACGTCTATGGACGACATCGAGTCTACCGACTATGCCATCAACCGTCCCACCGAGGCCATGACGACTATGGTACCCCTGCTCTATCAGAGCGGTTACCTGACCATCAAGGATTACGACCCGGAGTCGTTCATCTATACACTCAGCATTCCGAACCGTGAGGTGCGGGTGGGGTATGCCGATGGCCTGCTGCCTGTCTATACGGGGCTTGAAGGTGAAGACGTTCAGTCTGGCTTTGCCCTGAAGTTCTGGCGCGCCCTAAAGAAGAACGACCTCGACCTGGCGCTGCGCGAGATGCAGAGTTATATGGCAAGTATTCCCTATGTCGAGGGTTTCAAAAAGAAGCTGGAAGAAGCCGCTACAAAGGAGGGTTTCTACGAGTACACCTTCTACCTCATTTTCTCCATGCTCAACGTCTATGTACGTACGCAGGTGAAGTGTGCCGGAGGCCGCACCGACGTGGTGGTCTTCATGCCCGATACTACCTATGTTCTGGAGCTGAAGACTAACGATACCGCCCAGAAGGCCCTCGACCAGATAAACCAGAAAGGCTATGCCACTCCCTATCAGACCGATGGCCGCCGTGTCGTAAAGGCAGGCATCTACTTCAATCCCGACACCCGCACTATCGACGACTGGGTCATAGAGAAAGATGTATAGGTTACTTATGAATATATATTCACTTTATGAATATCCTAAACTATTGATTACCAGTGTGTTATAATTTGACTTAAATTGCGCTTCAATTCATGCTGAATTACACGACAATTTAAGTTTAATTGCATCGTAATTCAGCATGAATTTCAAGCGTACTTCCGTAAAGTCCCAAAATGCATGATTATGCAAACAAAAAAAAGGGGAGGGAAAGTTCAGAAATGCGGCATCATGCCATTGAGGTGTGGTGCCGCATTTCTTTATTGTGCAGATGTGCCTGACGACTGGCAGTATTGACGCTAACGTGAGTTGGAATAGCAGACCTTTCTGATCGTGCCGTCGGCACGGCGCTCTATGTAGAGCCCGGACTTCATGTGCGAGGCGTCGACCCTTTTGCCGTCGAGCGTATAGAAGCATGAGGACTGCTGCCCCCTGTCGGCAAAGGGCTGCGAAATGCCCAGTTGAAGAGTCTCGCCAAGAGCCAGGCTGTTGGCATTGATCACGTCGACATCGAGCAGATTGCTGTCGGTCACGGCATCGACCTTCTTGGTGAGAAGGGCTACGACGTTGGTGTGGCGAACGTTCCAGTCGGCAGCGAGCGTGGTGGTATAGACAACGCTGTACTTCCCGTCTTCAGCTTGGATGGCATCGCCAATGGGAGAGGTGACAAAGGTGCGGAGCACCTGGTTGTGCTGATACTTCTGATTGTAGGAGGAGCGCTGGGTCAGAGCATTGTATTCGGCCTGACGACTCTGCACACTGTCCTCGGTGAGCATCAGCGTGAGTGCCAACTGGCCGTAGATGGCTTCGGCCTCGGGCAGCAGAAGACCGCTGGCCTCGATGGTGAGCTGGCGGGTGGCCTCTTCGTAAGAGGACTGCAGGGCAACAGTGGCAAACGCCGGCGAGTAGTAGTCCTGCATGAGCATTTCGCCGAGAATGTTGGATATCATGTCGGTGGGCACGGCTGTCAGATAGTCGTTCATGTCGTAGGACACGTAGGCTTCGCCAGGGAAGTAGGAGCGGTTGATGGTGAACGTGGGCCATGTGTAGGCATAGAGTTCATGGAGGTAGGCGGCTGACGCGAGTGCCAGAGGGGTGCTTGGCCGGTGGACGTTGACCACGGTGAGGGCGTTGTTGGCACGGAGCAGCTGGGCGATAGACTTGTTGAGGAAGGGTACGTAGGGCGATGTCTGGTCGGTATATACCTCGAGGTAGACCTTGTCGCGACGAACCATGTCGTTGTAGACGGCAAAGGTGGCTGTCACTGTGTCGTTCTTGGAACGGGCATCGAGTGGCTCGCCATTGACCTTGCTGATGCTGACGCTGAGCTGGTGGGTACCAACCGTGATGTCAGCGGGTAGCAGGAAGGGGAATACTGATGTGTTGCTACGTCCGGAAGTCACCGTGTCGGCATGGCTGACTGCTATTGGCTGCTCATTGTCAAGACGTGCTTCCAGCTCGTAGCTGAGAATGGAGTCGCGCCCAGCATTGGCATAGGTGACCATCACGTCGATGCTTTCGCCCGGTTGCTTGTACTTGAACCCAGCATCGATGGCGGTGAGGTCGAGATCATGGCGCGGAAGCGATGACACGTCGACGATGAGCTGTACACAGAGGCAGCCGATATTACTCAGGGAATAGAGCCCCAAGCCACTGCCAAAGTTGCCGTATGCATAGAAACCACCGTCTACGTCTTCGCCATAGCCGCAAAGTCCACCCTTGTCGGCAGCTACCATCTCGGCAGTCTCGGTATAGTCAAAGCCAAAGAAGAGGGTTTCCGTGCCCTGTATCTCGTAGCCGTCACCATTGAAGAGCACGTTGTTCCATCCCTCATAGAGACGCTGCTTCTGCTCGATGACGGCTGTCAGGCTTTTGTCGACTGTATAAATAAAGGTACGCGCACGACCCAGCTCCATGCTGGCAGCTACGCGGATGCCCACCACCCGGCAGCCAGCGTAGGCCGACAGCATCTGAGGCGTGAGGATGGCTCCCAGCGAATAGGTGCCGGCGGTGCCGAAAGCAGCTCCGCCGACGGTGATACTGTCGCCAGGCACATAGCCCAACAGCCGCTGGTTGTCAGAGAGTCCTTGGACGCGCATAGCAGCGGCATTCGCTGTCTTCGTCGCAAGTATGCTACGCCCACTGACTTCCACCTGCTTGTGGGTCTGTGCCTGCACCGCGGGCAGGAACACAGACATGAACAATAATGCTAAGATATTCTTTGTTTTCATAAAACTCTATTTCTTGATTTTCACAGTGAGGCCGTTCTGCCGTACCAGATAGACACCAGCTGGCAGATGATGAAGGCTGCTGCCCAGACAGATTCCCGACAAGCTATAGACCGTCATTGGAGCAGAGGGGTCGAGGCGCATACGGCGGATGCCGGAAGACACGTTATAGGCATAGCTGACAACATCGGAGGCTCCGTTCTGGTAAATGGCCTTGATGCCCACAACATGGGAACCTTCGGTCAGGGACGGAATTGTGAATACAGGCTGGCTGCTTTCCCCGATTTTCTCGCCGTCGAGCAAGATTTCAAAGCGAACGACGTTACCATAGTCGATCAGTGCGCCTTGTCCATCCTTCGGGCCTACGGTGAAGTCGTCGATTTGGGTAAGGAAAGCATCGTACGATGTGTAATGGACGGCTAAGCGGACAGTCTCTCCGGCAAAGCTGGAAAGGTCGGTCTCGTAGAGCGTCCACATACCAGCGCTGACTGCGTCGACTTTACTGATAGCCGAAAAATCGGAAGGCTGGTCGCCACCGGTTGAGATGCAGAACTCTATCGATTCGGGGTACATGGCCTCATAGGCTTTGGCCTTCACGCTCAAGACATAGTTGTCGTGAATGTCGAAGAGGGGCGAGATGAGCCACTTGTCGCTCTTTGCTTGCTGAGACGAGAAGAAGATGATGGTTTTCTGGCCAGTGGGAGCGGCAATGGCAGCATCGGTGGGCAGCATGGCCGGCGACGTGTTCCATGGGTTGAAGACCATGGGAGGAATGGCTGTGGGCTTGGTGGCAGTGCCCGAGCCGGGGAAGGTCACAATGTTCGTGATACCCCCCAAGGCAATAGGATAGACGGGTGTCTGGTCGGCATCGACCGTCGTCCACTGGCCGAAGGTGCCAGTGGCAAAATCGTCATAGTCCTCGAAGCTGTCGTAGAAACTGAGTTCCTGATTCCAGCGAAGCACATAGCTGCCGTCGTCGGCAGGTGTCAGAGTTATGTTGTAGGGGGCGAGGATATGATCGCTGAGAACAATGTCGATAGTTGTATCGTTCTCGATGACGGCAGTCTGCTGGTAATAATCGAAAGCACCCTCGTCAACATGGAATAAGTATGTGCCCTTGGGCAGCGACAGAAACTCAGCCTCGCTATTGGCAACGGTCTGGTCGTAGACCTCGGATGTTGACATGTTGACCAAGGATAGTTTCTGACCGTCGGTCGTCAGCCGACTGTCAGCCGTAATATGGAACACGACATGAGCATAGGCGTCTGTGGGAACGTCGACTTGGACTGTTGTCACCTCGCTTTCGGCTTGCATATAGACGGCCTGTACGCCGATGGTATGGGTGCCACCCTTCACGTGGGGAATGATGGTGCTATAGGCATCGGTTGTCTCTACCAATTCGCCATCGAGGAAAATCTGGAAGCGCTCGTTAGGATTGGCAGCCGACCGCTTGGCCATCCGTGCCGAAGAGCGCAGGCGTGACTCATATTGCCGCTGACCCACATAGACATCGTCGACCATCAGCATGAAAGAGCCGTAGCGGTTGTAATGGCTGATATAGCGAATGGCAAACTTGATGGGCTGGCCGGCATAGGCAGAGAGGTCGTAGGAATACTTGTGCCAGCCACGGTAGTCGGCTGTCTCGTAGTTGTCGGGGTCTATACGCACGAAGTCGTCCTGTGTGGGCTGTGTGGTCTTGGTGGTTACATAGACCATGAAACGCTCAGGAAACTGGTCGGCAGCCTTGCCCATAAACGACAGCACATTGTCGGTGCCGGGCGTGATGACAGGCGAGATGAGCCAGTCGTCGTTGGCATTGCCCGAATTGGTACGGGTGAAACCCACATACTGCTGTCCGCTGTAGGGGCGAAGAATGGGATAGTCGTACCACCAGACAGGGTCAACGGCAAGCGGATTGATGATTTGGGCATACTGCATCACTCCACGGTTAGGGTAGGAGCCTACGAGTGGTGCCGCAGCTTCGTTGTCAGCATCGATGCCCGTCCATTCGCCGAAACTGACGGAGAAAGGACTATAGCTCTCGAAATCGTCGAACAGCACGGGTGCCTCAGTGTTCCACGACAAGGCAATGTCGTCGGTTCCTTCGTAGACGTTGTGGCTGACGGTGGCTGTCAGGGCGTAGGGCTTGCGCGTCTTCTCGCTAAGGGTCAGCGAAACCGTCTTCTCCGATTCCTCGGCCTCAACCTCAAAGTCGTAGGAAACGGTCGTAAAACCGTCGCGTTCGATGGAGAGGTTATGGTGCCCGGCATAGACGTTGAGCCGGCATGTGCCTTCTGCATCGAGCTTCAGTGTGCCGTAGCTCACCTGGTAGTCAGTCTGTTTCAGTACAAGCTCTTGTCCGGAAAGATTGTCGCCCTCGACCGATGTTACCTGAATAGTCAGTTTCTTGTCACGTACCTGCGCCCCTAATGGTAGCGAGACAAGCAACAGGAATACCAATGACAGAGATGTGGATAGTTTCATTCTTCTTATTCATAATAAAAGAGGTAATGAGTGGTGACATGGCCTGCCATGCACTCATTACCTCTCAGATTTTACGGGATTACTTGTTGACCACGCGCAATGTCTTCACGTTCTGGCCATCGCTCACCTTCACTACGTAGAGACCCTTTTCGAGTGAGCGCAGGGTCTTGGCTCCACGGCCACTGGCCACCTTCATGCCATTGACATTGTAGATGGTTAGCAATGCGTTCTCGCTGACCGATGCCTCGAGCGATTGGATGCCGGAAGGATCAGCCTCGCTGACATGGGTAAACGTGAAGTCGTCGAAGAATGCAAGCCAGTTGGCACTTACCGTTGTATGGCGCAATGCCACATAGATGTTCTTGCCGGCATAGGCCGAGAGGTCTACTGTGTAGTGGTTGTACTCGTTCTCCTTCAAGTAGGGCATCTCGGTGCTTGCCATGAGTGTCTTGAAGTCTTTTGTACTTGCATTGCCTGTCTCACTGACGAGCACTTCTACGCTATGCAGGTCGTTGTCGCCAATAAACACCGAGTTGACGGTGCCTAAGTTGCGGGCATAGAAGTCGAAGGTGGCATTGGCTGCAGGGCAGATGGGCTTGCTGATAAGCCAGTCGTCGGCAGCTGAGTTGTCGTTGGGAGCAGAGGCGGCAATTGTGTGATTGCCAGAGACGGCTGCAAGCATGGCAGTGTTGTTGTTGGTCACCTGTGTAAAGGCATAGCGTCCGCCATCGTTCTCTACCTCGGTCAGGTAATAGCCTAACGAGTAGTTGGCTTTCTTGTCAACGTCTATTTGTGTGAAGTCCTTCTTCCAGTCATAGTCAAGGTCGTTGGGTTCGAAGGCATAGTAGAGCACGTCCTTTTCCAGTCCTTCACCACTGACGGGGAAGGTTGCCTTGTAGCCACTCTCGAACTCGATGGTCATCTCATCCTCGACTTTCTTGGCCACATCGTTTGCATTGAACTGTAAGCTGAACTTCATGCCGCTGTTGGCATCAATCTCTGTACCTGCGGCAATTGAGCTTTGGAAGAGGTTTGTGGCGAAGGTGACACTCTTCACTTTCAAGGTGTTCTTGCCACGGTTGAGCATGGTGAACTGCTCGCCTGAATTAACTGCCTTTCCGTAGTTCACCTTGCCTGCAGCCCAGCCCTCTTGGTTGAAGGTCACGTAGTCGTCGATATTGCCGTTGATGACGATCTGGTCGAGCGAAGCGCCATTGTGGCGGCTGCTCAGGGCGTGGTTAATCCAACGGAACTGCACACGCTTGCCAGCATATTCGGTCAGGTCGACGCGCTCCTCATGCCAATACTTGGTCTCATTATCTTCGTTGTAGTTCTCAGACAGATAGGCAGCCTGCTTCCACTCACCGTCGCAGCCAATCTCGAAGACCACGTCGCTGCTGCCATTGCCGCCTGCTACGTTCTGCTTCTTGAGCAGACCAGTATCGTCCTTGATGAGCGAGCGCGGATGCTCGTCGCCCCAGACGAACGAGATGCTCATGCCTTTGCCCTCGGCTGGTAGTGCAAACTCTGGCGAGAGCAATGTGGCGCTCTTGCCTGCGTTCATCCAGCCTGTATAGAGACACGTGCCCTCGAAGGCAAATAAGGAGTTGGGGCTCCAACGACGGTTCTCGTATTCGTTGTCGGTGGTGCTCAGCCAACCTGTAGGAACATCGTTCTTACACTCGTCGAAGTTCTCGGTATAGGGGAACTCCAATACCGATGCGTCTTTCTGAGTGGTGAAACGCCAGGTGCTGACCGATGTGGCATCGCCCTTGTCGTTATAGGCAACGACACGCCACTTGTAGGTGGTCTCGTAGTCGGCCTTGGCTATGGTATAGGTCAGTTCAGAACCGACATTGACACCTTCTATGAGGTTGTTGACGCTGCTATTGCTACCCACATAGATTTTGTAGCCCTTGGCAAACTGGGCAGGTCCCCACTTCAGGACAATGTCTTGTGGATAGACCTCGGTAGCGTTGTTGGCAGGAGAAATGAGGGTGGCATTGCCTGGAACGCCGTCGGCTCCGTAGACGTAAGGAAGCAGCACACGGTCGAGTGTGAAGTTAGAGTGCTCGTATGCACCTTCGTCATCGCTTTCAATGGCAGGATAGTACCACCGCACATAGCTTTCGTCGCTGCCAATGCCCAAGTCGACCTCGGCGGTAAGCAATTGGTTCAGGCCACCTTCCCAGTCGCTCGTCCACTTGGTAGTCCAGGAGTCGCCACCGTCGTAAGATACTTGCAATTCAATGTCGTACTCAGGAGCGGTTTCCCCATCATACTGATTATAATAGGTGAACATTACTTTTCCGCCATCGCTCAAGTCAAGACGGGGCGAACGCAGATAGCTTTCAGAGAAATCGCCGCTACAATAGGCGCTCTTGTCGCCCTCGATAGCGGTGGCAACAGCACTCCATCCTGTGTTCTTCCAACCGGCAGGGGGGAAGTAGGCATCGAAATTCTCGTAGGAATAGCCTTCGGGCAGCAGCTGCTTGCTGGCAGTAAAGGCAATCGTCACATCGCCGCCCGTGGTGTGAATTACGGCATTGCCACTGGCAACAGAGGTCATCGATGCTACATAGAAAAGCTGGAAATCGACCTCGTCGTAAGTCCTCAGATTCACCTCGTCGGCATTGAGCGTGGTGCCAAGTCCCTCTGGCAGTTCCATGCCCGTAATGGTCAGACCGTCTTTGCCTGTATTCGTAATCGTGATGATGTCACTATATAACTTCTCACCGACATAAAGCTCCTTGAAGTCATAACGGTCGAGCGTAACAGATGCCACCGGCCCTGTAGCGGGTGTGAACTTCTTTACGCTGATGTCGTCGAGCCAGACGATATTGGCAGAGGGAGCCATCATCTTATAGACAAAGGCCAGCTTCACCTTCGAACCTTTCCAGTCGCTCAAGTCGACCTTCGAGGTGTGCAAATCCCATGTGTTGATGGGGAAAACGATGACACCACTCTGGCGCAGCATTTGCTCGTTCTGGATAGAGAACACGGTTTCGGCACCCTTTAGGTCATCATTCTCTACCACACGCACCTGCAAGTCATAACGCGACTTGTCGTCGGCGTTCATGGGGCTTACCTTCCATGAGAACTGCAACTGGTAAGTGTCGTTCAGGTCGAGTTCTGGCGAAAGCAGTATCTCTTCACGGGGTCCGGCACCGTCAGTCGAACCTGTAGAGATAGGGCCGTCGCAGGCTGCACAATTGGCACCACTGATGGTAGGGCCGCCTGTAGCTTCTGGATCAGAGTAATAATTGAACCAATTGTACTGGATGGTAGTGCCAGAGTAAGAGTCCACAGTAGTCCAGCCATTTCCTCGGGTCAATGGGGTCTTGGCCGATTTCGTCGTTCCTGTTTCAAAATCCTCTTCGAGAATTGTCTGTGCTTGTAGCGAAGACAGCGACATCGATAGGAATAACAGTAATAGGTAATTTCTATTCATACTTTCAGTTTTGTTTGTTGAGTTTTTGTTTTTGTTTCAGAATCGGACTGCAAAAGTACAAAAAATAATTCAAATGTGCAATGTTTTTGCCGATTTAACTATCATTTGACAGATTTAACAACCAAATAGTGACGAATTAATATCTGCTATGGCTACTAAAATGGTGTGGCTTGTAGCAGAGAGATTAGAATACGTCGGCAAGAATCTTGCTGGTGGCACCAGCCTTGCCCTTGACGTATGCGGAAGCCTTGTTGCCCGCCTCGGTGAGGAAGGCATCATCGGCAGTGAAGCGCTCCATAATGCGGGCAAAGTCATCGTAGCAGGTGATTTCGAAGCATCCGCCATTGGCCAGCAACTCTTGTGCTTCCTGGAACCGCTTGTTGTTCGGCCCGATAATGACAGGGGTGCCCCAGACAGCCGCTTCGAGCACGTTATGAATGCCTACGCCAAAGCCTCCTCCCACGTAGGTGACGGTTCCATAATGATAGATGCTGGACAGCAGACCGAAGCAGTTGATAATGAGCACATCGGCACTCTTTAGGTCGGCTGCATGCTCCGCCTCTGTATAGAGAATCGATTTCTTTCCCTTCAGCAATGCCAGGATTTGCTTCAGATGCTCTTCGCCAATTACGTGTGGGGCGATGATTAGTTTCCAGTCATTGTGCTTGTTGAAATAGTTAATGAATATCTCCTCGTCGGGAGGCCACGACGAACCTGCCACAAACACGTTGGGGCAATCGCCCACAAACGTATCCACCAGTGGCAACTGCTTGGCTCGTTCTTTGATTTGCAGCACACGGTCGAAGCGGGTGTCACCGGTAATGGTGGCGTTGGTCAGGCCAATACTGGCCAACAGCTGACGGCTCTTTTCGTTCTGTACATAGAAATGAGTAAAGCACTTCAGTACTTGTCCGTACTGCCGGCCATACCAGCGGAAGAACACTTGTCCTTCGCGGAAGATGCTTGACACACTATAGACGGGAACGTTGCGGTGCTTCAGAATGTGCAGGTAGTTGTACCAGAACTCGTACTTGATGAAAAATGCCATCTCTGGATGGATGAGCCGTAGAAAACGGCGGGCATTGCGAATGGTGTCGAGCGGCAGATAGCAGATGATGTCGGCACCCTCGTAGTTCTTGCGGACCTCAAAGCCCGATGGCGAGAAGAACGTGAGCAGGATTTTCAACTCCGGATGCTGGCGGCGTATCTCTTCCATCAGTGGGCGTCCTTGCTCAAATTCTCCTAACGAGGCGGCATGGAACCACACGTAGTGAGCATTCGGGTCGGTCTTTTCCTTCAATATGCGGAAAGCATCACGCTCACCACGCCACATCTTGCGCACCTTCTCGCTGAAAAAGCTGGTGACGACGACGCCGAGAAGATAGAGGTAGATGATCAGATTATACATACAAGCGCGCTTACTTCAATATTTCTATCGCCTTCTTCGTGCGTCTGATGGTTTCCTCCTTGCCGAGGAAGGCAGAGATGTCGAACATGCCGGGACCCTTGCCCTCGCCGACAAGAGCCAGGCGCCAGGCGTTCATCACGTTGCCCAGTTTCAGTTCCTTGCTCTCAATCCATGCGTGTACGGTCTGTTCTTGGTTCTCCAATGAGAAATCGTCGAGACCTTCGAGGATGGCGCAAAGTTCTGTAAGTGTTTGTGCCGAGTCCTCTTTCCAACGCTTCTTGGCCGTCTTTTCATCGTATTGTGTAGGTGCCTCGAAGAAGAACGAGCAAAGGGGCCACAGCTCCTTGACGAACGACACGCGGTCTTTCATCATCTCGCAGACTTTCACAATGCGCTCGAACGAGTCCCTTACGCCATGCTCACGGCATTCCGGCTCCCACAGCCGCGCAATATCCTCGGCCGATTTCTTCAGGATATACTCATGGTTGAACCAGATGCCCTTCTCGTAGGCAAACTTGGCACCTGCCTTCGAGCACTTTGCAATGTCGAACGCCTGAACCAGTTCGTCGAGGGTAAACATTTCCTGCTCTGTGCCAGGATTCCATCCTAACAGGGCGAGGAAATTCACCACTGCCTCGGGGAAGTAGCCCTGCTCACGATAGCCGGAACAGAACACCTCTTCGCCTGTTTTCTTGTCGACGGCATGCCAATCGAGCGGAAACACGGGGAAGCCCAGACGGTCGCCGTCGCGCTTCGATAGCTTTCCTTTCCCGTCGGGCTTGAGCAACAGCGGCAGATGGGCAAAGCGGGGCATCGTTTCCTCCCAGCCAAAGGCTTTGTAGAGAAGCACGTGGAGTGGGGCAGAGGGCAACCATTCCTCGCCACGAATCACGTGGGTAATCTCCATCAAATGGTCGTCTACGATATTGGCCAGATGATAGGTTGGCAGTTCGTCGGCACTCTTGTAGAGCACCTTGTCGTCGAGAATATCGCTTTTCACGCGTACCTCGCCACGAATCATGTCGTCGACCAGCACTTCTTCGCCAGCCTCGATTTTGATGCGAACCACATACTGCTGTCCCTCGCTAATCAGTCGCTCCACCTCTTCGGCGGGCATGGTCAGCGAGTTGCGCATCATGGTGCGCGTCTTGTTGTCGTATTGGAAGTTTTCTATTTCCTTGCGCTTGGCGTCCAGCTCCTCTGGCGTGTCGAAGGCAATGTAGGCCTTGCCGCTGTCGAGCAGTTGCTTCACGTATTTCTTGTAAATGTCGCGTCGCTCGCTCTGACGATAAGGACCATAGTTGCCGCCAAACGAAACGCCCTCGTCAAACTTGATGCCTAACCACTGGAAGGCTTCGATGATGTAGGCTTCGGCTTCGGGCACAAAGCGGGTTGTGTCGGTGTCCTCAATGCGGAACACGAAATCGCCGCCATGCTTCTTGGCAAACAGATAGTTATACAGGGCGGTACGCACACCGCCGATATGCAATGGTCCCGTAGGACTGGGTGCAAAGCGCACTCTTGTTCTTCTTTCTGTCATATATTATTTCAATTTTGAGTGCAAAGGTACGAAATTTTAGTCATCAATCACACTGATTTAACTGTTTTTTTTACTTTTCTCGTTCTTCCAACGTGCAATGAGCGAACGAAGGTCTAGTCGACGGTCAAGTTGGATGATGCAGAAAACGCTACATGAGAAGGTGATAATAGTCATGAGCCCATAGCTCCACCAGGCAGGCGACACATACGAGCAGCCGAAACAAAGAAGCGCCGAAAGCACCAGGATGGTCAGTAGTTTCAGTGAGATGCCACTCAGCCTGAAGCCGTAGCGCCAACGCGTCATGCTGATGCTCACCGCCACATCGATGAGCGCCGTGCAGAGCGCCCCATAACCCAAGCCTTCGAGGCCCATATAGGCATAGAAGCCTGCCATGATGGAGAAAGTCTTCAGGTTGCCCCACGCTGTCTCTACCCAGAAAAGGTAATGCTTGTCTCCCTTGGCATAGGCAATATAGTCCATCGGGAAGCACAGTGCCTTGAAGATTGCCGCCAGACCAAGAAAACGCACCAGACTCCTGATAACCAGGAAGTCGCTGCCTAATAACACACTAATGAGTAGCGGGGTGGTCAGGATAATGAGCATTGACAAAGGGGTGATGACAAGCAGCACAATCTCCGTCTGCTGATTTACCAGACGGAAAGCATCCTTCATACTGGTCTTCACCATTGCCGACAAATGAGGGTAGTAGTCGGTGGCCATCGCCGTGAAGATAATGCCTACATACTGCATGGTCACCACGTTAGCCGCCTGATAGAATCCGACATCGGAAACCGAACCGTGATTGCTGATGAAGGCCGAGAGGGCATAGGTCGTAATGGTGCCTATGACGACGCCGACAGTCATCACAAACCCGAACTGTATGATGTCGTGGCCCAGCACCCATACCCTGCGCAGGGTGAGTCGTTCCCGTGCCCCCTCAGTTTGTCGGCGGCGGTAGGAATAGCTGCGTATGACGCAGAAATAGACGACGTTTGCCAGGATCATTGCCGGCACGATGCCTTTGATGCCCCATATATAATAAAGAGGTATGCTGAGCAGCAAGCCGCAGGCTGGCGGAATGGTAGAACAGAAGGCCAGTTGCTTGTAGCGGCGCAAGCCTTGCATGATGGCCATTTCGCCTGTGCCCATGATGCTGAAGAACACCGACACGCTGAGCAGTAGGAAGAATGACACATACTCGTTATTGCCAAAGGAGAACTCTGACATGAGCGGTGAGAGAAGCACTGTGAGCACCAGACCCAGTATGGCAGAAGCAAACACCATGACTCTGACGAGGCGGACGGTGAAGTCGAGCACACGCTCGTCGCCTTGCTCCCTGACCTGCGACACATTGCGCACGGCAGAGATATTGATGCCCATCAGGG
This sequence comes from uncultured Prevotella sp., assembly GCA_905235905.1. Classification (GTDB taxonomy): domain Bacteria; phylum Bacteroidota; class Bacteroidia; order Bacteroidales; family Bacteroidaceae; genus Prevotella. Next base: position 13,850 of record CAJONO010000147.1, read on the forward strand.
CAATCTGCTGAACAATATTGGCCGCATTCGACAAGAGCGACATGACGCCCATACCGGTAGAATGGAGAATCGTTGCCACCAGACGGCCGCGGATGGTGTTCACAACCACGTTCAGCAGTTGCGCACCGCCGAAAACAGCTGTGCTCGTAACAATTTTCCTGTATGTCGTCCTTAGTTCGTCCATGCGTCTTTCTTTTGTTTAGAATGAAATCGTCTTACATGTCTTTCCCCCCAACCTGGCTGCGGCATAAGGAAAACCGCTGCCCATCATCCGCGGCCCCCGTAACAGATAGGCTTCATCGGCACGGGCAATCATGAAGAAGTCGAGAAATGTCTTTTCGTAATACTCATAGCTCTCACGGCGGTCGTTGCCAATGTGCGAAACCGTCCCTGGTATCACGTAGACGTAATCCCTGCCCATGCAGGCGTGTTCTGCAAACGTAGTGCTGTCAGAGCAGACAATGATGCGCTTGTCCTGGTGCTGGCGGTGCAAAGTAGCCAACTGTGTCAGGCAGCTGGCTATCAGCGCATCCTGTTCGGCCAGTGGCAACGGCTCGTTGTAGGTTTCTTCATTGAAATCGTCAAGCAGATTGCAGAAACGGGCAGAAACGGTGATGTATGGCCCCCCCACGTCCTGCCTGATGGCATCTAAGTGTTGCGCTAATCGGGCTGTGGGCTTGAACAGTTCGTGAAAGGCTCCTGCAAAGTCGGCGTCGTAGCAGAAATTGGCGTTGGTGTAGACGTGTAGTTGTCGGTTTCTGTGCTTTTCCATCACGTTGTGCATCTTCCGTCTCTGGTACCGGCGTTCCCATAGGGTGTCTGTCTGTGTGTCGCAAACAAGAGTGTCAGCCTGCTGGGGATTGAAAGTGAGCTCATGCTCGTCTATCTGCCAGTCATATTTGTTGGGCTGCAGATAGTCGGCCAGCAGGAAAGGATGGGTGAAATGAATTCTGAAATCGCGCCCCGTGTCCCTACATGCCATATAGGTACTCACGATGCCGCGCAAGCGGTCGACCAAACCGCCACTTCTCACGTTTCCGCAATGCATGCATACAACGAAGGGGGTGTTGCTGTCTTCAGTCGTGCCTGAGTGTGTTTCGCGATTCTTTGTGCCTGGGGCTGTGGCAGCACTTTCAGGGAAAGAGAGTGATTGCCTAAGTTCGCGTTCCATCCGCCGCCTTATGAACAACCATCGGTAGGCCGTCGGCCACAGGCGTAGCACGGCTTTTTCAAGCAGGCACCGTGGGGAATATTTCAGGCAGAACAGAACGAAAAGGAGTTGGTAATTGCACAGGTTCAGGAAGCGGATGCGTTCTCCTGCAGAGAGTTGATGCACATCGATGCTCTGAAAACACTGGCGCAGGTTGGCAACGAGCAGCCCCTCTGCGTCAGACAGCTCACGATAGTGGCGCACATAGTGGGCCGTCAGGCTGCGCCATGTGTAGAACGCTTTGCGGTTGGCGCCTGCATACTCACTGCTTTCTTTGCCAAATTCCTGCTCGATGATTTCCTGCAATTGCAAGCAGGTTTTCAATGGCTGGAACTGGCGCGGCGACACGCGACAGGTAATTGACTCAGGGTGGTTCTGGTAAGTGTATTCGGCGTTTGAGAAAGCTACTCGCTCTGCCTGTAACAGGTAGAGCCGTTCGTCTACCTCGTCAGAGTTCATCCAGACGGGTTCGTGCCTGCCAGGATAGCTCATGTTCACCCATACCTTGCGGCGATAGAGTCCGCCGTTGCAGCCTATCCGCCACTCTGGCAGCGTAGCGCCCACCAAGTCGCGGCCACGATAAACAGCTTTTGTGTCGAAGTCTTCTACTGGCAGTACCTCGGTGACACGCCCCGTCGGCATATCGACGAAAAGCATTCGCGGATAGACAATGGCTGCATCCGTTTCCTGCATCCTGCAGAGCATGGCTCGCAGGTAGCCAGCTTCAATCTTGTCGTCGGCATCCAACGGAAGAATGACTTCTCCCTTCGATTCGTAGACCGCCCTGTCGCGGGGCATCTTGGCTGAACCGCTGTTCTTCTGATGAAAATAGACGATGCGGGCATCGCTCGCCGACAATGCCTGCATGATAGCATCGGTATCGTCGGCAGAGCCATCGTTCACTACTACCCATTCCCAGTTCTTGTATGTTTGGTCACAAAGGCATTGGTAGGTGTCCCGCAAAAATCTGCCGCCATTATAGACAGGAGTAACGACAGAAATCAGCATCGTTTCGTCCATTTCACCTCTTTATTATATATAAATATATAACGATAAAAAACCGGTATTATTATGTCATAGCTCACATACATGTTATTTCTCCTCGAATGCTGTGCTGCATGTAGTGGCGCACCTGTTCTGGGTCATTGTAGTGCGACTGCAGGAACATGAGTTTAGTCACGGCACTCTCCACCGTCGAGTCGTGTCCGCTGATGACGCCCGCTTCCTTCAGCTGGAAGCCCGTGTCGTAGCGGCCCATCTCTACCATGCCTTGCATGCACTGGCTTATGTTGACAATCACCTTGCCCTGTCGCGTACCCTCTTTCAGGGCGCTGATGAGCCAGGGGCTTTGTGGCGCATTGCCACTTCCGAAGGTGCGCATCACGATGCTGCGCAGGTTGGGCGTGGCAATGATATGGCGTATCAGGTCTTCGCGAATGCCGGGAAAGAGCGAGAAGATAATCACGTTGTTGTCGAGGCGGAAGTGGGGGAGCATGGGCTTTGTGAAGTCGGGCTTCAGGATTCTGTCTTCGTGGTAGCTGATGTTCACGCCCGCATCGACCAGATGGGGATAGTTGAACGACTCAAAGGCGTTGAACTCGTCGGCACTCTGCTTTGTGGTACGGTTGCCGCGCAACAGATGGCCGTTGAAATAGATGCCCACTTCGGGCACCATGGCCGTTCCGTCCTTATGACGGGCCGCTGCAATCTCGATCGAAGTGATGAGGTTCTCTTTGCCGTCAGTCCGCAGTTGGCCGATGGGCAGTTGCGAACCGGTGAATATGACGGGCTTGGTGAGGTTTTCGAGCAGATAGCTCAAGGCCGAGGCGGTATAGGCCATGGTGTCGGTGCCATGCAGCACGACGAAGCCATCATAGTCCTCATAACGGTCGGCTATGACGTGGGAGAGTTGTGTCCACAATGCCGGCGACATGTCGCTGGAGTCGATGGGTGGTGAGAATTGGTAGGCTTCTATCTGTATGTCGAACTGGTTCAGTTCGGGCACATTCTGGCGAAGGTGCTCGAAGTCTAAGGGCTCGAGCGCCTTCGTTAGGGGGTTGTGGCTCATACCTATCGTGCCACCCGTATAAATCAGGAGAACCTTTCTTTCCATTATTGTTGCTAATTACGCGGCGGGAAAACCGCCGCACACGAACTTACTCATGTGGCGGGAAAACCGCCGCACACGAACTTACTCATGTGGTGGGAAAACCGCCGCACACGAACTACCTACGCCGCACACGAACGGCCCTTAGAAGCGGAAGTCGAGTTCGAGGTCTAAGAGATTGTAGTTCAGGTCGTTGGTACGCTCATTGACACGGGCATACTCCAAATTGAGCTGCAGGTTCTTCGTAAACAGATAGTCGGCACCAATCTCGTAGAAGGTCTTGCTCGACGACCATTCGCGCTTGTCGCGATAGGTGTCGTAGCGGGCCTTCACGTGCAGTTTGTTCTTGATGACGGGAGCAATGCAGAGCGCATAGAAGCCGTCGGCTTTGTCGCAGGCCTTGCCATCGCTGCCGATGGAGTTGCTGCCATAGCCTTTGCTGTAGATATACTCCGTGCGGAAAGTCCAGTCATCCTTGGCATATTCTGCCGAGAACGCGCAGCGCTTCTTCTCGACGTTCTCGGTCTTCTTCACCTCGGTCTTGCTGCCGTCGGCGTTGGTAATGCGCTCGGCCACGTAGGTCATGTTGCCGCGTGAGCCAATCCATCCGAAGGCACCGATGCGCAAGCCCTCGATAGGCCATACCCAGAGGCCGCCGATGATGTCCTTGCGGTTGTCGGCATCCTTCACGTTGATGCCCTGCCCATTGAACACGCCCACCTGATAGTGCAGCAGGTTTCGCTTGCCCACCTTGAGGAAGTCGCCCTGAATCTGCACACCCAGGTCACGGCCGTTCGAAGCCTGTTCGCCCGTTCGGTCGGAGAAGCCCGACAGCTTCGACACGTTCTGCGAATAGCTCATGAAACCCTGCGTGATGGGGTGCATGGGGTTCTCGAAGGTGAACGGACGCTTGAACTGTCCGGCCTTCACCTTGAAGAACTCATACTTCTGCCATTCGCCGAAGAGGTCGACCAAGCGTATGGCCGTGTTGTCGGTATTGGTCGTACCGTTGATTTGCATCTGCACTTTCCAGTAAAAGTCCTGGTGGGCACGGCCTTCCAGGGCCATACGCACCAGTCGCAGATTGAAGGCGTTGGTCTTGTCGCTCTCCTTGTCCTGTGCCTGATACTGCACCATACCGTATCCGCTCAGCTTCACATTCTGGAACCACTCGCTTGTCTGAGCCATTGTGCTCAGTGCCACTCCAATCATGAGGGCAGTCATCATTGTTCTTTTCATCATGCTATCTTCGTTTCAATAATACTACATTCTCTACATGGGGGGTGTGGGGGAACATGTCGACGGGCTGCACCTCGACAACGCGGTATTGCTGGTCTAACTCCTGCAGGTCGCGGGCTTGTGTGGCAGGGTTGCAGCTCACGTAGACAATCCTTTCGGGGGCTGCCCTGAGAATGGTCTTCACCACGTCGGGGTGCATGCCTGCACGTGGCGGGTCGGTGATAATCACGTCGGGACGTCCGTGACTGGCGATAAAGTCGTCGGTCAGTATGTCCTTCATGTCGCCAGCATAGAACAGGGTGTTCTCTATATGGTTCAGTTCTGAATTGACCTTCGCATCGTCGATGGCTTCGGGCACATACTCGATGCCAATGACTTTCCTGGCGCGTTTGGCCACGAAATTGGCAATGGTGCCTGTTCCCGTGTACAGGTCGTAGACCATTTCCCGTCCTGTCAGCGCGGCAAACTCGCGGGCCACGGAATAGAGATGGTAGGCCTGCTCGGTATTGGTCTGATAGAACGACTTGGGACCCACTTTGAACTTCAGGTCCTCCATCAGTTCGAAGATGTGGTCCTCGCCCTTAAACACGAGTATCTCCTGGTCGGCAATGGTGTCGTTGCACTTCTGGTTGTCGAGATACATGAGCGAGGTTATTTGCGGAAATGTGTCGGCTAAGTGCTGCAGCAGGCCAAAAGCCTCGTGCTCGCCGCCTGTCTCGTCGTAGTGGAACTGTACGATAACCATCCATTCGCCCGATGCCGAATTCCTGATGATGACGTCTCTGAGCAGTCCCTTCTGCGCCCTGAGGTCGAAGAAGCTGATGCCGTGCTGCAAGGCATAGTCGCGCACCTCGTTGCGTATCTGGTTGTGCAGGTCGTCCATGAGCCAGCACTTGTCTATAGGCAGAATCTTGTCGAAGGCGCCGGTGATGTGGAAACCCAGCGCGTCGCGCTGGAACTCGCGTCCCGATGCTATCTCCTCTTGGGTGAGGTAGCGGCGGTTCGAGGCTCCGAAGTCGAGCTTGTTGCGGTATTCCTGCGTCTTCACGCTGCCTAAGATGGGGCGGAACGCAGGCAGCTCAACCTTGCCGATGCGATGCAACTGGTCGGATACCTGCTGTTGCTTGGCCTTCAGCTGCTCCTCATAGGGCAGGTTCTGCCACTTGCAGCCGCCGCATACGCCGAAGTGCTGGCAGAAAGGTGTGGCGCGAACGGGGCTGTATTCCTGAAAACGCACCACCTCGCCCTCGGCAAAGGAGTGCTTCTTGCGGCGAATCTGCACGTCGCAGATGTCGCCAGGCACACAAAACGGTACAAACACCACCAGGTCGTTCCAATGGAACAGGCACTTGCCTTCGGCAGCAATGGCCTCTATCTTGATGCCCTCTAACAAGGGCAATGGTTTCTTGTTTCTTGACATAAATTGTGCAATTTGGCTGCGAAGTTACCAAAAAAACGTGAATTGGCCAAACATTATTAGGCCATTTCGAGAAAAATGAGTAACTTTGCAGCGATTTTTTAACCAAATGCCTGAAAAGATGAAAACACTATCGCAAAAGAAATACTATCTCACCGCAGCCGTTGTCTGCCTTCTGGCTGTCATTGGCTTCGTCTACTACTACTTTTTTACGGGCTTTGCCATCTGTAGCGAAACGAAGCATGTCTATATAGACGATGACGACACGGCCGACTCGGTCTATGCGAAGATTGCCCCCTACGGATGCCGGCATGGCATGATAGCCGTGCGCACCTTGCTGCGCCATCAGGACTACGACAGCCACATACGTACCGGCCGCTACGCCATCGAGCCTGGCGATGGCGTGGTGAGCGTGTTTCGCAAGCTGAAGAATGGCCGTCAGGTGCCTTGCAGGCTCACGGTGCCCGAGAGCCGCACCGTCGACCGTCTGGCCGGTGTGCTGTCGCGCCGGCTCATGGCCGACAGCCTCAGCTTCCTGAACGCACTCACCGACAGCCTGCTGCTGGCACGGCTGGGCTACGACACGTGCTCGGTGATGGCCATGTTTGTGCCTAACACCTACGAGGTCTACTGGAACCTGGGGGCCGGGCAGCTGCTGGAACGCATGAAGAAGGAGCACGACACCTTCTGGAACTACAACCGCATGCACAAGGCAGAGGCTGTGGGACTGACACCCAACGAGGTGGCAACACTGGCCAGCATCATCGACGAAGAGACGGCCAATACGGCCGAAAAGCCCATGATTGCCGGCATGTACCTGAACCGTCTTGCTGCCGGCATGCCCCTGCAAGCCGACCCTACGGTGAAGTTCGCACTGAAGGACTTTGCCATCAAGCGCGTTTACCAGGGCATGCTTACCACCGACAGTCCTTACAACACCTACCGTTACGCCGGCCTTCCACCGGGACCCATCAAAATAGCAAGTATCAAGGGCATCGATGCCGTGTTAGACCGCGTGAACCACGACTATCTTTTCATGTGTGCCAAGGAAGACCTTTCGGGCACCCACAACTTTGCCCGTACCTACAAGGAGCATCAGCAGAACGCTGCCCGCTATGCCCGTGCATTGAATCAAAGGGGAATCAGATAGCCTTTTGATGATTCGCCCCCTTGGCTTCCGTGCTTCCGACCCTTCCCATCTGTGCCATTTGCGTTCATTACAAACGCCTTGTAATGCAACTAAGTGGCATACTTACTGCCATTACAAATGCCTTGTAATATCCCTTGAGTGGCAATTCGCCTTGCAATCGATGCTGAATTGTGTTGCAATTGATGCTGAATTGTGTTGCAATTGATGCTGAATTACAGTGTAATTAATGCTGAATTACAGGGCAATTGATGCTGAATTACAGGGCAATAACCCTTATTGCGGATTAGGCAGTATAGATGATTTTCCCACGCCGTTTGATGTGGTCAATCAGGGCAGGGTTGTCAAGTCTGCTGAAAAGAGACACGTCGCAGAAATATGGCAGTGATGATTCTGACAGCCTATAAGCCACGTCGGCAAGGTCATCGTCGTTGAGATGGTCACCTATCAGTGTGATATCCACGTCAGAGAATGGCATGTTGTTGCCTTTAGCCCGTGAACCATACAGTATCACCTGCTTTAGGTTGGCCGTCTTTGCAAAGGTGTCGTTCATCAGCTGTAGCTCATCGTCCTCCAATCCGTACTTCATTGTTTCAGTCCTTTCATCGTTTCTTCAAATTTGTTGAATAGGGGCAGATAGTCACCTATGATTCTTGTCATAATTAACTCTGCCGTTGCGCTATCGTAGTGATGCGACGACTGGTTGCGGTCTTCTATCGTCTTCATCCAATTCCTGTTATCAATTAGGTTTACACTGAGTGCATATCTGATGGCATCGCGAGAGCCTCTGACATCCACGAAACCTTGATAAGTAGCATAGTCTTTCATTACGTTCCATGCCGATTCGTGTGTGTATTCAAACCTCTGTATCAGCCCTTCACGGAGCAAGTCTGAAACATCATGCCCATAGTCAAGATTTCGTGACACGATTTCTACAGCTTCGTTCAGCAGCGCCAGAGCCTTGCTGAAATTCTCAAAACGCTGTTGCCAGCGAATATCCAAATCCTCCATACTTGTTATGAGTGTTGTAATTTGTCGCAAAGATAGGGATAATTATTGGAATCGCCAAATATTTTTCAGACTTTTTGAAACGGAAGAGGCCGCTTGGGGCAGAACACAGAAAAACCGGCGGCACCGCCCATGAATGGGTGATGCCGCCAGAATAATGTGTGTCACTTGATAGTGGCTTAATCGTTCTCAGCCAAGCCAGAGTAGCGGATGCCGCTCACCTTGTACTTAGCATAGCCGTCACCAGGATACCAGGGATCGTTCTTATAGGTGACGAAGAAGACAATGCTGTCGGCCTTCGAACCGTTGTTCTGCGTACCGGCCATGGGCAGAATCTTACCTTCGATGGTGACGGGCATGGCATACTCGGCGTGGAACATCGAGTCGACCATAATCTTGTTGCCATCCTCATCGAGAACGTCATTCCAGAGCGAGTCTTTCTTGGTAACCTTCGTCCACCACTCATAGCCCTCGCCAAAGTTCTCGGCTTCAGTTGAAGAGAACGTAAGTGCGTTCTGGTTAATCTTCACCTTTGCCTTGATGGTATAGGTGGGGAAGAAGCCATAGGTTTTGTAGTAGCTTGCATAGTCGGCAGCGAAATTACCTACCCCCATATTGTCAATCCACATCTCGTCGGAAGCATTGCCAGCCGTGTTGTAGGTTAGCATGAGTGTTCTGCCTACGTCAAAGTAGTCCTCGCCGTCGTTATATTTGGTTAAATTGCCGTCCTCGTCATACTGTGGCACGTGAATGGGCGTTCCATTGTCATCGACAGCATCGATTGTGACATACCACTGTCCGGCAACCGACTGTGTGGCAGTGCCACCAACTTCCTCTTTCTCACAGGCCGTGAAAGCAGTCGTGAGCAGCAGAGCTGCAAAAAATATCAGTTTCTTCATAATTCGTTTACTCAATTACTTGTTTAACCCATGTCTGAACAAAATCCATGCCAGCATAAACAGTGTTCAGTGTGAACGTGCCTGTAGCGGCATCGAAAGTACCTGTGAAGTCGTCATGGCTGTCGCCCCAACCGGGAACCTGACTTGCCAAGAGACTGACAGTGCCGTCGGCAGCAACGGAAATCACAGCTTCCATGGCATATCTGACACCATAGCCTGCACGATAGTAATACCATCCGCCGAGCATGTCGTCAACATGGTAGTTGCCGTCGGCACGCTTGATGACAGCGATGGGGTAGGATGCACCGTAGGCCACCTTCGCACCCTGACGAAGACGATAGCTGGAGGCGTCGAGCCAGTAGAGACCCTCGACGGCATCGGCCTTGTCGGCCACGATGACGCGGCGTGTGGCAGAGGCATCGAATCCGTCTTCATTCTTGGTTGTAGTATAGGTAATCGTAAAGTCGCCCGACGTTGTTCCGTCAGGAGCACCTTTCACGGTAACCTTGTCAGAAACGTCCTCACCACCCATAATCGAAACATAGCCAGGGTCTGCCCAGGTGCTGCCTTTAGCCATCACATAGGGGTCGTCGCCCTGAATTTCGATGGTGGGATAGTAGGTAATGCGCGACAGACCTTCTGTTTCCTTATCGCCACAGCTGCTCAGACCCAGCGAGGTGAAAGCGAGCATGGCTGCAAAAAATATGTTCTTTTTCATTGTCTTTACCTTTGTTTGAAGTTAATATCCATTACTTATCCCAGAAAATTTTCACGGAGTTGCCGGGGAATGCAGGAGCATTGCCGTTACGGGCAGAAGAGCTTTCGGGATAGTTCCAGCGGTTCAGCAGTGTGTTCTCGCCAATCTTATTGTCTACCTGAATAGGTGTATAGAGCATTTGACCCTCTGCTACCTTGTTCAGCAACTCAGGCTTGTAGGACGAGTCGTCTTTCAGGTTATACATGTCGCTACCCTTGACAGTGCCAAACGTAGGATAGTCCAGACGGCGCACCTCGCACCATGCCTCGAAGTTGTTGGTGCCAGTGAGGGCAATCCACTTCGACATGCCGATAGACTTCTTCCAATTGGCCTGATCGTAGGGGAACGCTGCGACAACTGTAGCAGCACCGCCTACACCTGCCGTAGCGCAAGAGGCTGCGATGGCTGCTTCATAGTGAGCCTTGGCATTCGTGTTGTCGTTCTGGCGGGCATAGTACTCGGCAATGAAGAACTCAACCTCAGACACCGTAATCAGATAGACGGGCATGTCGTAGGAGGCCACGGGGCGGCACCAATAGGTAGCCTTGTAACTGTCGGACGTAGAGAAGTTCGTGCCAGAGATAGCGCCTGTATAGGCACCTGAACCATTCTTTTCGAAGAAAGCGGGCAGACGGGGATCAGAGAAGACGACAGCACCTTCGTTATCTTTCTGAAGCATGGTATTGATGATGGCCACGTTGGCTACAACGTTTTCCTGAGTGCTACCCCAAGCCGACGAGAATTCCTCGGCATAGAAGGGACTCATGGAGCCAGCCTCGTTCTTCCAGCAGCCGGCGTAAGCAGCATCGGCAGTTAGGAAGTTGTCGGCATCGACCAGTGCCTTCACGCTGGCTGCCACATCGACAGCGTCATACTCACGCATCAGAATCTTCAGCTTCACAGAGTTGGCAAACTGAATCCAGCTCTCGGCAGTCTTGCCGGGGAACAGGAAGTTGGTGGCCACGCGGTAGGAAGCCTGTGCCTTTTCCAAAGCCTCGTCGAGTTCCTTGAGTACGCCGGCATAGATGTCCTTGCCCTGGTCGTACTTGGGAGAATTGATGCCCGAAGTGAAAGCCTCAGAGTAGGGAATCTCGCCGTAGCAGTCGACAAGCGCCTGATAGATGAAGGCGCGCAGTGAGGTGGCTGCAAGGTATGTGCCCCATTCTTCCTTGTTCTTGGCCATCGAGCGAATGGTCTCAAGGTTCTTCAGCGCACGGCTGTTCAGCTGCGTATAGGTGCTGCTGGAACGGGTGGCCGACATGGTGAACTGTGAGTAGTCCAGATAGTTCGATGTGCCGAAGGTCTGGGCGAAATGCTGAGCGTAGTAGCCGCCCGTGATGCGCAGGAAGTCGCCATAGCTGCCTGCAAGGTTCATCTCGGCGCCAGGCAGCAAGATGTCGGTGGTCATGTTGCCCTCGGCGGGAGAGTTGGGATCCTGGTTGATGTCTAAGTAGCTGTCGCACGAAGTGGCTGCGAAGCCCAGGACAATTGTAGATATAATTGCAAATTTCTTCATAGTTTTCTTTCCTCCTTCTTGATTAGAATTTCACACCAACGTTGAAGCCGAAGTTGCGGCAGGCAGGATTAGAGTAGAGTTCGCCGAACATACCTTCGAGGTCATTGCCGTAAGACGAGGTCTCGGGGTCGATGTACTTGTTGGACTTGTGGGTCCAGGTGAACAGGTTGTTGGCAAAAATCGAGAGGGTGATGTCGCTCAGGTAGAGCTTGCTGACGATGCTCTTGGGCAGTGAGTAGGCCAGCGTGACGTTACGCAGCTTCACATACGAGCGGTCGAGCAGATAGAACTCGCCACCCTGTGCGGCACCGTAGTTGTTGAAGTAGTCCTGATAGCTGCCATCGTTCAAGTAAATAGGAGAAATATTCTCCGAACCGTCTGCATAAACTGAGTTAGGAATAACGAACGGATTACGGTTGTTGTAGAGCGTAGCCTCGCCGTTACCGGTGAACTGCATCAGGTTCTTCGTGCGAGAGAACATGTAGCCGCCCTTGCGGATGTCGAGAGCTGCACTGAGCGTGACACCGTAGGCCGAGAAGGCGGTGTTGATGCCACCCGTCCAGTCGGCATTCACGTTCTTGCCTGTATCCTTCACCTCGTCGGTGAGCAGGGGCTGGCCGTCGGCACCTACGATGAGTTTGCCATCGTCGGTGTACTGAGGCATGTAGGTGAAGAGTTCACCCATGGGCAGACCCTCAACGGCGCGCATGTAGACGGCATCGTTGCCGGCAGAGAAGCTGTTGATGTTGACCATGCCGCCATCGAGGCTCTCAGGCATCGACACAACCTTGTTCTTATTCTTCGAGAAGTTGAAGCCCAGTTCCCAACGAATGTTCTTCGTCTGCACGGGAACAGTGTTGACCAACAGCTCGAAGCCCTTGTTGTTCACCTTACCGAAGTTGGTCACCATGAAGCCATAACCCGTTGAGGGGTCGACGGGCAGGGTGAAGATCTGGTCGGTGGTGTTGCGGTTATAGTAAGAAGCGTCGATGTTGATGCGGTTGTTCAGGAAAGCAAGGTTCAGACCCACCTCAAACTCGGTGGTCATCTCAGGCTTCAGGTCGTTGCTGCCAGCGGTCGATGCAGCCTGGAAAGCGTTCACACCGTTGAAGGGGAACTTGGTCAGGTCGGCGGCATAGTAGCCATTCGAATAGGCCTGTACGTAGCGGGGATAAACCTGATAGACACTGGCGTCGTTACCCGTCTTACCGTAGGCCATACGCACCTTACCAAAGGTCAGGATGTCGTTCTTGGGAATGAGCTTGGTGAAAATCCAGCTCAGTGTGGCACCCGGATAGAAGTAGCTGTTCTTCTCCAAGGGCAGTGTGCTCGAATAGTCCTTACGGGCGGTGAGGTCCAGATAAATCATCTCGTCCCAACCCAAGGTCAGGTCGCCGAAGATGCCCACGGCGCGACGCTTTGACTGGCTCTCCATGATTTCAGTCTTCGTTGAGCCGTTGCTCAGATCCCAGAAACCAGTGCCGAAGGTCAGGCCGTCGGTCTGGTTGCGGCTGTAGGTCTGATAGCGCTCGCTCATGTTCACACCGAGCATCAGGTTCACGTCGAGCTTCTCGTCGAGATACTTGTCCTGCCAGTTGGCCAGGAAGTCGTGGTTCACCTCATACTTGCGCAGATAGGTCGTAGAGACATAGCCCGACTGGTTCATCTTCGAGGGGGCATAGCCATAGTCCTCGTTGATGAGGGCATCGTCGAGAGCAATCTCGGGTACGCCGAGCTTGTGGTCGTAGTCGGTGTAGTCAAAGCCCAGACGATAGGTCAGCGTCAGCTGAGGGATGGGCTTGATGTCGGCCTGAATCTTGCCGAACACCTGCTTGGCATCGTTGTGGTTGTAGTTGTTCTCGATAGCCCAGTAGGGGTTGGTGATGCCGTAAGGTGTATACCAAGCCTCGGGAGTGTTGAAGGGGCTGGTAAGATCTTTGCGGTCGACCAGTGAGAGGTCGCGGGGGAACTCAAGGATACCGTCGATCATGGAAGTACCCTGATAGGTGCCCACGGTGTTGGTGTTGGTCTTCGAGAAGTTGATGCTTGAGCTCAGCTTCAGCCAGTCGGTGGCGTCGTAGCTGCCGCGATAGGCAATGGTATTACGCTTGTAGGTGTCCTTGTCGCCGGGGATGATACCGTTGTCCGAGGTGTAAGAATAGCTCAGATAATAGGTTGCCTTGTTGTCGCTCGACACGCCGTTCAGAGCCACGCTGTGAGAGGTCGACAGGCCCGTGTCGTAGAAGTCCTTGATGTTGTTCTCGGCAGCACTGTAGGTGTGGATGAGCTGCTGATGGTTCCAGATGGGACCGTAGACCTGAGTGGAGCCGTCCATTTCGGGACCCCATGAACCGTTCTCAATAAACGTCTGTCCGCCATTCCAACCCTGACCGAACTGGTTCTGGAACTTCGGCAGAGTCGACACCTGACGCCACTGTACGCTTCCGTCATAGCTAATCTGGAAGTTCTTCTCGCCCTGGCGCTTGCCGCTCTTGGTGGTAATCATGATGACACCGTTGGCAGCGCGGCTACCATAAAGGGCGGTAGCGGCGGCACCCTTCAGCACCGTCATGCTCTCAATGTCGTTCGGGTTGATGCTCGAGATACCACCAACGGCGTTGGTGAACTCGTCCTGGCCTTTCTGAGTGCCCTCGAACGTGGTCTGCTGCAAGGGCACACCGTCGACGACATAGAGGGGCTGGTTGTTGCCGTTGATAGAGCTGATACCACGGATGATGACCGAGTTGGCCTGTCCGGGGTCGCTTGAGGTGGTGTTGATTTGCACACCAGCCACCTTACCTGCCAGAGCCGATGTGACATCGGTCATACGGCCTACCACCAGCTCTTCGTTGTCCAAGGACTGAGCCGAGTAGCCAATGGTTTTCTCGCTCTTCTTAATGCCCATAGCCGTCACCACCACTTCGTCGATGGCTGTGGCGTCAAGGCCGAGGCGCACGACCATACCGTTGCGAGCCGTAACGGCCTGGGTCTCCATGCCGATGTAGGTCACGCGGATCTTGGTCTTGCCCTGAGGCATGGTAAGCGTGAACTTACCCTTGTTGTCAGTAACTGTACCGAGGTTTGTGCCAACGATTAGAATCGAAGCGCCGATGACGGGCTGCCCATCTTCCTGAGACACCACGGTACCTGTGACTTTAGTCTGGGAAAATACCCCCCCCACCAAGAGGAAGAGGCTCACCAGAAGCATTGTTAGTCTTTTTTCCATAAATCTCTCTCGTTTTGTTACAATTATTAAGTTTGTTATTAAAAAATATGTATGCGTAAAGTCTCTTTTTTAAACTTCGTTTTATTTAGCCTGCAAAAGTACACATATTTTTTGTATTTTACAAGCAAAATTATCAAAAATTGCATTTTGATACCGATTTCGGCCCATTATTGAATAGAAATACAAAAAAAATGAGAGAAAGAATGCAAAAACCCTTCCTCTCATGACAGTCATGACCAGGCTTCGGCAGTTAGAAGGGATAGCCGATGGCCAAATGCAGGGAATGCATGTCTTTGAAGGTGGGTATGTTGAAATAGCCGCTCTTGCCTGTATCGTAGGGAACATGGAAGCCAAAGCCCCAGTCGACTCGCAGAATCAGGAAGTCGAGGTCATAGCGCAGGCCCAGCCCTGTGCCGGTAGCCAGTTGGCGTGGCAGGCTCTTCAGTCGCAGCTGCGTGTCGGAGAACACGCTGTTCCATCTGTCGATAAGCTCCTGGTCTTCGGCCGTAATGACCTCTCCTTCCTCTGGTTGGAGTGTCAGGTCGAGATTGCTCCACACGTTGCCCGCATCCAAGAAGATGGCACCATAGAGGCTGCCGAAGAGACGGCGGCGATACTCCAGGTTGAAGACCAGCTTCGTGTTGCCGTGCTGCATCATGTAGGATGCCTGGCGGTTTCTGAGTCCTGTGCAGGAACCGGGGCCAATGCTTCTCACGGTGAAGGCACGGATGGTGTTGGCACCGCCCACATAGAAGCCCTCGCTGAAAGGATAGGCATCGGAATTGCCGAAGACCCACATGTGGCCGGCATTGGCATGAGCCACTAACTGTGACGAGGCGTCGAGCTGCCAGGTCTTGGTGAAGTCGGTCTCTATTTTCACAAACTGTGAGTAGGGGGTGTTGAACAGTTCCTTGTCTTGCTTGTTCCACTTTTCGCCAAATGCCATGAGGCAAAGTGAGGTGAAATTGCCCGACTCCTCGATAGACGTCTCCCACCGTATGGGGTTGCGAGTGGTTTTCTTGTCCTTATAGGTATAGGTGTAGCGCATCTTCGGAATGAAGTAGTCGTCCATGGCTGTCAACAGGTAGGTGTTCTCGCTGACAATATCTTCAAACTTCTGTGTGTGGCTGCTCATGTACTGGTACTTCACAATGAGCGGGACGAAGGAGTGGAAGCGTGTGGCCATGGGCTGCCAGCGGTATGACCATTCGCCTGAGAATATCTGCATGCGGTAATAGCTGGGGCGGTTGATAATGTCGGCCGAGAGCTTGGCAACAGTCCATGGCGTCGAGTTGTATTCCTTTGGCCGAATGATGCGACCGTCCTTGCCGCGTCTGGGAGCGCTTTCTCCTACAAAGGGTGCTATGATGCGCGGAAACTCCACGGCCACGTCGGCACCATACTGGTAGGTGCTCATGCCTGAAGAGTTGTCGCCTGTTTCCCATTCATAGGAGCCGTGCAGGTTGACGTCTAATTTCTCGGCTCCGCGGAAAGCATTGCGGATGGTGAGGCCCACCTTTGCCTCAGGCCCCATGCGGCCGATGGTGCGGCTGTTGAAAGTGGTCTCTACGTAGAAGTCGTAAGGCTTGTCGAACGTGCAGTTCAATTGCATGTCGAGCGTGTCGGTGCCCGCTCGTGGGGTAAACGTCATATCGGCCTGCGAGAAGATGCCAGCAGCATTGATTTTCGATACCGACTCCTGGTAGGCACTATAGCTGAATGGTTCGCGAGGACGCAGTTTCATGTCGCGCAGAATGACTCTGGGGCGCACTGGCGGACGCTTGCCGTTATAGTAGACTTTCAGGAATCGGCGTCCCATCGAGTCGTTGAGCTGTTCTGCCATAGTGCGGCGCAAATTGACCTGCATGCTGCCGATATACCATTTCTTCGTGACATCGGTCGAGAGGGAGTCGGCCATCTGTAGGCGCAACCTCGCACGGTTGGGCACGTCGAAGGTATCGGCCAAATAGGAGGCATAGCCCGCGGAGTAGCCGTAGTAGCCATTGTCGCGGAACAGCCGCGAGAGACGTGTGCGCTCGGCATCGAGTGAGGAAACGGCGAAAGGCGAGCCACGGCGTATGTAGGCCTCGTCGAGGGTCGAGTCGATCAGTGCCTGCATGGGTACAGGAAACTTCTGATAGCTCATGGAGTCGACGCGGAAAAGGGAGTCGAGCCTGACGCGATAGCCTATTTTCATCTTCTTAGGGTTCTTCTGTGGCACCTCTGTGTAGACAACGTCGCCATGCAGATAGCCGTTCTTGCGCAACACCGAACGGGCCACCGATGCCCGCAACCGGGGATTCACCTGGCTCATGAGTACCGGGGCCTTGCCGAAGGTTTTGTTCATCCATTTCTTGAACCAGTTGTCCGAACCGTTGCAGGTGTTCCATATCCATAGGCCCAGTGAGGGCATGCGGTAATAGCTGGAGCCGAAGATGGCACCGTTGGGGGCTGTGGCGAGTGCTGCCTCAATTTCCTCCTGGGTTGCCGTGAAATGGTCGTTATCCTCATAGTCGGTATATTCAATCTTCGTCAGCCCCGTAAACAATTGGTCGTCTTCGGGGATGTTCTTCGTCGAAGAACAAGAGGAAAGCAACAGCAGCCCACAGAGCCACCAAGACAAAGAGGTTCTATTTTTCATTGTTGTTCGGTTTTATTGTGTCTGTCCTTTCACTTCTCCGCGTGGTCGTCGGGAAAGCCCTGTCGCTTTCCTTGCTGTTGCCCCAGATGTGGAAGATGTCCCGGAAGGATGATAGTTTGCGCCGCCACAGGTAGCCCACGCCATACTGTCCGGTGTAGCCTTCTAACCAGTCGTAGACGTTCTGGTTGTAGAATAGCTTCAGATATTGGTTCGACGTGGGCGTGATGCGGTACTCCATCGTCACGTTGTCGAAGAACGACTGTCCCGTCTGTCCTGCCTGTTGCGCCTCCGAGCCTGTCGACACTTTTCCGCCTATCTGTACGCTGAGACGGTTGTTCCAGAATCGTTTGGCAAACTTGAAGGAATAGTCTGTGTGGGTCTCGCCAGTGGCATCGGTGGTGTTGTCGAGTCCCACGCTCAGGTCCACGGAATTCAGGGCGTTGCCCGTGATGGTGTTGATCTCACTTTGCAGGAATGAGCTCAGGGCATTGTTCATGGAGAAGCCGCTGGTGTTGCCGTCGGCCAGATACATGCCTGTAGTAAGCATGGTCACTGCCACCTTGCCCCGCTCTTCTGTGGTCATGGAATTCAAATCGTTTGAGATGCTGTTGTCCTCTGGTGCGTCGATGATGAACTCAAGACCTAAATTCTGCAAGGTGCGGGTAATGGTCACACCGCAGTCGAACGCCACATTGCGACTCTGGCCCTCCTCTGAGCTCACCGAAGCCTTGGTGCGTTCAGTGGCAGTGATATTCATGGTGGGGTTCATCATGTTGCCTGTGAACTCGACATAGCTGCCGTCCTGAATGGTAAACGTCTTCAGCGGAATGACTGGCAAGGAATATTTCATTCGGCCACTGCTCAGCGTGTAACGTCCTCGCAGGCTTATTTCGTCGCCGGTATATTTCATGTAGAGGTCGCCACCGCCATAGAGGTCTACATAATTCGATTGGTCGGCATTCAGGCCGCAAAGCACATGGGTTCCCTCGTCGACGCTCACGGTCATGTCGACGTTTAGGCCCTGTGGTGTTGGTTTCTGCACAACGGTCTGGGTAGAGTCACTGAA
Source organism: uncultured Prevotella sp. (assembly GCA_905235905.1). GTDB lineage: Bacteria > Bacteroidota > Bacteroidia > Bacteroidales > Bacteroidaceae > Prevotella. The sequence goes on from CAJONO010000147.1 coordinate 32,083, forward strand.
GTCGGTAAAGCGAACCAGCTCGTCAAGCTGGTTGTCTGTAGACAGGGGCGAGTCGAGCAGCAGGTAGGTGACGTCGGTCGTTCCCAGTACGTCGAGCTTGCCACGCATCTGTAACTGGTCGACGCGTCCGTTCATGCGGGCAAAGAAATTGACGAAGGCCTTGCCATAGGCTATCGACCCACGGGTTTGCTTCGAGTTAATGAGCTGGAAATTCCGGGCCTGCATGCGCATGTCGACCGTCATGCGGTCCAAGTCGTGGAAATCGATATTGCCCATGATAACTAACGGGTTATTGTTGTGGGCATACATGTTGAAGTTCTCGAAGAGCAGTTTCGAATTTTCGAAGCGCACGGGGTCGTTGTCGAATCGCAGGTTCATGCCGTAGGGCTTGCTCACGAGAAAGGCTGAGTCGAGCATCAGCTCACCGTTCACTATTGGCGCATCGAGAGCACCTTCTATTTTCACTTCTCCCTCGGCGTAGCCTTCCAGACCGATGAGCTGGTCGGGCACGAAGCCGTTGGCCATCATCAGCGGAAAACGGGTCAGCTGTATGTCGGCCGAAAGATTTCCCTTTCCTGTGTTCTTGTATTCGCCGCTAATGGCGGCAATGTCGCGCCCGTCGAGCTGAAGCTGGCCTTCAATGGCATGTGTGTCGTCTTCTCGCTGCAGGTAGACAAACTCGGTGCCAAGAGTGCCTATGGGGCTCTTCTCATAGGCAAGTCTTTCTATCTGCATGTCGCTCGCCACCGAAATGTGTTGCTGGTGATCCATGATGAGGTGATAGTCGCCGCCCAGTATTCCTGAGATTTGGGGCACCACGTAAGGAAGAACGCTCGTAAGCTGCTCCAAGTCGAACTTGTGAAGGCTCACGGTGAGGTCTTGCAAAAGAGTCGAGTCTTGTGATTCGGAATAGATTTTCACACCCGTTCCGTCGTCAGCGATGAGGTCTACTTTCGCCTCGATGCGCATGTTCTTGTTGAGAAGCAGGAAGTTGTCTTTGTTCAGGTTGAACTCCTTATAGCCGATAGTGGGGCGCTCTGGCATCAGCTTCAGCATGATGCCTTCGGCAACCATGTCGGCCGTCATGCCGATACGCAGTCCCATCTGTCCCCGATGGTCATAGTAGCGCAGGCCCGCCAATGCCCCTTTTTCATGCACCTTTCCGTCGAGCAGGGCGCTGAACACGAATTGTGGGTTGCGCCGGTTGTTCACCACCCGTCCCTGGTAGGTGAGTCCGCGCTCGGTGTCTTTCAGGTGAAGTGCAATGGTGTCAATGCGTATGGAGTCGGCATTAAGGCCGAACACATGGGCGTCGCCGTTGATGCCGGCCACTGGCGAGGTCGTCATGTCAACCACCAGACTCTTGAAATAAGTGTCGACCGAGGAACGTAGGAAGTTGGCTATCGGATTGTTGCGCCCACTGGTCAGATAGAATCGTGCGGTGGGCAGCTGTCTTTTGATGGCAGGCTGGTCAATGATGCGCTGATGTAGCTGGGTCATGGTAGTATCGGCCAAGGCCATGAAGCTGTTCAGCAGTTGCTCGTAGCCGCCACTGGCATCGGCCTTCATCACAAAGTCGCCGCTCTGCAGTCGCAGAAGTGTCGTGTCTAAACGGGTAAGCAGGCTCAGTCCCACATCCTCTGGTCGGAAAGTCTGTAGCGAATCTTTGATATAAAGGTCGCCAATCATTCCGTCGGCTTTATATAAGTCATTGAGATTGCTTTCCAGGTCGATATGGCCGCAGAGTCCCATTGATAGTGGCCGGTCGACAAATTGCAATGCCTCGAAATCGACTTTTTGGATATTGGCTACTACTGTGGCGCGTATGTACTCTCTTTTCTTTCTCGCCTTGATGTCGGCCATGTTTTCTAAAAGGGCATCGACATTGACTGTTCCCTGCAGAAGTGCGTTGTTGCTAATCAGGCCTGCCGTGGCATGCGAATCCTGAAGCTGGGCGGTAAGCGTCAGACTGTCAATGTTATAGCTGCCATATCCTAAATGGGCTACATGGGCCTCGGCCTGCAATCGGCTGCGCTTGCTGAAGAAGTCTGTTCCGTAACCGCTCACATGGGCTGACGCTGTGAGGGTATAGATGGAATCCTTTGGCATGAAGTGGTGCAAATTCAGGTTGTTCACGTCGGCAACCAGTCGGTAGCCCATCACGTCCTGCGTTTGCGGATGCAGGGTGGCACTGCCGTTCAGCTTCACCACGCCACTCCCTTCCCTGGCCACTAACCGGGCGGCGTAGCGGTTGGCGTTAACGTCGATATTGCCCGTAAGCGAGATGTTCTTGGGAATGCGGTATTGCTTCATGAGTTCTGGGTCAAGCAGTGTCGTGGCAAAGCCCAGGTCGTAGGTGTTGGCCTTTACGTCGAGTTGGGCCAGCAGTCGGGGCAAATCGGTCAGGTTCTCTACGTCGCCGCTGGCCGAAAGCGAGAAAGCAGTGGGCAGTTCGGCCTCGGCATTCCAGATGTGTGCCCGCTGCATGTTGCCGTTCATCTTGCAGTTGAGGCGCAACGGCCAGTCTGGCCATCGGGTCTGAAACGTTTTAGGCATGTCGGCCATGAAGAGCATCAGGTCTTGTTTGCCCAATTCGGCCTTGAGATCGAGAAAGAGTTTGCCAGGATTGATGGAGTCCATCACATTGAAATCGGCCTCCGCACGTGCGTATATATTAGAATAAGGTGTAGCAAGTGCCATGCTGGGCAGGCGGATACCCGCCGAGTCCATGAGCATCTTACCCGTCATCTGTGTCAGTTCCAAGCCACTTTGCTCGCGGAGCGATGCGTCCCTGATTTTTAGTGAGAGCTGCGGAGCGGCAAAAAACACCGAGTCAATGCCGCAGTTCACTCCCGAAAGGGCTATGTGGCTATAGTCAAGGCCGGCAGGCAGTCGCGGCTCCTTAGGCAGGTCGTAGGTCACCTCGCCGTTGCGATAGTCGAAAGAGTGCACGGTATAGACCGCCTTGTCCAAATCTACTAAGACCTCCTCGGCCTTGGCCAAATCCATATAGACCATGATGTGCATGCTGTCGCCTGGCATGTGCAGTTCTATTCGTGCCCTTCTCACGGCAATGCTGTCCATGCTTATCAGCCAGGGAACCTCGCTGGTTGTCGTGTCTACGGCAGCCGTGTCGCTCAGCTCTATGAGCAGGTCGGCATCGGCCAGCTGTGCTGAACTAAGGGCTACGGTGCCCGCGTCGATATCGATGCCTGTCGCACCCACCGACAGATGGTCCAGCCATCCGCTCACCTGCAGGTCGGGGACAAGGTCGAGCGTGTTAAGGCGTGTTTTGTCGAGGGCCAGCTGTTTCACCTCTACTTCCTTCTTCAGCAGGGGCCACAAGCCCACGTCGACCGTGGCTCTTCCTATGCAGGCTATCGTATCACCGCTCTCATGGACAACGGTCACACCGTCTACACCCAGGTCGAGCGGGAAGACAAGGTCTATATGGCCGACGGAAATCTGCATACCTGTTTGTTCCGAGGCCACCGAGGCCACCTTGTCTACCACCCAGTTCTGAATGGCAGGCACATAGAGCAGACCCGTTAACACGAGAAAAAGCAGAACGGGGCTCAGCAAAATGCCCCCTATCCACATGAATGCTTTCTTCATGGACTGCAAAGTAAGTAAAAAAAAATGAAACGAACAAAGATTAGCGTTGTTTTTTCAAAAAAAACGGTTCTAAGTGAAAATAAATTCGTAATTTTGCCACAAAAACTAATCGAAGAAACTAATAGCAATGAGACAACGACTTTTTTTCTGCCTGATGCTGACTATCCTCAGTACTGCCGTCATGGGTAAGGGGAAGAAGCAGCAACAAGACCTTTGGCCCGACGGCACTCCTATTCCGGCATGGTTCAGTGACACCACTCGTATAGACGTGAGCACACTGGGCCGTCGCTATGTCGTGACCGACTATGGTGTGAAGAACTATTCCGAACAGATACAAACGGAGAAGCTGCAAGCTGTTATAGACCGTGCCGCCCAAGAGGGTGGGGGAGTCGTGGTCATTCCCCGAGGCTTCGTGGTGAGCGGTAGCCTGTTCTTCAAGCCGGGCACCCACCTGCTCATTGAGGAGAACGGCGAGCTGCGCGGCTCTGACCGCATCCGCGACTTCAAGATTCTGAAGACTCGCATGGAGGGCCAGACGCTGAACTACTTCGCCGCACTGGTCAATGCCGACGGCTGCGACGGTTTTACCATTACCGGTCCGGGCACTATCAACGGCAACGGTCAGGCCTATTGGGAGGAGTTCTGGATTCGCCGGCAGTATAACAAGAACTGTACCAATCTGGAGGCCATGCGCCCCCGCAATGTCTATATCTCTAATTCAAAGAACGTCACCGTACAGGATGTGCGCATCATCAACTCGCCTTTCTGGACCAACCATCTCTACAAGTGCGAGAATGTTCGCTACTTAGGCTGCTACATCTTCGCCCCGTTCGACAACGTGACACCCGTCGACCCGAAGCGGGGCGCGCCTTCGAGCGATGCCATCGACCTCGATGTCTGCAAGAATGTGCTCGTCTCGGGTTGTTATATGAGTGTCAACGACGATGCCGTGGTGCTGAAAGGTGGCAAGGGCACATGGGCTGATAAAGACCCTGACAACGGCCCCTGTGAGAATATCATCGTCAGCGACTGTGTCTATGGGCGGGTGCATGGCTGCATGACGCTTGGCTCGGAGTCGCTCCACGACAGGAACGTCATCATGCGTCGCTGCCAGGTGACCAACGCCAGTCGTGTGCTGTGGCTGAAGATGCGTCCCGACACGCCGCAACATTATGAATATGTACGCGTAGAGGACTTCAAAGGCTCTTGCGGTTCGTTCCTCGTCGTGCGTCCCTGGACGCAGTTCTTCAAGCCCGAACAGCGCGACGATATGCCGCTGTCGCAGTGCAATAACATCACGTTCCGCAACATCGAGATGGACTGCAAGAACTTCTTCGATGTGGGCAAGAGCGACAAGTATCGCCTTCTTGACTTCACCTTCGAGGACATCCGTGTGAACGATCAGAAAAAGGCTTTCGATGCATCGCTCATAGAGAATTGTACTGTCAGGAATGTTCAGATAAAATGAAAAAGGTAATTACATTGTTTCTGCTGGCGTGGGTCGTAATGGCATCGGCTTCAGAGAGAAAGAAACTGCTGTTCAATGCCGACTGGCACCTGAAGGTGGGCGACATTGCTGAGGCTTCTCGGCCAGATTACGACGACTCGGCGTGGAAGCGCGTCACGCTGCCATTTGCCTTTAACGGCGAGGAGGCCTTCAAGCGCGACATCGTCGACCTCACCGATACCGTCTGTTGGTATCGCAAGACCTTTACCCTGACTGAAGACGACGTGAAAGGCAAAGTCTTCGTCGAGTTCGAAGGTGCCCGTCAGGGGGCCGACGTGTGGCTGAACGGACAGAAGGTGGGCTTCAGTGACAATGGCGTGATGGCCTTCGGCTTCGACCTCACACCTTATATAATAAAAGGTGAGAATGTTTTGGCCGTGCGCTGCGACAACAGTTGGCAATATCGCGACCGCACACTGAACAGCCGCTACCAGTGGAACGACAAGAACTTCAACGCCAACTATGGCGGCCTGCCCAAGAATGTCTATCTGCATAAGACGGGACTGCTCTATCAGACACTGCCCCTTTACTCGAATCTCGGTACCACAGGCACCTACGTCTATGCTACCGATTTCGATGTGGAGCACCACCAGGCGGTGGTTCATGTGGAGAGCGAGGTGAAGAACGATGACAGCACACCACGATATGTAGGCTTCCGCACTGTCATTACTGATGCCGACGGGAATGTGGTGGCAGAAGAAGGCATCCATACTCCTGTGGAAATATATCCGGGCAAGACCTATACCTTCAAGATTTCAGTACCTGTCAGCGGACTGCATTTCTGGTCGTGGGGCTACGGTTATCTCTACAAAGTGACGACCTATCTGAAAGAGGTAACGACAGACGGCGATATGATTGTCTACGATGATCCCGTGGTCACACGGACTGGCTTCCGCAAGACGGAGTTCAAGGACGGTAAGTTCTACCTGAACGACCGCGTGATGATGGTTCACGGCTATGCCCAGCGCACGTCGAACGAGTGGCCGGGTGTAGGCATCAGCGTCCCAGCCTGGCTGAGCGACTACTCGAACGACCTCGCCGTGAAGAGTGGTGGCAACCTGATGCGCTGGATGCACGTCTGCCCCTGGAAGCAGGACATCGAGTCGTGCGACCGCGTGGGCATGATGCAGGCCATGCCTGCCGGCGATGCCGAGAAAGACGTGGAAGGAGCCCGCTGGCAGCAACGCACCCAGCTGATGCGCGATGCCATCATCTACAACCGTAACAATCCCTCCATCATTTTCTATGAGTGCGGCAACTACCGCATATCTAAAGAGCACATGGAGGAGATGAAGGCTATACGCGACGAGTACGACCCTCATGGCGGCCGGGCCATTGGCAGTCGCGAGATGCTCGACCGCCCCGAGGCTGAGTATGGCGGTGAGATGCTCTATATCAACAAAAGTGCCACGAAGCCCATGTGGTCGATGGAGTACTATCGCGACGAGGGACTGCGCAAGTACTGGGACGAATACAGCTATCCTTATCACAAGGAAGGCGACGGTCCGCTCTATCGCGGAGCACCCGCCCTCGACTATAATCACAACATGGATGCCCTGGCCTGTGGCATGGTCGAGAGGTGGCACGAATACTGGTTGGAGCGTCCCGGTACGGGCAAGCGTGTCAGCAGTGGTGGCGTGAAGATTGTGTTCTCCGACACGAATACCCACCATCGCGGCGAGTCGAACTATCGTACCAGCGGTGTCACCGATGCCATGCGCATTCCCAAGGATGCCTTTTTTGCCCATCAGGTGATGTGGGACGGCTGGGTGTCGCCCGAGAACGACCGCACCTATATCATCGGACATTGGAACTACGGTGCCCCCCATTCTGCCCCCGAGGGGGCTACAATAGTGAAGCCCGTTTATGTGGTCAGCACTGGCGACGAAGTGGAACTATTCCTCAACGGCAAGTCGCTGGGCTTTGGCAAACGCTCTTTCCAGTGGCTCTTCACTTGGGACAGTGTGCGATATGAGCCAGGCACTCTCAAAGCCGTCAGCTACAAACGCGACAGCAAAGCTAAAGTAGCCCCTTCGGGGGCTGAAGGAGGGGCTTCCTCCTATGCCATCGAGACCGTCGGAGAACCCTATCAGCTGAAGCTGACGGCCATTGAGAATCCCGAAGGTTTCCGTGCCGATGGTGCCGACATGGCGCTCGTTCAGGTCGAGGTGCTCGACAAGCAGGGCCGCCGCTGTCCGCTCGACGACCGCATGATCCACTTCGCCATGCACGGTGAAGGCCGCTGGATTGGCGGTATCGGTACCCGCAACAACAAAGATTTCCTTGTCGACGACGTGAAGAAAGACCAGAAGCTGCTCGACTCTGCCAATAAGAAAAACCTCTCCGACAACTACGTCGGTCACATGTCGCTGCCCGTAGAGTGTGGCATCAACCGTGTGCTCGTCCGCTCTACGCCTACGCCCGGTGAAATCTCTCTCTCGGTCATGGCCGAGGGTGTGCGCCCTGCCTATCTCACCTTGAAGACCCAGCCGACGCCTGCCGCTGATGTGCTGCCTGCCATGACCCTCAAACCCGTCCTCGACCGTGGCGAGACACCTGCCACCCCCTCTTACCAGGATTGTTTCCTATGCGTCGATATTGTCGACGCCCAAGCCGGCAGCAACGCCGCCGATATTCGCAATTCCTACGACGACAACGAACTGACCGAGTGGAAGAGCGACGGTGAGAAAGCCAATGCATGGATAACCTATCAGTTGGAACGAAAGGCGGCCGTCAAAGAGCTGACTCTCAAACTCACGGGCTGGCGACAGAAATGCTATCCACTTGAGGTCTATGCAGGCAAGAAGAAAGTGTGGGAGGGCATTACGCCTGCCACGTTGGGCTATGCCCACATACAGATTGCGCAGCCTGTCGCTGCCAAGGAACTGACCATCCGTATGGTTGGCCCTGCGCAGGAAAGCAGGAAGTTCGGACTCATCAAGGAACTGGCTGGCGGTGCCGCCAACGAGATGGATCGCATGAAGACGGCCAAGGGAAAGACCGAACTGCGTATCGTAGAAGTTGACCTGCTGGCTCTTCCATGATTGTCCCGACGGCGAATCGCGCTGCTGAACTCTCTTCTTTTGCCAGTCCCTTTAAGTAAGGTTGCTGGAGTTTCCTACCCTTTAAGGAACGATTGCCTATGAATATATATACACTTTAGCAAACTCGGCAAATTACTGATTTCCAGTGTGTTATAATTCAGCTTGAATTATGTTCCAATTCATGCTGAATTACGCGACAATTCAAGCTTAATTGTAACGCAATTCAGCATGAATTTCAGACGTGTTCGCATAAGGCCACAAAATGAATGATTATGCAAAAAAAGGGGGTGGGAAACTGCAGTAGGGTAAGAAAACCCAACTTTTGGGGGCAGTATCGACGACGTTATGGTTTTTTAACGGTCAGATTTGGTGGTTTCAGAAAAAAGTTTTACCTTTGCAAGAAATAATGAATGTATGCATACTCGAGAGGAACAAATGAAGGCTTTTGGTCGGCTGCTTGACGTGCTTGACGAACTGAGGGAGAAATGCCCGTGGGACAGAAAACAGACGAACGAGAGCCTGCGCCCCAACACGATTGAGGAAACTTACGAATTGTGCGACGCACTGAGCCGTGGCGATGAGCATGACACGATGAAGGAGTTGGGCGATGTGCTCATGCATCTGTGCTTCTATGCGAAGATTGCCTCGGAGAAGGGCTGCTACGACATCTATGACGTGTTGCGCCAGCAGGCCGACAAGCTGATTTTCCGCCATCCGCACATATACCATCCGAGTCAGGTGGGAAAGGACAAACCGTTGCCGCTCACCGAGTGTACGGGAAACTCAGAGGGGGCAGAGACGGTGACCACTGCTGAACAGGTGCTGCAGAACTGGGAGCAGATAAAGTTGAAGGAAAAAGACGGCAACAAGCGGGTGCTTTCGGGTGTTCCTGCCGCTCTGCCGAGTGTTATCAAGGCCTACCGCATACAGGACAAGGCTCGCAACGTTGGCTTCGACTGGGAAAAGCGGGAGGATGTGTGGGCGAAGGTCAAGGAAGAGATTGCCGAATTTGAGGCCGAGTTGGCCAGACCACTCTCCGACGATGCTACCGACGAGCAGAAGAAGTGCATCAGGGATGCGCAGGAGGCTGAGCTGGGCGACCTGCTCTTCTCGCTTATAAATGCTGCACGGCTCTACAAGCTGAACCCCGACAATGCGTTGGAGAAGACCAATGCCAAGTTTATCAGACGGTTCACTTATATGGAAGAACACAGCATCCGTATGGGCCGACCGCTGACAGAGATGCCCTTGGAAGAGATGGAGGCTCTTTGGAACGAGGCGAAGAGGAAGGGTGAATAGAATTTAGCATGAAAAGATTATGATACGGAAGACAATGATTTTCTGGAGCTTCGGGCTGGCTCTGCTGATGACGGCCTGCGGCGGTGGTAAGGGTAAGCAACAGGTGGAGTGGGAAGACTTGCTTGGTGAGAGCATCCGCGACTCTACCATCTACGGCATCTGTATGGAGGGCACAGCCATGAACACGCTGCAACTGCTCACCGACAATGGCGATACGCTCGTGTTGAGTCTGGTGAATACCAAGGAGCATGGCGGGCTGTTTGGCGGCATGGGTGTGGGCGATCGCATGGCAGTGCTCGTCAACAAGGACTCTACAGAGGCCACTATGGTACTTAACCAGACATCGCTCATGGGCGAATGGGTGATGCCCAACCCCATGGACGGGTCGTCGGAGATGGGCATCTACATTAAGGATGGCGGTATTGCCGAGAGCATCAACATGGGCACCATCATCTACGAGTCATGGCGAATGTATAACGGCATGCTTGAGATAAGGAGCACACGCGATGACGGCGGCAACTTCCAGGAGACGGTCAAATATAAGCTGATTAGCCTAACCAACGATTCGCTCATCATCAAGGACAGCGAAGAGACCTTTGAGTATTGCCATCCGCATCATGATGACAGCTACGACAATCTCGACTTGGAGCTTGACGAAGACGAGGAGTTCGAAGATTTCGTTATGTAGCCATTATCGTAGCTATGGAACCATTCCGCATATACATACTCGGCTGTGGCAGCGCTTTGCCCACCCTCAGACATCTGCCCACCTCGCAGGTGGTGGAGTGCAGGGGCAAGCTGTTTATGATAGATTGTGGCGAAGGCACACAGCTGCAGCTGCGACGGATGGGCCTGTCCTTCAACAAACTTGGCCATATTTTCATTACCCATATACATGGCGATCACTGTTTCGGTCTGATAGGTCTCATCAGCACTTTCGGACTCTTAGGGCGAACCGCTACCCTCCACGTGCATGCACCAGCAGAATTGCAACCGATGCTTCAGGCACAACTCGACCTTTTCTTCAACTACGATATTGGCTATCAGGTTTTGTTCCATCCCGTAGATACTACCAGTCAGACCGTAGTCTATGAAGATCGTTCGCTCACTGTTGAGACCCTCCCCCTGCAGCATCGCATGCCTTGTTGTGGCTATATTTTCCGCGAGAAGCCTCTGCTGCCTCATATTCGTCGTGACATGATTGACATGTACGGCATTCCCGTCTCTCAGATACAGAACATCAAGCTCGGTGCCGACTATACGCTTGCCGACGGTACGGTAGTTGCCAACGAGCGGTTGGTGATGCCTGGCGAGAAGCCTCGTGCATACGCCTTTGCCAGCGACACCCGCTACATGCCTCGTCTGCATGAGATGTTAAAAGGCATAAGTACCCTTTACCATGAAGCCACATACGCCGACGATAAAGCTGAGAATGCCGAGAAATACTGGCATTCCACCGCCCGTCAAGCCGCTATGGTGGCTCGCGAAGCTGGTGTGGGCAAGCTGCTGTTAGGACACTACAGTCAACGCTATGCTGACGAGTCGGTGCTCTTGCGTGAGGCACAGGAAGTGTTTCCTGAGACGTATCTTACCAACGAAACCGACGTGATTGATGTTTGAAGAATGTAGAGAAAAAGCAATATTATACAAATAGTTAAACAATTATAAAAAGCTAAATCGTAAATAACAGTGGTACTTATTATTGTTTTCATGCTTGTCTTCGGCTATCTGCTCATAGCCACCGGCCATCTGACGGGAGTCAACAAGGCTGCTATTGCCATGTTTATCGGCACTATCGGGTGGATTGTCTATGTGTGCTGGGGAGCCGACTTCGTTATGAAGCTCCATGCTCAGGAATACTTGGAGTTCCTTAATGGTCGTGAGGCCACGAGCGAGACGGTGAAGTACTACATCTACGACAATGTATTCCTGAAGTATGTGGGCAAGGCCGCCGCCATCGTTATGTTTCTCGTGGCCACGATGTCGATTATCGAGATACTCAATAACAACGGCTGCTTCGACTTTATACGTGAGTGGATACGCACCCGCAACTCTAAGCGGCTTCTTTGGACTATCACCCTTGCCACCTTTATCCTCTCGGCAAACCTTGACAACCTGACGACGGCCACGATGATGCTGGTGGTGATGCACGACATTGTTAAAAACCGCATGCAGCGCATGCTGGTAGGCTCGGCCATCGTGCTGGCGGCCAATGCCGGCGGCTGCTTCACCGTGATTGGCGACCCTTTGGGCCTCATTCTCTGGGGCGACGAGGCCGTCACGGCCACTCATTTCTCTGGCTATCTGTTCCTGCCGGCGATGGCTGCATGGGTCATTCCCACCATATTAATTAATCGTCAGCTGCCCGACCGTCTTGACACGGAGTGGGGGGCTGCACCCTATCGTGGCAACGACACCCGACTGAACCGCTGGCAGCGCGTGGTAATGCTCTTTGTGGGCATAGGTGGTCTGTGGTTCATTCCCACTTTCCGAAATATCACCAAGCTGTCGCCCTTCCTTGGAGCCCTCTGTGTGCTGTCGGTACTATGGGTGGTCAACGAGGCGTTCAACCGCAAGCTGATGCAGGCCGACCAGATGGCGCAAAGCCGGGTGCCTCGGGCATTGCAGTACGGTGCCATTCAGCAGATGCTCTTCGTCATGGGTATCATGCTCGGCATGGGTGTGCTCACTGAGTCGGGGGTGCTGGGCGACATTGCCCAGTGGTGTTTCGCATTCTTTCAGGGTAATGTCTGGGCAATGGGCTTTTCGTCGGGCTTGCTATCGTCGGTCATCGACACGTTTACCGTGTCTGTCACCAACGTGTCGTTCTTCCCCGTGGGCGAGGGTGTCTTTGCCACCAACGGCATCTATTGGCTCATCATAGCCTTCTCGACGGCCATTGGCGGCTCGCTGCTGTCGGTGGGAAGCACCAGTGGCATTGCCCTTATGCAGATGGAGCACATGCGTCTCGGCTGGTATTTCAAGAACCTGACGTGGAAGGTTATGCTGGGCTTCGTCATTGGTTTGGTGGTGCTCTATCTTGAGATGCTTTTTCTCTGAATTCCTTTCGTCAACTCCCCATTTTTAGGTATAAGCCGATAAAAACAAGTCTGTTTTTGTCGGTTTTTTCGCATAAAAGTTGTATCTTTGCATTCTGAAAATAACGGATGGTATGAGACTTTCAGAGCTGAAGACGGGTGAAAGGGGAGTTATTGTCAAGGTGCAAGGCCATGGCAGTTTCCGCAAGCGCATCATGGAGATGGGCTTTGTGAAAGGCAAGCAGGTCGAGGTACTGCTCAATGCTCCTTTGCAAGACCCTGTGAAGTACAAGGTCATGGGTTACGAGGTGTCGCTCAGGCATCAGGAGGCCGATATGATTGAGGTGGTTACCACCGAGACGGTCATGGAGTCGGAAACTTTTGCGGCACGTGTCGAGGTCGACAAGCATGAGGACGACTATCTGCAACACGTAGCGTGGCAGAAGCGCCGCACCATCAATGTTGCCCTGATAGGCAATCCAAATTGCGGCAAAACCTCGCTCTTCAACTATGCCAGCGGTGCCCATGGCCGAGTGGGTAACTATTCGGGGGTCACTGTCGATGCCTCAGAGGCACGTGCCTCGATGTTCGGCTACGAGTTCAACCTTATTGACCTGCCTGGCACCTATTCGCTATCCTGCTACTCGCCCGAGGAACTTTACGTGCGCAGCTATCTCACCGAGCAGATGCCCGATGTAGTCATCAACGTCATCGACTCCACCAATCTCGAGCGCAATCTCTACCTCACCACCCAGCTCGTTGACATGGACTTGCGACTGGTGGGGGCACTCAATATGTACGACGAGTTTGAGCGACGTGGCGATCAGGTGAACCTCGACACCCTCGGCACTCTCTTCGGCATGCCCATGATTCCTACGTCGTTTAAGAGTGGCACGGGAGTGAAGGAACTTTTCCGTGCCGTCATTCAGGTGTATGAAGGTGCCAGTCGTCATGCCCGTCATCTGCACATCAACTACGGACATGAGATAGAGAACGGCATCAGTCAGATACAGAAATACCTGAAAGCCGACGAGCACATACGCCAGCGCTACTCTACGCGCTATCTGTCCATTAAGCTGCTTGAGCACGACAGCGACGTGCTGCAATACATCGGCCAGCACCTGGCCGACGAGCATAAGCCCGAAGAGCGCCAACGGTTGCTGGCAGCTCGCGACGCTGCTGCCACCCGTGTAAAGGAAGAGACGGGACAGGATGCCGAGACGGCCATCATGGACGCGAAGTACGGCTTTATCAACGGCGCGTTGCATGAGGCGGAGTACCTGACGGGGTCGAAGAAAGACACCTATCGCACCACCCACCTCATCGACCGTGTGCTCTCCAATAAATATCTGGGCTTCCCCATCTTCTTCTTCCTGCTCTTCATCATGTTCCAGACGACGTTCTCGCTGGGACAGTACCCCATGGATTGGATTGAGGCTGCCGTAGAGTGGATAGGCAATTGGGTGGGGCGTACCATGCCCGATGGGCCGCTGCGCTCGCTGGTAGTCGACGGTGCCATTGCGGGTGTTGGCTCGGTCATCGTTTTCCTGCCGCAGATACTCATCCTCTACTTTTTCATCTCCTTGATGGAAGATTCTGGCTATATGGCCCGGGCCGCCTTCATCATGGACAAGCTCATGCACAAGATGGGACTCCATGGAAAGTCGTTCATACCGCTTATCATGGGCTTCGGCTGCAACGTGCCTGCCGTTATGGCCACCCGCACCATCGAAAGTAGGCGTTCGCGGCTGATTACGATGATGATCATTCCCTTCATGTCGTGCTCGGCACGCCTACCTATTTATATTATGATTGTAGGCACGTTCTTCTCCCTCCACTACCGTTCGTGGGTCATGCTGTCGCTCTATGTCATCGGCATTGTCATGTCGGTCCTGGTGAGCAAGGTGTTTGCCACCTTCGTCATGAAGGGCGACGACACGCCTTTCGTCATGGAGCTGCCGCCCTACCGCTGGCCTACGGCCAAAGCCATTGGTCGCCACACGTGGGAGAAAGGCAAGGAATATCTGAAGAAGATGGGCGGCGTGATTCTCGTGGCCTCTGTCATTGTTTGGGCACTGGGCTACTATCCCCATAACGATGCTCTCACCCCGCAGCAACAGCAAGAGCAGTCGTACATAGGCAAACTGGGCAGGGCTGTGGAACCAGTGTTCAAGCCCCAGGGCTTTAACTGGAAACTCGACGTGAGCCTCCTGGCTGGCGTAGGGGCCAAGGAGATTGTGGCCTCATCGATAGGCGTACTCTACAGTGGCGACGACTCCTTTGCCGACGACGACACGTTCAGTGACGACAGTGAGAAATATACCCGTTTGCGCTTGCTCATGATGAACGATGGCATCACCCCCCTCACCGCCTATTGCTACTTGCTCTTCATCCTGCTCTACTTCCCCTGCATCGCCACGGTTATTGCCATCCGACATGAGACGTCGTCCTGGAGGTGGGCATTCTTTGCTGCCGGCTACACTACTGTTCTGGCATGGCTCGTCTCGGCACTCGTCTTCCAGATAGGCGGTTTCTTCGGCCTGTGAACGGTTGAAAGAAATTCAACGCTAAGCAGATTCCTTGCATTTTTCTTGCTCCATTCGTTTTTTTTGATTAATTTTGCCGATTATTTTAAAAGCATGGAATTATGGCAAGAATCAACAATCATCTTGTGATTATGGCCGGTGGTGTGGGAAGCCGCTTTTGGCCCATGAGCACAACGGAGTGTCCTAAACAGTTTATCGATGTGCTTGGCACAGGAAAAACGCTACTACAGCTCACCGTAGAGCGCTTTGGCGACATGGTTGCCCCGGAAAATGTCTGGGTGGTGACCAATGAGAAATATGCCGAGATTGTGGCCTCGCAATTGCCCACAATGCCCCGCAGCAACATCCTTTGCGAACCCTGCAGGCGTAACACCGCGCCATGTATAGCCTACGTCTCATGGCGCATCAAGAAGAAAGACCCAAAGGCCAACATCGTAGTGACACCGAGCGACCATGTGGTCATGAACATTCAGGAATTCCAGCGTGTCATTACCGAGTGCATGAAATTTACGGCCGACACCGATGCTATCGTCACCTTGGGCATGAAGCCTTCACGTCCTGAGACGGGCTATGGCTACATTCAGGCCAACCTGGCCTCGCCGTCGCTCAGGAACAAGGGCATCTTCCGCGTTGACTCCTTCCGCGAGAAGCCCGATCTGGAAACTGCCAAGGAGTATATCAGCCACAACAACTATTTCTGGAATGCAGGCATTTTCATCTGGAACGTGAACACCATCGTCAATGCCTTCCGCATGTATCAGCCTAAGCTGGCCAAGATTTTCGAAGGAATGCTGCCCGTCTATGGCACCGAACAGGAACAGGCTGTCGTCAACGAGAAGTTCCCCACTTGTGAGAATATCTCGGTCGATTATGCCATCATGGAGAAAGCCGAGGAAATCTTCGTCAGTCCTGCCGATTTCGGCTGGAGCGACCTGGGCACATGGGGTTCCTTGCAGACGCTCTCCAAGCACGACCTCTACGGCAATGCCCTCATAGGTCCGAACGTACAGGTGTTCGAGACCCACAACTGCATGATTCACACCACGCAGGAGAAGAAGGTGGTGGTTCAGGGGCTTGATGGTTTCATCGTGGCCGAGAACAACGACACCTTATTAATATGCAAGCTCTCTGAGGAACAGCGCATCAAGCAATTCAGTGGTGAAAACTGATGGTTTTCACCAGAATAATGAATAATAAAAAACGAAGTTTATGAAAAAAGTTGCTCTAATTACTGGTATTACTGGTCAGGACGGATCGTATCTGGCCGAGTTTCTCTTGGAAAAAGGCTATGATGTGCATGGCACTATCCGTCGCTCGTCGGTTGACTTCCGTGAGCGTATTGCCCACCTGGAAGGTCAGCCCAATTTCCACTTGCACTATGCCGACCTTGGCGACTCGATGAGTGTGCTGGGCGTAGTCAGCAAAGTGCGCCCAACGGAAATCTACAATCTGGCAGCACAAAGCCATGTGCAGGTCAGCTTCGACTCGCCTGAGTTCACGGCCGACGTCGATGCCGTGGGTGTGCTCCGTGTCTTGGAGGCCGTTCGCCTGCTGGGACTTACCGACACCTGCCGCATCTATCAGGCTTCTACCTCCGAGCTTTATGGAAAAGTAGAAGAGGTTCCGCAGAACGAGAACACCCCCTTCCATCCCTATTCGCCCTACGCCGTGGCCAAGCAGTACGGCTTCTGGATTGTCAAGGAGTATCGCGAGGCCTACAACATGTACTGCTGCTCAGGCATCCTCTTCAACCACGAGAGCGAGCGCCGCGGCGAGACCTTCGTCACCCGTAAGATCACGCTGGCCGCCGCCCGCATCAAGCAGGGCAAGCAGGACAAGCTCTACTTAGGCAACCTCGGCTCACTGCGCGACTGGGGCTATGCCAAGGACTACGTGGAGTGCATGTGGCTCATCCTGCAGCAGGAGAAGCCTGAGGACTTCGTCATTGCCACTGGTGTGCAGCACTCCGTTCGCGAGTTCTGCTACTATGCCTTCAAGCATGTGGGCATCGAACTGGAGTTCGTGGGTGAAGGAGAAAATGAGAAAGGTATTATCAAGAGCTTTGATCCCGAACTCTCAACTCTCACCTCTCACCCCTCACCTCTCACCTCTCACCTCTCAATTGGAGACGTGCTCATCGAGGTGTCGCCCGACTTCTACCGTCCTACCGACGTGGTCAACCTCTGGGGCGACCCCACCAAGGCCAAGGCCAAGTTGGGCTGGAACCCGAACAAAACCTCGTTCGAGGAGCTGGTGAAGATCATGGTCGAGAGCGACATGGCCAAGGTTGCCGCCGAGGGCGCCGCCGCCAAGGTGCGCACGAATCTGGCCGAGTATTTAGAGAAAGGTATTGTGAAGTAATGGACAAGGATTCTAAAATCTACGTAGCAGGCCACCACGGCCTGGTGGGCTCTGCCATCTGGAACAACCTCCTGCAGCGGGGATTTACCAATCTCGTAGGCCGCAGCCACAAAGAACTTGACCTCACCGACCAAGTGGCCGTGCGCCGCTTCTTCGACGAGGAACGCCCCGATGCCGTCGTGCTCGCCGCCGCCTTCGTGGGCGGCATCATGGCCAACTCGCTCTACCGCGCCGACTTCATCATGATGAACATGAAGATTCAGTGCAACGTCATCAGCGAGGCCTACGCCCACGGCGTGAAGAAGCTGCTCTTCCTCGGCTCTACGTGCATCTACCCGAAGAACGCACCGCAGCCCATGAAGGAAGACTGCCTGCTCACCTCACCGCTCGAGTACACCAACGAGGAGTATGCCATCGCGAAGATTGCAGGCCTGAAGATGTGCGAGTCGTACAACCTGCAGTACGGCACCAACTACATTGCCGTGATGCCCACAAACCTCTACGGCCCTAACGACAACTTCCACCTTGAGAACTCGCACGTCATGCC
>CAJONO010000148.1 GCA_905235905.1 uncultured Prevotella sp.
ATAAATCTCCGTAAATCTGGCATAAATAAAGATTTTGTGTAAGATTTGTGTAGATTTATGTTCCTCTCAAAACAAGATCGTGATTTTTTTACGAACACGAATAACACGAATAACACGAATTAAACTTTTGAACATAAATCTCCGTAAATCTAACATAAATGGCTGCGCATGACAAGAATGGAGATTCGTCAGATTCGTGAGATTCGTGTTCGAAAGAAACGAATTAAACTTTTGAACATAAATATCCGTAAATCTGACATAAATGGCTGCGCGTGATAAGAAGAGAACATAAATCTCCGTAAATCTAACATAAATGGCTGCGCATGATAAAGATATTGTGTAAGATTTGTGTAGATTTATGTTCCTCTCAAAACAACAGGAGTTGTTGCGCATGACAAGAATAGAGATTCGTCAGATTCGTGAGATTCGTGTTCGAAGAAGGGCATCGTGAAAACTGTATTTTTATGCCAATTTGTGCTAATTTGTTTCTAAAAGCATAATTCATGTAGATTCGCTGAATGGTTTCGAGCAGACTATTTTTAGTTAAATATTAAAAAAAAGCAAAAAAAGATACAAGTTTCCATTTTTTTGCTTATATTTGCACCCGAATAGGCCGTTTCCTGCCAAAACGGGGGCGGCTAAGACGCTGAATAATTACTTTTTTTTATTAACTTTACTAAAAACTTTTAAGCTTATGAAAATTTCAAAACTACTCGTTTTGACAGCACTTTGGCTCGGAATAGCCAGCAGTGCAAAGGCTGAAGTGCCCGAAGGCAAATGGTCAATGCCAGAGCCACAGGGGTTGGAGTTCACCACCTTCTCTGATGAATACGATGATGAGAGTGGCGAACCCAAGCGTTTCTACCTCTACAATCCTGGTGCCAAGATGTTCTTTGCCAGCGGCAACTCTTGGAACACTTGTGCCAGCGTCAGGACATTCGGCTATCCTTTCTGGGTAGACGTTGCCACTGAGGAAGACGCCCCCGAAGGCTCTTACGAACTGTGGAACTATGTGAACAACGCCGACCGCACCGACGTAACTGGCAACCACAACCTGTTTACCGACGACGGCGGCTCTACATGGGTAGACCATGCCTCTCAGGGCAACTACTCATGGACGTTCGAGATTGTGGGCAACTATGTTCGTTTCCAGAACGTGGCCCTCATTGCAGACCTGCCCGACTATGAAGGCAAGTACATCGGATGGACTGGCGACTATGCAGGCGATAAGAACAGCAGTGTGCTGCGTATGATTGCCCCCGACACTGAGGGCACCTGCATCGACTGGCAGGCTGTGACCGTTGAGTCTTACGAGGCATTCGTAGCATCTGATGCTTACACAAAGTACACCGACGGTGTGGAGTGTTTCTTCCAGGCTCAGAAACTGTATGCCCTTCTCGTAGAGGGTGAGGAAATCGGTGCTGCTATTGCCGATCAGTTGGCCATCTATAACAATACGGCCAGCACCAAGGACGAGCTTACCGCTGCCGTCACAGCTGCCCAGGCTGCCATCGACAAGCGCAAGCAAGAGCTGGTTGAAGGCGAATATGCCAACGCAACCGTTGAGAAGCCCGTTGTGGTGAACGACAAGTTCCTGAAGAACTACGACTTCAAGGGCGATGACCTGACCACAGGTTGGAGCGGCACCGCATTCGGCTCATACGGACCGAAGGAGAACGCTGAGCACTACAACAAGACCTACGACACCTATCAGGACGTGAACGGCGGTCTGCTGCCCGGCGTCTATGCAGTTGGCGTGAAGGCATTCTATCGTGCCGGCAATGCACAGCCTGCATGGGACAACTACAAGGAAGGCAACGCCAAGTCGAAGTATGCTAAGCTGTATGCCAAGGTAGGCGGCGTGGAGCGTGAGGCTGCCATCGTTTCGCCCTGCACGGCCATGCTTACCGAGTATTCGGGTCCTGGCAGTACTTCTCAATGCGAAGATACCGACGAGGAAACTGGCGAAGTGACCACCTACATCATCCCCAACAACATGGAGGCAGGCGAGTACTACATGCACACCCTCAATCTCTATGACAACAAGGTGCTTATCGCCGTGAACGCTGAGACCGACACGCTGCGTCTCGGTGTGCGCAAGAGCAGCACCATCGACGGCGACTGGAGCCTCTTCGACGACTTCTCGCTGACCTACTACGGTGCAGCTGCCGACGCTTGCCAGCTCTATCTGGCCGAGGCCATGAAGAACTTCGGCGAGGTGGCTATCGAGGACGATGCCCTCTATACCGAGGCTTACCTGACTGCCTACCAGAACCTGCTTACCTCTACTCCTTCTGCTTCGAGCCTTGCCGAGGTGAACCAGTATCTTGACAACATCGATGCTGCCTACAACAACCTGCAGAAGAACATAGAACTCTGGAAAAAGTATGTGCAGACGGCAAACGCCTATTTTGAAAAGTACAGCACAAACGACGAATACTCATTCTGCGAGTCTGTTGGCGAACTGACCGACTATGTGGAGCAGGATGTCAAGGGCGACTTGGACGAAGGAACAGGCTTTACTACCATTACTGAGGAGCACAGCCTGACCAACGATCAGCTGCAGGAAGAACTCGACTATCTGGAGGCTCTTGCCACACGTATCGAGACAGAGGCCAAGGAAGGCATCAAGGTTGGTGACGACGTGACTCGTTTCCTGAAGAACGCCAACTTCGAGGAGTGCAACGTGAACACTGGTACTGGCGAGGCTCCCGGCTGGACTGTCAAGAAGGATGTTGGTAACGTGACTGCTGGTCCTCTCGGAAAGGACAATTACGACCTGATGGTTTCTGCTCTTGGTGAGATGAACTACTGCTTCGAGAGCTGGCACAGCCACGACTTCGACGTATACCAGGAAGTGACCAACGCACCCGAGGGTGTCTATGTGATTGAGGCACAGGGCTTCGTGCGCTGCGAGAATAGTGGCTATAACCGTCCCGACGAGGTCGATCCTTCCATCATCCCCGTCCACCTCTACATGAACAACTCTACCGACGTGTTCCCCAGCGTCTACTCTGAGACCCGTCCCATCAATCCTGAAACTGGCGAGGAATATCAATATACCACGGTTGAAAGCTGGACTATAGAGACTCAGGGTGGCTACGACTATCCCAACTCTATGGGTGGTGCCGCTCAGTGCTTCGGTTGGGGCATGTACAAGATGAGCACCTTCGGTCTGGTGAAGGCCGGCGACGTGATGCGCATTGGCGTGAAGGGCAAGATGAAGACTGACGACACCGAGAACTGGTGGTGCATCTGGGATAACTTCAAACTGACCTATCAGGGCTATGAAGTTGAATATGTGCAGCCCGCACTCGACAAGGCTCTGGAGCAGATTAGCACCGACAAGGCCATGGGCAAGACTATCTATGAGCAGGCTGTAGCTCTGAACGCAAAGGCTGCCGAGGCAAAGGCTTCTGGCGACGGCAAGACCATGTTCCGGATGCTGGCCGAGATTACCGACGTTGCTGCTTCCATCACCGAGTCTGTAGCTGTCTTCGCCGAGCTTGAGACTGCTCTTGAAGACGATACGAACGGTCTGAACGCAAAGATCTGGGCTTCTGACAACGATGCTGCCAAGGCCGAGGCTACGGCTCTCTACAACGAGATTAAGGCCGGCGTTGAGAACCATCAGTATGAGGATGCCGATGTGGCTGGCCTGCTGGAGCAGATTGCCAAGATGATTACCAAGTTGGGCATCCCCGGTGACGCTTCCAACGCTACCGACGACAATCCTGTCGACATGACAAGCGTCATCATCAACCCCACCTACGACGAGGGTGTCTCTGGCTGGAGCGGCACTGCTGCTTCTTGGAGCGGTGATGGCTTCAATGCCGAGATCTTCGGTAAGAACTTCGACTACTACCAGGAAATCGTCGGCCTGCCCGCAGGAACCTATCAGCTGGGCGTTCAGGGCTTCTATCGCGCTGGCTCTGCTGCTGCCGACTACAAGGCATACCAAGAGAATTCTGACTCACTGAACCACGCATTCATCTATGCCATGACTGCTCTCGAGGGCGACACCGTCACCTTCAGCAAGCCGATGGCTCGTCTGGCCGCTGAGGCAAGCGAGGACAATGTAGGTTCTGACGGCTATGTGACTGTCGTTGAGGCTGACGACGAGGCTGGTACTCCCGGACTGGCTGTTGCCAACAACATGACAACCGCAAGCTACGAGTTTGACGCTGGCAAGTACCTCAACGAGGGCGTCATCTTCAAGCTGCCCGAAGGCGCAACGCTGCGTATCGGCCTGAAGAAGACCACCGACCTGACCGACAACTGGACAATCTGGGACAACTGGACACTGACCTACTTCGGCAACGCAAGTGCCAAGACTGTTGATGGCGATCCTTCGGGCATCGAGAACGTCAACGGACAGAACGCTATCCAGGTTGAGTACTTCACGCTCGACGGCCGCAAGGCTACCTATGCTCAGAAGGGCATCATGATTCAGAAGGTTACCTTCAGCAATGGTGCTACGCTGATTAAGAAGATTCGCAAGTAATCTCTTCTATCTACCAGACAAGAGGCCTGCCCACCAAGGGCGGGCCTCTCTCTTTGCCCGCAATTCAGCATTAATTGCACGACAATCAAGCATCAATTGCGCGACAATCAAGCATCAATTGCACGACAATTAAGCATCAATTGCATGACAATTAAGCATCAATTGCACGACAATTCTCATGTTCATTTATGGTCATTCATGTAGCGTTGCAGACAAAATCAACTTTCTGAAGCTCATAAGAACCACGAATTACACGAATTGTACGAATTCCTATTTCCGCAAGTATGAAGGATTGTAATCGAATTTCACGAATTATGGCAGCACGCTCCGCAGGTGCTGAATGCCGACC
>CAJONO010000149.1 GCA_905235905.1 uncultured Prevotella sp.
AGGTATACTTGGGGTGTCTTTTTGCCCGAAATCACGCGAAACACCGAAGATTCTGCGGAAAGCGCAAAATACAACATTTAAACATTTCAACATTTCAACAATAGTTCGTTAAATATTCAATATACGGCATAGCGTGAGCCGTCATAGTAGAACACCTGGGCCTCGTATGTCGAGCGACCGTTCGTGGCAGTACGGATATTGCTGCCCGCGGCCTTGTTGGCATTGGTGAAGTAGTTGGCACCGTTCTGCACGAAGATGCCGTAGCCGCCGCTGAAGTTGCCGGCACCTGTCTTGCTCAGTTCGCAGAACGGTCTGTATTGCTATGACCACGGGAAGTTGGAACAATATAATCATCAGAATGTCAGCGGGTTCATTCATTCGCAGGTACGCTTTGCCCGTCCACTGCCCGATGGCCGTCTGTTGGTTGGCAACCACCTCCATTATCTGGGCTATTTGTTCCCAGATAAACACGAGTTCCTCCCGTTGAACGAAAAACTGCCACAGATAGAGGGTTATCGCACAATCATCGATGCTTGTCTGCTGCCCAAGACGACTGTTGCTGCCGTACTGACTCAAAATGGCATTTTCTGCATCGACTTTCAAACCGACAGCATTACAGCCTTTGGACTGCTACCCGCTGGACTGTCACAGAAGTTCAACTGCGCATTTGTTGACTCTAAGCAGCGTGTGTGGATAGGCACACAAAATGGCCTGGCTCAGGGATACCGCATCTGGTTAAATGCCTGCATCAAGGGAATCACAGAGGACAAGAAGGGAAATAAGCGGTAAAAAACCTCTATAGAATCCACGACACCACTTTTCTATCGCTTAAGATATAAATAGCTGATAGAAAAAAGACTTGCAAATACTCTGATTGTTCTGCCTTGACGAGCGTCACCATTGGCAACGGCGTGACCAGCATCGAAAAAGTACGTTAGTGCATGTTCGACAGTCTGATGCGTCTAAAAAATCGGCAATCTTGGAACACATTTGACGCTCTGCAATCCGACCGTATAGAATAGATGCATTTGTAATGCGCTTCACGGACTACAAGTGGTTTCCGTGCAGGCCTGAAAAATTGCATTACGCTTTGCAGCGTCAATCACTGGAATTATCTCAGAGATTGGCGCTGCAAAACGTTTTTGGTGGTAGCCTTGACCCAAAAGACTATACTATACACGACAACAGGCCAAATGCGAATTGACACACGGGACAAGCCGCAGGTGTTGGCTTTCGGGCTGCCTGAAACAGAGTGTGACTGCTGTCGGAGTGTGGTGACCAGGCTGGTGACCCAGCTGAAGGTCTGGTTGCTACACAAAACTGATGACGCCGCCGACGTCGGCAGGCGACGCTTCGGTCTGCTGGGCGGCAGGCGGTGTGATGGTCTGGCCGATGCTTTCGAGCACCTCGCGTGTGCGCTTGTAGGTGGGGGTCTGTTCTACGGCCGAGATGATATCGTCGTTGTCGAGATCTTCCGAGCGGAAGATGTAGATGTTGGGGCGGCGCTTCACGCGGCGACTGGTGTTGTCGCCACCATAGAACTTCTCGCGACGGTCTATGTTGCGGGCCTCGCGCTCCTGCTGTTCGGCCAGCTTGGTGGCATCCTCTCGCGAGAGCTTGGTGAGACGCTCCTGCATGCCGTCGACATTGCTCATGCCGAAGCCAGTGGCCAGGATGGTCACCTTGACCTTCTTGCCCAGTTCGGGGTCGTTGGCCACGCCCCACTTTATCTCGAAGTCGCCAAACTTGGCGAGGAACTCGTGTACGTAGTTTATCTCGTCCATCATGAAGTTGTCCTTCGAGTCTTTCTGGTCGCAGAAGGAGATGTTGAGCAGAATCTTCTTCGAGTTGAAGATGTCGTTGTCGTTGAGCAGGGGTGAGTTCAGCGCATCGTCGATGGCTTTCTTCACGCGCTCCTCACCTTCGCCATAGCCCGTCGACATGATGGCGACACCGCCATTTTCGAGCACGGTCTTCACGTCGTTGAAGTCGAGGTTCATCACGCCGTGGACGGTGATGATTTCGG
Source organism: uncultured Prevotella sp. (assembly GCA_905235905.1). GTDB lineage: Bacteria > Bacteroidota > Bacteroidia > Bacteroidales > Bacteroidaceae > Prevotella. Next base: position 2,027 of record CAJONO010000149.1, read on the forward strand.
CGATAGACTTGGCTGCGATGCTGAGCGTGTCGTCGGCCTTGCCAAAGGCGGCCATGAACGAGAGGTCGGGATAGATGCTGCGCAGACGCTCGTTGTTGATGACGAGGAGGGCGTCGACGTGTTTCGACATCTCCTCGACACCGTCGAGAGCCTGGTCGATTTTGCGGTTGCCCTCGAAGCGGAAGGGGATGGTGACGATGCCCACGGTGAGTATACCCATCTCCTTCGACACCTGGGCAATGACCGGTGCGGCGCCTGTGCCTGTTCCGCCGCCCATGCCGGCAGTGATGAAGGCCATGCGTGTGCCGTCGCTGAGCATTCGCTTGATGTCGTCGATGCTCTCTTCGGCTGCAGCCTTGGCCTTGGCCGGACGGTTGCCTGCTCCGAGGCCCTCGTGGCCGAGCTGCAGCTTGACGGGCACGGGCGAGTCGTTGAGTGCCTGATTGTCGGTGTTACAAACTACGAAGGTCACGTCGTGAATGCCTTCGCGATACATGTGGTTCACTGCGTTGCCGCCACCGCCGCCTACGCCAATGACCTTGATGATGCTGTGCTTCTCTTCGGGAATGCCGAAGTCAAGAATATCAGGAGTATCCATATTGTTTCGATATTTCGATATTTCGTTATTTCGATATTTCGATAATTCGCTAAAGGAGATTCTATTCGTCGCTGACCATGTCTTCGCCGAACTGCTTGGCCTTGCGGGCCAGCTTGTTCCACCAGCTGTTCTGGCGTTTGCGTTTGCGCTCGGCTTCGCGTTCTTCCTCGTCTTTCTTGCGCTGCTCTTCTGCCTGTCGGGCGGCTTCGGCCTCTTCGGCCTCACGCTTGCGACGGGCTTCCTCTTCGGCCAGCTTCTCTTCTTGCTCGGTGCGTATGACGCCGGGGCCGGCCTCGTGGGCCTGTCGTGGCGTACGGTCGGGTGTGTCGGGCTGGTTGGGAGTTACCTCGCTGAAGAGGTCGCCGTTAGGATTGATTTCGCCGCCTGCGCAGTTGATGTAGCCCTTGGCCAGCAGTCCTAACAGGGTGTTCATCATGCCGTTGTGGGCCTTGATGCTCTCATGGTTGGAATTGATGGCGAGGGTGACAAACTTAGCCGTACGTATTTTCTCGATGCGGGTGTGGTAGGCAAAGGCTTTCTCTATGTTCTTCATGTTGGCGCCGCCGCCTGTCAGGATGATGCCGCCCAGCAGCTTGTCGTAGTATTCGTTGGGAATCTGTTCGCGCACGTTGAGCACTATCTCCTCCAGACGTCCCTCGACGATGTCGATAAACTTGCGGCTTTCCACCTGTCGTTCCTGGTCGATAGAGTATTTCAGCGTGTCGTCGATGTCGTTGTTGTCGGTATAGGCCGAGGCATATTTCAGCTTCATCTTCTCGGCATCGCTCTCTTCCATCTGTAGCGAGGCAATGTCCTTGGTGATGTTGTTCGAGCCAAGGGGGATGACGGCCAGATGGCGCAGCACGTTCTTGGAGAACACCGAGACGGTAGTGGTGTCGGCACCAATGTCGACGAGGGCGCATCCTGAGCGCTTCTCGGCCTCGGTAAGCACCACATTGGCCAGGGCGAGCGGTGCCAGATACATCTCGACCACCTTGATGCCGGCAGTCTCAAAACACTTGTTCAGGTTCTGGAAGAACGACTTGCGTTCCAGGATGTTCAGGTAGTTGCCCTCTAACCGCGAGGCACGGATGCCCACGGGGTCGAGCTGCAGCTGTGAGTCGACGCGATATTCCTGCTCGGCCACGTCGAGAATTTTCTGGTCGGGGTAGTCCAGATTGCGGTTGGTCTCCATCAGCTCAATCACCATTTCCTGGGTGATGATGCTTTCGGCGGGCAAGTCCTTGGCCACCACATTGCGTACGCCCCGGATGCTCTGGCCACCCACGCCCACAAACACCTGCGTAATCTGGGTGTGTAGCTGTGCCTCGAGCTTCTTCTTGATATTGGCCAGACAGAGGGCCGTCTTGTCTATGTTATAGACCACTCCTTTCCGTATGAACGACGACGATTCTTCCTTGGCCAGTGCCAGCACACTGATGCTGCCGTCGGGCTTCTTTTGTCCGGCGATGCCCGTCACCTTCGATGAACCGAGCTCAAATGCTACGATGAATTCTTTTAGTTCTGCCATACCTCTGTTATTTACGATTTTACTATTCACTGTTCTCTATTCACTTTTCACTATTCTCTTTCCATTTTCCACCATTCTATTTGCGCTTGCAGATAATCTGGTTGTCGAATTCTACGCTCACCCTTGAGTAGTGGTTCCACCCCGCCTGGCTCAGGCCGTATCGGTAGAACTTGCGCAGACGGTCGAGTTTGTGCTCTACATTGACGGGCTGGCCCAGATAGGCTATATGCTCGCCCACCCGTGGCACCAGCTCTATCGAGCCGTCGTCGAGCACGTTAATCTGTACAATCTGGTTCTTCCAGAAGTTGTCGGCTATCACGGTGCGGGCCAGCGGGGCAAGCACCGTCTGGGCGTAGCGCTTGGTAATGGCACCCGTGGCCACCAGCGTGTGGCAGGTGTAGCTGTGGTGGGGCATCAGCTCGTTCCTGCAGTCTACGTAATAGTCGTCGCCGTTCTGTGCCATGACACGCACCACGGGTATGCGCTGCTTGATGCTGATGCACACACGGCCCGTCTGCGTCTTGTAGCACTCGGCTCGGTCAATGAGTGCGTTGGCCTGCAGGGTCTCTTCAATGAGCCGTGTGTTCACTTTGTCCATAGGCTCCGACATCGGATAGATGTGCTGCTGTTGCAGCAGCAACTGTATCTTGTCGACGCTGAGGAAGCCGTCGACGCTCTCCTTTTCTATCGTGATGGGCACCTCGGTGCATACGTTTGCCCGCTCGTCGGGCTTGTTAAAGGCAGTGACAGCCAGTATCAGATAGCCGCCGATGATGACGTCGATGGCTATGATTGCGGTTTTTTTCCAATTCCACCCCATAGTTTTTCTGTTTTGCTCGTTACGGTTTCTTGCTTGACAATATGCGGGCAATCTGCGGCACCTGATTGTCCAGGTCGCCGGCGCCGAGGATGATGAGCACGTCGAACGAGCGGCTCTTCACCAGAGGAATGACCTCGTCCTTGCCTATGAGCTGCTTTTCTACGCCGGGTTTCAGGTTGTCGTAGATGAGTTTCGAGGTCACTCCCTCTATAGGCTGCTCGCGGGCAGGGTAGATTTCGGTCAGGATCACTTCGTCCAGCTGGCTCAGGGCATCGGCAAAGTCCTTGTAGAAATCGCGGGTGCGGGTGTAGAGGTGGGGCTGGAAGATGGCAGTAATGTGGCGGTCTTTGTAGAGTTCGCGCATGGAGCGGGCACTCTGGTAGATCTCCTTCGGATGATGGGCGTAGTCGCTGAGCAACACCAGCCGGTCGGTCTTGATCTTGAAGTCGAACCGACGGTCTACGCCGCCGTAGGTCTTCATGCCCGTGCGCAGCTCTTCGGCCTTGCAGCCTGCCAGCTGGGCCATGGCCATGGCTGCCACGCCGTTCTCAATGTTGATGGGTATGGGCTGTCCCAGCTCTACATTGCGCACTGTCTCGATGGGCGAAACGAAGTCGAACGTAATGGTGCCGCGCTCTATTCGGATGTTCTCGGCATGGAAGTCGCCCTCGTCGCGGCTGTAGTCGTAGCGGCGCACACCCTCTTGCAGCGACTCCTGCATCTCCAAGTTGCGGTGAACGATGAGTGCTCCTCCCGGCTGAATGAGCTCGGTGTAGTGGCGGAACGACTCTAAGTAGGCTTCCTTCGTGCCGTAGATGTCGAGATGGTCGGGGTCGGTCGAGGTGATGACCGTCATGAATGGCGTGAGGTGGTGGAACGAACGGTCGAACTCGTCGGCCTCAATCACCACGTAGTCCGACTTGGAGAGGATGTAGTTCGTGCCGTAGTTCTTCGAGATGCCGCCTAAGAAGGCGTTGCAGTCCAGGCTGCTCTGGTGCAAGATGTGGGCGCACATGGTCGACGTGGTGGTCTTGCCGTGGGTGCCTGCCACGCAGAGGCCCTTCATCTGCCGTGTCAGGGTGCCTAAGACCTGTGCGCGTTTCTGAATCTCGTAGCCTTGCTCCTGAAAGTATTTCAGTTCCAGATGGTCGGCGGGAATGGCCGGAGTGTAGACCACTAAGCACGACTCCTTCTTGCGGCAGGCATAGGGAATCTTCTCTACGCTCTCCTCGTAGTGCAGGAGCATGCCCTCCTTTTCAAGTCGCTTGGTGAGTTCCGACGGCGTCTTGTCGTAGCCGGCCACCACCAGTCCGCGACTGATGAAATAGCGGGCAATGGCACTCATGCCGATACCTCCGGCACCAATGAAATAGACTGCTCTGATATTATTTAACTCCATATACTGTGTTTTGTAACTATTTGACTTACAGTGTTTTGCAAACTGCCTTGAATTAGCCTGTAATTCAGCACGAATTGCGTTGTAATTGAGCATGAATTGCGAGCCAATTCAGCATGGATTACGAGGTAATTCAACTTGCTTGTTTTCCCTCTTCGGCCAGCCTGATGACTTCTTGGGCAATTATCTCGGCAGAATTGGGCAGCGCCATCTGCAGGATATGCTCATGGAGCGAGGCCAACAGCTGCCCATCCTTGACCGTTTCTACGGCCAGGCGCACCAGCTTTTCAGGGGCTTCGCTGTCCTTGACGTAGAGGGCCGCCTTGCGGTCGACGAGTGCCATGGCGTTCTTGGTCTGGTGGTCTTCGGCCACATTGGGACTGGGCACCAGGATGACTGGCTTGCCCAGCAGACAGAACTCTGATATGCTGCCCGCACCGGCACGGCTCACCACGAGGTCGGCAGCGCGATAGGCGGCGGCCATGTCGGCAATAAAGTCGGTGACCACAAGGTTGGCGGGTTTCCCTTCGGCCTCGAGCCGCCGGGCAATCTCGGCACTGTAGTACTTGCCTGTCTGCCAAATGAACTGAAGCCCGCTGTCGGCAATGTCCTGCAAATGCTGAAGTACGCTCTCGTTGATGGTGCGGGCCCCCAGGCTTCCGCCCACTATAAGCACCGTCTGCTTCTGTGGGTCGAGACCAAACGATGCCAGTGCTTCCTCGCGAGTGACCTTCGATGCCAGCAAGTCCTGGCGCACGGGGTTGCCTGTGAGCATGATCTTCTCCTTGGGGAAGAAGCGCTCCATGCCCTCATAGGCCACGCAGAACTTTGCTGCCTTGCCTGCCAGCCGCTTGTTGGTGAGTCCGGCATAGCTGTTTTGCTCCTGCACTAAGCAGGGGATGTGCATGTCGTAGGCTGCACCCAGCGTGGCACTGCTGGCATAGCCGCCCACACCCACCGCCACCTGCGGCCGGAACTGGCGCAGAATCTTGCGGGCCATCCACTTGCTTTTCAGGTAGTCGATGGCCACACCCACATTGGCCGGTTTCCATAAGGGGCGGTAAAGGCCGCGAATGGGCAGACCCTTGATTTCGTAGCCTGCGGCCGGAACGCGCTGCATCTCCATGCGCCCTTCGGCACCTACAAACAATATCTTGGCATCAGGGCGCAGGGCCTTGACGGCATTGGCTATGGACACGGCGGGGAAAATGTGGCCGCCCGTACCGCCACCGCTGACGATGACTCGTAGTTCCTTTTCCATATCTTTCTTTTTTTTAATTAGCTTTTGGCTTCTATCTTCTTGGCACTCCGGCTCACGCTGAGAATGACGCCGATATAGGCACAGTTGATGATGGTCGATGTGCCGCCCTTGGAGATGAGCGGCAGTGGCTGTCCCGTCACAATACCGAAGTCGACGGCCACCATCATGTTGATGGCTGCCTGAATGCCTAACAGTAGCGCCAGTCCCAATACAAGGAAGGCGGGGAAGTTGTTCTCGCATTGTCCGGCAATACGCGCACAGCGGAACAGCAACACCACATAGAGAAACACCACTGCAATGGCACCAAGAATGCCCATCTCCTCGATGATGATGGCGTAGATGAAGTCGCTGAATGCCTGTGGCAGGTAGTCGCGCTCGGTCGAATTGCCAGGCCCCTTGCCAATGATGTTCGACGAGGCAATGGCAATGTTGGCATGGGTCACCTGGAAATTGTCGTCGCGCACTTTATACTCTTCGGCCGGAACACCCTTGTCCGACTTCTTCACAATGCGGTTCTTCCACGTCCAGAAACGGTGCGTCAGCTTGTCCCATGCCGTCTTCTCGGTGTTGGATTGCTGGGCGATGACCTTCTCCGTCAGCTCTGGGTTTTGCTCCATCTCCTGACCCTCCTTGTCGAGCTTGGCAATGGTAAACACCAGGATGAGGAAGAGCGATGCCAGCAGCACCGAGACACCCGTGAGGATGCCCATCTGCTTGAGCGGGACACGCCCTAAGAACATCATGATGTAGATGACGGTGAAGAGCAGAAGAGCCGTGGAAAGATTCTCCTTGCCAATAAGCAGCACGGCGGGAATGACGAGGTAGAGAATATATTTCATGGCCTTCGGGTCGGCCCCGCTGCCGTCGCTGCGCTGCATGGCGCTCAGTATCTGTGCCGTGGCCAGCACCAGGGTGCCTTTGGCAATCTCGGAGGGCTGGAAGGTAAAGCCTGCCAGGCGAATCACGCGGTTGGCACCATTGATGCTTTCGCCGCCTATGAGCACCCACAACAGGGTGAAGAAGGAAATGAACAGCAGGAAGGGGGTGGCAAGCTTGAAGTAGCGGCAGGGAATATTGAGCGTGACAATGGCCACAAACAGGCCGAAGATAATCATGCCTGAGTGGTAGATGAGCGGCCCCATGTAGTTCTGGGACTTATAGCTGAGTGTGCTCGAAGCCGAAAAGACCTCGACTACACTGATGATGCAGAGAAACAAGAACACCATCCAAATGCCCTTGTCGCCCTTGAAGAGATTGCCTATTTTCCTGTTCATTTTTTATTTCGATATGACGATATTTCGATATGACGATATTTCGAATGACGACATTTCGATATGGCGATATTTCGACAATATCCTTTTTAAAGGTTTCTTACCAGTTCCTTGAATTGCTCACCGCGGTCTTCCATGTTCTTGAACAGGTCGAACGAGGCGCAACAGGGAGAGAGAAGCACCGTTTCGCCAGGCTGGGCCAGCTCGTAGCATGCCTCTACGCACTCCTTCATGGAGTGGGTGTCGCGAACGGGTATGCCCAGTGCGTCGAAGTTCTGGTGCAGTTTCGTGTTGTCAGCACCGAGGTAGACTAATGCCGAGCACTTCTCCTTGACCAGCGGGACGATGGGCGCGTAGTCGTTGCCCTTGTCCTTGCCGCCGAGAATAAGCACCACGCGGGTCTTCATCGAGTCGAGCGCATACCAGCAGGCATCTACGTTGGTGGCCTTCGAGTCGTTTACGTATTGTACGCCACGCACCGTCGTCACCTTCTCCAAGCGATGCTCCACGCCGGGGAAGTCGCCGAGCGACTTGCGTATTACCTCTTTCCGTATGCCGGCAATATTGCCTGCCAGGCCGGCAGCCAGCGAGTTGTAGATGTTGTGCCGGCCGGTAAGGCTCAGTGCCTCTTGTTCCATGTTGAAGGGCGTAGGCTCCTCAAGCACGTACTGCCCCTTCTCAATGTAGCCGATGGAGCCTTTCTCCTTGAGTTCGGAGAAGGGATACTGAATGGCCTTGATGTCATACTTCTCCAGCTCTTTCTTGATGACGGGGTCGTCGTTCCAGTAGATGAAGGCATCGTCGCTGGTCTGGTTCTGTATGATGCGCATCTTCGAGTCTACGTAGTTCTGCATCTTGAAGTCGTAGCGGTCCAGGTGGTCAGGCGTGATATTGAGCAGAATGGCAATATTGGCACGGAAGTCGTACATGTTGTCGAGCTGGAACGACGAGAGCTCGATGATGTAGTACTCATGAGGTTCTTCGGCCACCTGCAAGGCCAGCGAATGGCCTATGTTGCCGGCCAGGCCGCAGTCGTAGCCAGCCTCCTTGAAAATGTGGTAAATCAGCGAGGTCGTGGTGGTCTTCCCGTTCGACCCTGTGATGCAGATCATCTTCGACGTGGTGTAACGGCTTGCAAACTCTATCTCGCTGATGATGCCGATGCCTTTCTCAATGGCTTTTCTGACCATCGGCGCCGTGTCGGGTATGCCAGGACTCTTGATGATTTCGTCGGCATTAAGAATCATTTCCTCCGTGTGCCGACCTTCTTCCCAGGCAATGTGGCGCTCATTGAGCATCTGCTGGTAGTGCGGAGCTATCTTCGACATGTCGGAGACAAACACGTCGAACCCTTCCTTCTTGGCCAGAACGGCTGCACCGGCACCGCTCTCGCCCGCACCTAAGACGACAATTCGGCACCCACCCCCTGCCCCTCCCGAGGGAAGGGGGGACTGAATAGTCTTACTGTTGTTGTTCTCGCTATTTTTCATTTTTTTTATTTTTATCTTCTTTAGCTCCCCTCCTTTGTGGAGGGGGATGAGCTTCTATCTGATTTTCAATGTGATAATCGTTAATGCTGCTAATATAATAGTGGTGATCCAGAAACGGATGGTAATCTTCGACTCATGGAACGGGCGGTGTGGCCACCCTTTCAGGATGTAGGCCGACGTTGTGTCGAGCTGTGAGTCGAGCTTGCGGAAATTGTCGTGGATGGGAGTGGCACGGAACACACGCACACGTCGACCCTTCCGCTTCTGATACTTGAACCATTGCGTCTGGATGATTACGCTGAGGCTCTCGACAAAGAAAATGCCGCAAAGAATGGGAAGCATCAGCTCCTTGTGAATAATCACGGCACACACGCCGATAATGCCGCCAATGGTCAGCGAACCCGTGTCGCCCATGAAAATCTGTGCGGGGAAAGCATTATACCAAAGGAAGCCAATCATGGCACCTACAAAGGCACAGAGAAACACTACCAACTCCTCGCTGCGGGGAATATACATGATGTCGAAATAGGAGGCATAGCCGATGTGCGACGACACGTAGGCAAAGATGCCTAATGCCACGCCGATAATGGCCGAGTTGCCGGCACACATACCGTCCATGCCGTCGTTCAGGTTGGCACCGTTCGAAACGGCGGTCACTACCAGGATGGTCATCAGTACGAAGATTACCCAGCCTGCCGCCACCTTGTATTTACCGAAGAATCCCATCACCTCAGAGTAGTTCAGGTTGTGGTTCTTGATAAACGGGATGGTGGTGTGCAGCGACTTCACTGCTTCTTTATTGTGCTTCACCACCACTTCCTGGTTGGTATTCACCACATTTACGTTCTCCCTCACCACAACATCGGGGCTGAGCCAAAGCGTAAGGCCCACAATGAAGCCAATGCTTACCTGCCCTATAATCTTGTATTTGCCTTTCAGCCCCTCCTTGTCACGCTTGAATATCTTGATGTAGTCATCCAAAAAGCCTAAGAAGCCAAGCCACAGTGTGGTGACAATCATTAGGATGAGATAGACGTTGCGCATACGGCCCAATAGCAATACGGGCACTAAGATTGACACAATGATGATGATGCCGCCCATGGTGGGCACACCTTTCTTCTCGACACCGAAGGGGTCGATGGCGGGGTCGCGTTCGGTCTCGAATATTTTGCGACGCTTCATGAATTTAATGAAGTACTCGCCAAACCAGGCCGATATGATGAGCGACAGGATGAGCGCTATGAGCGAACGGAACGAGATGTAGCTCCACAGGTGGCTTCCTGGAATGTTGAACTGTTCTAAGAAACGAAAGATGTAGTATAGCATTTTTTTCGATATTTCGTTATTGCGATATTTCGTTATTTCGACGTTATGACGCAAAAATCTCCCTCACCACCTCGCGGTCGTCGAAGTGGTGCTTCACGCCTTTCACTTCCTGGTAGTCCTCATGCCCCTTGCCGGCAATGAGAATCACGTCGCCTTTCTGTGCCAGGGCAACAGCAGTCTTGATGGCCTCCTTGCGGTCGACGATGGAGATGACCTTCTTCATCTGCTTCGGGTCGAGCCCGGCCAGCATGTCGTTGATAATGTCCTGTGGCTCCTCAAAGCGCGGATTGTCGCTCGTGATAATCACGCGGTCGCTTTGCTTCACGGCTTCCTGCGCCATGAGAGGGCGCTTGCCCTTGTCGCGATTGCCACCGGCACCGCAAACGGTGATGATTTTTCCTTCCTTCCCCTCGAGCACTTCGCGGATGGCTCGCAGCACGTTCTCCAAAGCGTCGGGGGTGTGGGCATAGTCGACCACGGCTGTCACTCCGTCCTGTGAACGGATGGGTTCCAGCCTGCCGGCCACGCTCTTCAGTGTGCTCAGCACTAAGAGAATGTTCTCGGGCTGTTCGCCCAGCATGCGGGCGGCACCGTAGACGGCCAGCAGATTGCTCACGTTGAACTTGCCAATGAACTGAACGCCCACCTCATGGCCGTCCATCTCCAGATACATGCCCTCGAAGTGGCATTCAATGATACGTGCCTTGAAGTCGGCCAGGGTGCGAGTACTATAGGTCTTCACCGTGGCCTTGGTGTTCTGCACCATAAACAGGCCGTTCTTGTCGTCGGCATTGGTCACCGCAAAGGCTTCACGAGGCAGCATGTCGAAGAAGGCCTTTTTGGCATCGCGATAGTTCTCAACGGTCTTGTGATAGTCCAGGTGGTCGCGGGTGAGGTTGGTAAAGATGCCGCCGGCAAAGGTTAGTCCGCCAATGCGGTGCTGAGCTATGGCATGGCTCGAACACTCCATGAACACATACTGGCAGCCGGCATCGACCATCTGGCGCAGCAAGCGGTTCAGTTCAATCGGGTCGGGGGTGGTATGGTCGGCAGGGATGGCCTCGCCCTCGATGTAGTTGCACACCGTCGAGAGCAGACCGCACTTGTAGCCCAGCTTGCGAAACATATTATATAACAGGGTGGCGATAGTGGTCTTGCCGTTGGTGCCCGTCACGCCGATAAGCTTCAGGTGCTTGGAAGGATAGCCATGGAAGGCTGTGGCTGCAGGACCTACGCACAGTTCGGTCGACTCTACCTGCACGTATGTCACTTCCTCCCACCTCTCTTCAGGCAGGTCTTCACACAGAACGGCCGCTGCTCCTTGCTCAACGGCCTTGCCAATAAACTTGTGGCCATCGGTCACCGTACCCTTGATGGCTACAAACAAATGGCCAAGGGCCACACGGCGCGAGTCAATGTTCACGTCGGTTATTTCTACGTCGGCATTGCCTATGACGGCCTTCGTCTTGATGTTTGTCAGTATTTCACTCAGTTTCATGTTGTTTGCCATTATTGTCATGTTCTATTCCAAATGCAAGTCACAAGTCATTCCACTTCTCAATGCGTAGCCTGCGGGGATGCTCTGATGAAGCACACGGCCCTTTCCGCTCAGCCGTACTTTCAGACCCAGGTCTTCCAGTAGATACAGGGCATCGCTGGCACCCATGCCTTTCACGTCGGGCATCTGCTCGTAGTTCAGTTTCTGCTTGGTGAGCTGTACGTCGTTCTTCCGACGTTGGGCATTTCCCCAGACGGGCTGTGAGCCGCCTTGCAGTGTGCCTACCTCTCCGTCGGTTTTTACCCCCAGCTGGCCGAGCACGTAGTCGGCAGCGGCCACGTTACCGTTCTTCACGTCGGGCAGCAGTATCGACGTGCTGTCGCGGGCATCCTCCACGCGCAGTTTCAGGCTCTGAGCCATCACCCCTTCAGAGATGTGGTGGAAAGCCACGCCCGACATGCCGCCGCCCGATGCGGGCAGCCCCTGCTTCTTGATGCAGACAATGCAGGTGTAGCGGGGATTGTCGGCAGGGAAATAGCCGCAGAACGACAGCCAGTAGCGGGTGATGCCCGAATGGTAGCCGCCATACTGGTCGGCCACCTGAGCCGTTCCCGTCTTTCCTGCTACGGCAAACGACCGTGAGCCGGCTTTTCTGCCCAGACCCTGACTCACTACATGTCGCAGCACGGTCTGCATGGTCTTGATGGTCTGCGGCTTGGCAATGCGTTCGCGCAACACTTCAGGTTTTGTTTCGGCAATGACCTCTCCGTTCTTCACAATCTTCTTCACAAAGCGTGGGCGCATCATCTTTCCGTCGTTGGCAATGGCGTTATAGAAAGTCACGGTATTGATGGGGGCAATCTGTGTCTCGTAGCCTATTGACATCCAAGGCAGTGCCGTCTTGCTCCAATTCTCATACTGTCCGCGCTTGTTTTTGCGGGGCATGCGTATCTTCGGCGTTTCATAGCCTTGTATCTCCAGCCCTAAGTCGTCGTGTATGCCAATGCGATAGAGGCCCTCCACATATTTCTCGGGGTTGGCCCCATAGAACTTGTCGATGACATGGCTCACGCCGATGTTCGAACTCACCTCAAGTGTACGAGCCACATTGATGTCGCCATAGCCGCCATTGCGCCAGTTGTGGTCTTTCATGTCGCGGCCGTGCATCTTTGCGATGCCGCAGCCGGTGTGTATGACATACGACGTGTCGACCACTCCGTCATCGAGAGCCACCAGCATGGAGGCCACCTTGAACACCGATCCTGGTTCGCAGGTGTAGTTGATAGCATGGTTTTGCGATTCGTGGTACTCCCCGTCCTTGCCTTTGGTCAGGCTGGCAATGGCCTTGATGTCGCCAGTTTTCACCTCCATTAGGATGGCCACACCCATGTCGCCGTTGGTCAGCGGTTTCTTCATTTCTTCAATAAGCGAGCGTTCTACCAAATCCTGCATGCCCACGTCGATGGTTGTGATGACGTCGGCACCATCCTCAGGAGCTATCTCGGTGAAGGTCACCGTCTTGTTGCGCACTTTCTGGTAGCGCACAATGCCCGTAGTGCCACGCAGGATGGAGTCGTAGGATAGCTCCAGACCGTAGTAGGCCGAGTCGGAGGCTCTCTTCAGCCCGCCCAGCGTTCGCGAGGCTAACGAGCCGAAGGGTTGCTGTCGTTCGGTGTAGTTCTCACAATGGAAACCTCCTTTGTTCACAGGCAGGCAAAAGATGGGGAGTGCGCGTAGTTGCAAGAAGGTGTTGTAGTCGATGAACCGTGGCCAGATGGCCCAGTGGCGGGCACCTATGCTCTTGTCGCCATTCTGCTTGTAGCGTCCTTTCTGTATGAGTTCCTTGAATTCAGCGGCACTCCGTGAGGGGAATATCTCATGCAGACTGTTGCAAATGGTATCGATATTCTCCGTCCAGAGTGTGTCGAGCTTATGGGCGGCAGCCGTATCGAGCGCTTCGCCGCGTTTCTTGCCTGGCTGGAAGTCGAGATAGACCTTATAGCTGGGAATGCTCGATGCCATCAGCTGTCCGTCGCAACTCAGGATATTGCCTCGGGCAGGCTTCACAGTGTCGTTGTGCTGTTTCTGGCTGGCCGCCACCACTGTCCAATAGTCTTTCTGCACAGTCATGATATATCCGGCCTTGGCCACGACTGCAAGTCCGGCCAAGGTAAGAAACACCGCTACGATGAGGTAGCGTGGCATAACCTTTTTCTTCTCAAACCTACTCATACGTTCCTCCTCTAATGTTCTGTCTCTTCACTTCTTACTTTTCAATCTTCTGGTACGCTGACGATAAACGGCGGCTGCTCGCTCGGCTTCAGCAGAGAGTCGTTATAGGCTTTCAGGGCGCGGGCTACGTGGCTCTCACGGCTCTTCTCGGTGAGTGCGCTCTTGCTGGCCAGAGCCTTGTATTTGGCATCGGTGAGTTCTTTCTCTAAACGACTGATGTCGAGCACGTCCTGCTGACACTGGTAGCGCATGGCCACATAGACAGTGATGAAGGCGGCGATAAGCATGAACAGCCACACCTGCGAACGCATGAGCCGGGCAGAGAGGATGTCGCCGCCCAGCACCTTCCTCAGTGTGAGCGTACCCACGGGGGCATCATCGTCCTCGCTTGCCTTCACTTTCAGTTGCTCCAAGGCTTGCCTCATATCCGAGGCGGCTTCATTCTCTTTGTCGGGAGCCGCTGTGGGCGTTGCCGTCTCTTCGTCGACGGGGAGTATCAGCTCGATGGCCTCTTGCTCCTGGTCATTGGCCTGTGGTTTTGTCTTTTCTGCCATATATCAGTCCTTTCACTTTTCACTCTTCACTTTTCACCTTCTCCGCCACCCTCAGTTTCGCACTCCGGCTTCGCGGATTATTTTCCATCTCTTCGTCGGTGGGCACTATCACCTTATTATTAATAATGTGTAGTGGCGATTTCAGCTTGCCGAAGAAGTCCTGTTCCACCTTTCCATCCGTATTGCCCGAGCGCATGATGTTCTTCACGATGCGGTCTTCGAGCGAGTGGTAGGTGATAATGCTCAGCCGGCCACCCTCGGCCAGTAGCTCTTGTGCTCCCATGAGCATCTCTTTCAACGCCTGCATCTCTTGGTTCACTTCGATACGCAGAGCCTGAAACAGCCTGGCCATGTCCTTCTTCTCGCGTTCGCGAGGAAAATGCTGTTCCACGGCTGCTATGAGCTGGGTGGTGGTCTCAATGCGCTGCCGCCCCCGGACCTTCACTACCGATGCAGCAATGCGACGTGCCTGCTTCAGTTCGCCGTAGAGATAGAACACGTCTGCGAGCCGCTGCTCGCTGTAGTCGTTCACCACGTCGGCTGCCGTTTTTCCCGCCCGTTTGTTCATTCGCATGTCGAGCGGGGCATCGTCGAAGCGGAAGGAGAAGCCGCGTGTGGCATCGTCTAAATGATGGCTGGACACTCCCAGGTCAGCCAGCAGTCCGTTGATTCGCTCCACTTCGAAATAGCGCATCCAGTTCTTCAGATACCTAAAGTTGCTGCGCACAAAGGTGAATCTGTCATCGGCTATGATGTTTTTTTCAGCATCTGCATCCTGGTCGAAACCGAACAGTCGGCCCTTCGGCCCCAGCCGGCGCAGAATCTCCTTGGAATGACCGCCTCCGCCGAAGGTCACGTCTACATAGATGCCATCGGGCTGGATACCCAGCCCGTCGACGCATTCCTGTAATAATACAGGCTTATGATATGTTCCCGCTGTGGTAATCATCATTCTTGGGGCTTACTCATGATGGCTTTCAGACGAGAAGCGAATTCGGCTTGGGGCAAGAAGGGTTTCTCTGTCTTTTCCTGTGCCCATATCTCGATGGTGTCGTTCATGCCGATGAATCGCACCGCCTGTTCGATTCCTGCCGCCTGCAAAAGCCGTTTTGAAATGAGAAAGCGGCCGTTTCCGTCGAGTGTGAGAAACTCGGCCTCGGCCATAAACTCCCGAAGTACCATCTGCTCGTCTTCGTCCCATTCCGACACGTGTGCCGAGATTTGGTCGAGCCGTTTGTTCCATGCGCTCTCAGGATAGATGACCAGGCACTTGCCGTGGACGTCGGTACGCAGCACCAACTGCTCCTCGCCTGCCACCTGCAACTGTTTGCGGAAAGCGGAAGGAAGAAACACGCGCCCCTTGGCATCGGTCTTGGCTTCTATGTTACCTAAAAAACGCATTTGCATTTAACGTGAATGTTACTTCGGTGCAAAGTTAGGAAAAATTCCCCACTTCCCACCACGATTCCCCACTTTTTTTTCGTTTGGGTGCAATTTTTTTTCTTTCAGACCCATTGGACATCGTTTTTTTACACAAATCGCTTTTTTTGTGCATGCGTTTGGTGGGCATTTCTGGCCATATCATTGGCTGACCTTGACACAGCTGTTTCATTTTGCAGAATGGATGTTGTAGCAAAAAGGCCCTGTAGCAAAAAGGCCAGAAGGGGTTCGTAAAAAATGCAATTGGGGGCTTGTGTGTTTGAAATAATTTTGCTACCTTTGCACCCCATGAGACAAAATGCCCTCCTCTTATTATTATGCATGCTCCTGCAACTGCCGGTGGCAGCACAGACCGATTCGGTAAAGCATGCCAAGAAAGAACGCACGGTGAGACTCTACGGCGAGGTCTACGACTCGTTTACCAAAGCCAAGGTGAAGGCTTTCATCACACTCATGCGACAGGACTCGACCGTGGTAGACACCATGACCTGCTGGACGTGGGGCACCGAGTCGTACTACGAGTTCAAGATTCCCGCCAAGCAGGGGCATTATATTCTCAAAGGCTCGTGCGAGGGCTACCACGATGCTTTCCTGAACTACCATCTGCGCTATCTGGCCCGCAACAACAGCTTCGAGCTGCCCCGCCTGCTCATGAAGAAGAAGCAAGACGACATTTGGCGTGAAAGCGAGCTCGACGGCGTGGTGGTGACGGGCACGAAGGTGAAGATAGCCTATCGGGGCGACACCATCGTCTATAACGCCTCGGCCTTCAACCTGCCCGAAGGCTCGATGCTCGACGGCCTCATCCGCCAGATGCCGGGAGCCGAGCTGAAGGACAACGGCGACATCTACATCAACGGCAAGAAGATAGACTATCTGACGCTCAACGGCAAGGACTTCTTCAAGGGCCAGAACAAGGTGATGCTCGACAACCTGCCCTATTTCACCGTGCAGAACATCAAGGTCTACGACAAGTCGACCAAGCAAAGCGAGCTTATAGGCCACGACGTGGAGAAGAAGGACTACGTGATGGACGTGCAGCTGAAGCGTGAGTACAACCGCGGCTATGTGGCCAACGCCGAGGCGGGCGGCGGCACCGACAGCCGCTACATGGCCCGCCTGTTCGGACTCTACTACGACGACCACTCGCGGGCCTCGGTCTTTGCCAATACCAACAACGTTAACGAGAATCGCCGGCCTGGCGGCGACGGCGACTGGCAACCCAGCAACATGCCGCAGGGACTGCACACCACGAAGCAGACGGGCCTGCACTTAGAGACGGAAGACAAAGACAAGCGATGGGAAGAGGAACTCGATGCCACCTTCGACTGGAGCGATGCCGACAACGAGACACGCACGTCGACCGAGCGTTTTGCCACCGAGGGCAACCTGCTTGGCGGCTCTGCGTCGAGAAGCCTGCAAAAGGACTTCCGCTTCTCGGCCACCAACCGCTTCAGCATGAAAAAGCCATTCACCCTGTGGGGCTACCTGTCGGCGAACTACGTGAATGGCCACCGAACGGCCAATAGCCAGGACTCCACCTTCCGCTCGGCCATTGTCAACCGCACCCTCAACGAGTCGGTAGGCCGCTACCGGGCGTTCGGCATCAGCGGCACACTTGCCTATAGCAAGAAATTCGAGTGGGGCGACTATATCAACGTCAGTCTCACTGCAAGCTATAACCGCAACAAGCCCAACGACAGCTACAGTCTTAGCCGCACCTACTATGCCCAACTCGACTCGACCGGCCTGCGCCACTACTATAGCGACACCCACGACGACAGCCATCATTATCAAGTCTCTTTCAGCTACACGTTCCAACTGCCCAACAACTGGTATGTATCGCCCTACCTGCGCTACAGAAACGAGAAGAGCAACGCCACCAACAACAAATTCAGGCTCGACCAGCTTGGGCAGATGGCAGCCGACCAGCATCAGACGGAATGGCTGCCCTCAAACCATGACGCACTTCAGAGTGTGCTCGACAGGGACAACAGCGACACGCAGAAGCACACCACCAATACCTACAGCACAGGACTTGACATCCAAAAGTCCAACGAGAAAGGCTATTTCTACCTCTACCTGCCTATAGGCAAGGCCAACGAACGACTGGACTATCTCGACTACGTCCTCGACACCATTGCCCGTCGCAGCTACGTCAATTTCAGCCCCAGCATCGGCTTCTACCGATGGGGCATCAAGCGCGGACTGCGCGGTGCCAGCTATTCCATGAACGTGAGCCGTCCAAGCCTTGCAAGCCTGATGCCCGTCGACGACACCAGCAATCCACTGGTAACCCACATTAACAACCCCGCTCTGAAGGCAACCGTAAGCCATAACTTCAGCATTTCGTTCATGGCCAACAACGACAGTCTGCGCCGATTCTTCAGTATCTGGAGCAATGCCCGGCTGACGCAGCGCTCCATAGGCACCCGCTCTTTCTACAATGAGACGACTGGTGCCTACACCTACACGCAGGACAACATCGACGGCAACTGGTACTGGGGCATGGGCAGCAGTTATGAGACGCCACTCGACAAGAAGAAGCGCATCACCCTGCAGCAGCGCGCCGACGTGGAGTATACCCACTCCGTCGACTTCGACATACTCTATGTCGCTGAGTCACAGCAACAAACAGAACAAACCAGCACCGTGAACAACTGGACCCTCCACGAGCGACTGGGTCTGGAATACCAGAAAGACAAGCTCACCATAGGCATACGTGGCGAAGTGAACTGGCGACTGGCTACGGGCAACCGCCGGAACTTTGAGCGCATATCGGCCTTCGACTACAACTATGGCGGCCATCTGCGCTACACCATACCCTGGGTGAAGCTCTTTCTCGGCACCGACTTGCGCATGTTCTCACGCCGAGGCTACCAGAGCGACATGATGAACACCGACGACCTCGTGTGGAACGCCGAGCTGTCGCGCTCGCTCTTCAATGAGAAGCTCACCATGAAGCTCACCGCCTTCGACCTCCTGCACCAGCTCTCCAACAAGCAGTATGCCGTCGATGCCCAAGGGCGCACCGAGACCTGGAACAACTGCATACCCCGCTATCTCATGTTCACGCTCACCTACAGGCTGACCCAGAAGCCCAAGGCTCACTGACCACTACCCTTTCCCCACCCTTGGAGCCTTGCTCCTGTGGCCCACTCACAGTACGCCTCCCGTACTTCAGCATCCGTACTCGAGTACTTTGTCTTCCGAACTCGAATACTTCAGCATTAGAACTCCAGTACTTCAGCAGTAGAACTCCAGTACTTCAACATCAGAACTACCAGTGCATTACCCTTTTTCGCCTGCTTTATATCATTTTTCGCCCGAATAACAAGATTATTCAAAATCTTTTTGTATTTTTGCAGCAAATTTCTTAAAGCATCACAACTATGGCAAAGTACTTAGACCCGAAAGCCGACCTGACTTTCAAGAAGATATTCGGCGAGCACAAGCATCTCGTCATCAGTCTGCTCAA
>CAJONO010000150.1 GCA_905235905.1 uncultured Prevotella sp.
AAACTTTAATTAATCACATTTTCAAAGAACTCTTTGGCTGTGCGGCGTAGCCGTTAGGCCGTATATTGAATTTCTAACGAACTATTGCTGTAGATATATTATAATATAAATAGGTGGGCAAAATGAACTTCTTTGAGCTTGTCAAGAACCGCTACAGTTGTTTCCCACTCTAAGGAACGATTACCCACGAATATATATTCACTTTCACAAACCTGATAAATTGTTGATTTCCAATACGTTATAATTCGGTCTGAATTACGCTTCAATTCATGCTGAATTACACGACAATTTAGGCTCAATTGCATCGTAATTCAGCATGAATATCAAACGTGTTCGCGTAAAACTCCAAAATGCATGATTATGCAAACGAAAACATAGAAACCAACACTGTTGAGCTGAGAATGGACTCGACCTGTCACCTCTGAAGTAGTGGGAAAGAGCTGCAAAATGCTGAAATTTTATTAATAAATGCAAACAAAACAAAGTTTCCCTGACTGTGTCTTTCGTTTTTAAATTATTATTAGTAATTTTGCAGCCACATTTATGTCAAAATAGCATTTTCCCCCATTAGGGAAGTGTTTCACCCAACAAAAACAAGTTACTAAAAAAGCATATACTTATTAGTATGTATACAAAGGAACAATTGGAAAAAATGGAACCAGCCCAGCTGATGGAGATTGCTGCCGGGTTAGGCGTTAAAGTATCACAGGATGACGAACAGGAAAAGGTCGTCTATGCAATCCTTGATCAGGCAGCCATTGAAAGTGCTTCAATGGCATCGCCCAAACGTAAGCGTACAAGGATAGCAAAGAAGGACACAGACAAGGTATATTCGGTGAATGGTTCTGATGGCGAGAATCTTGATGTGAAGAACCAGAAGCCCATTGCTCAGGAGGCACCGTCGCTCTTTCCTGATATGCCCGCCAATGAGCAGACGGATACCACCACTGCTGTAAAGGAAGAGGCCAAGGAACCTGAGAAACCTAAACGCAGGGGACGCAAGCCGAAAGCAGAACAGACAGCCATTGCCGAGGCTGCCAAGCAACAGGAAGGGCAGGAAGCCCAGACCGCATCTGAGCAGGAAGACATCGTGGAAGAGAGCATTGCCGTGCCAGAGGCTCATGAGGGTACCGACGATGCGGCTCCCGACATGGAGATGATTGAGCAACTGCAAGAGAAAATGTCGCACACTGCCCTTGAAGAGCCACGCCCCGAGCTAACGGCCAATGCCGACGGGGTGTGGGAGGGTGACCCGGGCGACGGTACCGATTTCATTACCATAGTCGACCTGCCTATTGAAGATCAGGCGGCTATTCCGACACTCGACATTTTCGACCGTCCCTTGGTGCAGCATGCACCGGAGTCCGTGTTCCAGGCGCCTGTGGCTCCTGTTCAGAAAGGCAATTACGACTTTGCCGATATGATTACTGGCAATGGCGTACTCGAAATTCTGCAGGATGGCTATGGCTTCTTACGTTCAAGCGACTATAACTACCTGTCGTCGCCCGACGATATCTATGTGGCTCCCCAGCAAATCAAGAAATATGGTCTGAAAACAGGCGATGTTGTGGAATGCACGGTGCGCCCGCCACACGACGGAGAAAAGTATTTTGCCATGTCGACTGTCAGCATGATTAACGGACGTAATCCGGTTGAGGTGCGCGACCGCGTGTCGTTCGAACATTTGACACCGCTCTTCCCTGAGTCAAAATTCAACCTCACGGGCGACCCCTCTACAACAAATCCTTCGACCAGAATCGTCGACCTGTTCTCGCCTATAGGAAAAGGACAGCGCGCACTTATCGTTGCCCAGCCGAAGACGGGTAAGACAATCCTGATGAAGGACATTGCCAACGCCATTGCTGCCAACCATCCAGAGGCATATATCATGATGCTGCTTATCGACGAGCGTCCTGAGGAGGTGACCGATATGGCTCGCACGGTCAATGCCGAGGTTATTGCTTCGACATTCGACGAACCAGCCGACCGTCATGTGAAGATTGCCGGCATTGTCCTTGAAAAGGCTAAGCGCATGGTGGAGTGCGGCCATGATGTGGTTATCTTCCTTGACTCCATTACCCGTCTGGCACGTGCCTATAACACGGTGGCTCCTGCCAGCGGAAAGGTGCTCACTGGTGGTGTCGATGCAAATGCCTTGCAGAAGCCGAAGCGCTTCTTCGGTGCAGCTAGAAAAATAGAAGGTGGCGGCTCGCTTACTATCATTGCCACTGCGCTCGTAGATACGGGTTCGAAGATGGACGAGGTGATATTCGAGGAATTCAAGGGTACGGGCAACAGCGAAATACAGCTCTCACGCTCGCTGTCGAACAAGCGCATATTCCCTGCTATCGACCTCGTTCAGTCAAGTACGCGCCGTGACGACCTGCTACAGGATTCCATGACACTCAACCGCATGTGGATTATCCGCAAGTTTATCAGCGAGATGAATCCTATTGAGGCTATGAACACCGTTCGCGACCGACTTGTTCAGGCTCGCAACAATGAGGAGTTCCTCATGTCGATGAACGGATAGCACAGGAAGAATATGGATGACGGGATTCTCAACAAGTATCTTGACGAGATAGGACGCTCGAAACTTCTTTCGGAAGAGCAGGAACGGCAGCTTTCACTACGCATAAAAGAGGGTGACCGGCGGGCGCTTGATAGGCTCGTTGAGGCCAACCTGCGCTTTGTGGTGGTCATTGCCCGACAGTATCAGGGAAAAGGTCTTGACATGGAAGACCTGGTGAGCGAAGGAAATATCGGCCTCATGAAGGCTGCCGCTAAGTTTGATGCTACAAGGGGACTGCGCTTTGTGAACTATGCCGTGGTTTTTATACGTCAGCAGATTGAGAAAGCCCTGAAAATGGAGAGTGGCGAACGACGTGCTGAAAATGCCAGGGACGGGCAGACACGCTCGGTAGATGCCCCGTTGGGTACGAAAACCAATATGAGCCTGTTGTCGGTGCTGATTGATGCCAATTCGCCAATAGCCGATGAGCGAGTCTACCATGCCAACATGGAGGCGGCTGTCGAGTATGCGCTCCAGTGCCTTGACGAACGTGAAGGCAAGGTCGTGAATGCCTATTTCGGCATAGAGCAGGAAAGCCTGACAATGAAGGAGATAGCCGACGAAATGCAACTGAAACGTGAACGGGTGAGGCAGATTCGTGACCGAGCCATACGAAAGTTGAAAAAAAACTATAAAAACAAACTGGCCGAGCTGCGAAAGTAGCTCGGCCAGTTTGTTTTAGAGCCTGTCTGTTTTTTATTGATAGCACTGGAAGATAGACTCCACGGTCTCGCTTTTCATCTTCTTGGTGAAGAGGCTCACAACCGGCACTACGACAAAGCCTCCAAGCATGGCAATGGCACCACAGTTGATAGGGCTAATGGGATTGCCCAGCAACATGTTGACCACGGTGATGCCTACGCCCCACACAAAGCAGGCCCAAACGGAAGACTCGGTTGTTCCCTTCCAGTAGAGACCCAGCATGAAAGGAGCGAGGAAAGCACCGGCCAGTGCGCCCCATGAGATGCCCATGAGTTGAGCGATGAAAGTGGGCGGGTTGAGTGCAATCATGAGTGATATAACGATGAAGAATACGATAAGCACACGCATTACCACGACTTTGCGGCGCTCAATCTTCTCGGCTACCATGTCGTCGATAGTACCTTCTTCTACCTCGCCCGGAGCCGACTTCTTGTCGCGGTAAATAAGGTCGAGGGTCATGGTCGACGAGGAGGTGAGCACCAGCGAGGCCAGCGTCGACATGGAGGCCGACAGCACCAGCAGCACCACAAGGGCTATGAGCACGTCGGGCAGCGTTTCAAGCATGGAGGGAATGATTGAGTCGAAGTCCAGACGACCGTTGGGAAGGGTGGGGGGCATGCCGAACAAACGGCCAAAGCCACCGAGGAAATAACAACCGCCAGCCACGATGAAGGCAAAGATGGTCGAGATAATGGTTCCACGTTTAATGGCTGCCTCGTCGGTAATGCTGTAGAACTTGCCTACCATCTGCGGAAGTCCCCACGTGCCAAGCGAGGTGAGCACAACCACACCGACAAGATTCCACGGGTCGGGGCCCCACAATGAGGCAAAACCGCCATTTGCCGTTGGGTCTGTGTCGCTGGGAATAGTGGCCATCTTCTCAATGGCAGCTGTCAGACCGCCTTGTGAGCCAAGCACGGCTGCGATCACGGTAACAATGCCGAAGAGCATGATGATGCCTTGGATGAAGTCGTTCATGGCTGTGGCCTTGTAACCGCCAAGTATTACGTAGACGGCCGTGAGGAGAGCCATGATGACCACACAGTACTCGTAGGGAATGCCGAAGCCCATCTCGAAAAGTGTCGAGATGCCCTTGTAGACACCAGCTGTGTAAGGGATCAGGAAGACGAACACAATAATAGAGGCCACAACACGCAGTCCCTCGTTCTGGAAGCGTGTGCCGAAGAAGTCGGGCATGGTGCGGCTCTCAATGTGCTGTGTCATTAATTTTGTGCGACGTCCCAGAATAAGCCAAGCTAAAAGCGAGCCAATGACCGCATTGCCTATGCCAATCCATGCTGATGACAGACCGTATTTCCAGCCGAATTGTCCGGCATAGCCCACAAATACTACGGCTGAAAAATAACTGGTGCCAAAAGCAAAGGCCGAGAGCCACGACCCCACGGCACGACCACCCAGAACGAATCCCTCTACACTGTTGGCCTGCTTGCGTGAGTAGATGCCCACGCCCACCGTCACGGCCAGAAAAACGATGGTTAGAAGAATCTTTATAAGCATGATAATGATAAACTATATACGATAAACCGTGAATTAAAACGCTACTTGTACCTGAGCCTGCAGCCAGTTGTAGTCCTTGCCAATCTGCTCGCCGCACAGGCAGCGGGTGTATTGCAACTGTACGCGACATTTCTTGTAGAACCAGTACTGCATGCCAAGCGTCAGGTTCGTCTGGTCCCAACCGTCAACTTTTGTGTTACGGTCGAAGGTCTCGCCACTTGCTACCACGTCAAGAGCTCCTACTACGGGTATGCTCGTTGTGATGTAGCCGCCGCGACTACCCACTTCGCCGTCCTTGCCGCCCAGCCATTCGGCACGGATGCTGGCCGGACGTGCCTCTTTGTATTCGCCTGGCGAATAGGCCTTCGTCTTAAACTCTGCACCCACTGAGTAGCGGTTGCGGGTGTAGTTGTCGCCTTTCTTGATGGTGGGATTCCATCTGACGACCGATTCGTTGACTGCATTGCCCTTGCCTATATAGCCTGACCCTACGATGCGCAAGCCGTTGAAGGGACGCAACTCTAATTTGGCAAGAAAATCCTTTTCGTTGTTGCCATCCTTACGGTTGATGCCCTGTCCGCTCATCAGAGCCAGTTCGTAGTGTACCTTATTATTTAGAATATCGCCAAAGACCATCAGACCCTGATCGCGACCGTAGTTTACGCCGTTAAGTGGGTCAGGGCCTTCACCGGCCAGATAGAGTACGGCTTGCGAGTAGACGTCAATCAGTTCCAG
This sequence comes from uncultured Prevotella sp., assembly GCA_905235905.1. Lineage (GTDB taxonomy): Bacteria > Bacteroidota > Bacteroidia > Bacteroidales > Bacteroidaceae > Prevotella. The sequence continues at coordinate 5,528 of CAJONO010000150.1, forward strand.
TTGTGTTGGCGACATGGGGTTTTCCATGGTGTAGCTGTGCTTGAATTGTCCGAAACGCACAGTAAGCGAATTGTCGTTGGTCACACGGTAGTCTGTGTAGAATTCTTGTACAACGCTCGAAAAGTCGTGCATGAAGAGGAACGACCATCGGTCGGTGATTCGGGCTTTAGCCCAGAGCAGTGTTCGCTTCAGGTTGTACATGTTTGTTTCGTTCCTGCTCTGACTGCTGTTGTCGTAGGGGTTCTGGTATGCCCAGCCCGCTTGTGCATATCCGTTCAGTGTGATGCGCTTAGTGAAGTCCTCCATCCAGTCAGGTTCTTCACTCTTCTTTTGTTGTCCCATTGCAGCCGTACTACTCAGCGTAGCCATCATGACAGCTGCTAACAAAATGTGCTTGTTTTGTTTTTTCATTTTTTTTATGTGTTAATTAAATATGGTTTGTTGCTTTCTGAGTGCAAACTTACAAGAAAAAACTGAGAAAAATGCATTTTTCCTGAAGAAATTTATAATTATGTATTAAAATGATAGTGTTAATGAATAAATATTCAGGAAGAGCCGCTTGTGTGGAAATAATTTGCTAAAAAGTTGGCAGTCTGCGGAAAATGGTTTTCTAATGAACAAATTATCTACAACCCAGCAACCTTGAGTTCCATGTGATGCTTTTTTGCGAGTTTGTGTAGATATTTCAGTTC
>CAJONO010000151.1 GCA_905235905.1 uncultured Prevotella sp.
AATGAAAAAAGGTATTCATCCCGAAAACTATCGCCCCGTCGTGTTCAAGGACATGTCCAACGGCGATATGTTCCTTACGAAGTCTACGGCAAAGACCAATGATACAGTGGAATTCGAAGGCGAAACTTACCCTGTGGTAAAAGTAGAAATCTCCAGCAGCTCGCATCCCTTCTATACGGGTAAGAGCAAGCTCGTCGACACGGCCGGTCGCGTCGACAAGTTCATGAGCCGCTACGGTAAGGCTTCGAAGAAGTAAGAGATATATTCAAACTTACACATTAGGAAGGACAACAGAGAGTGCGTTCAGGGTAGTTGCATATGCCTTGTGCGCACTTTTGTTTTAAGTATGAAGCCCCATTTCCTGATATTACTTGCACTGCTCGTCGCTTCCTCATGCGGCAACAGCGACGACGGCCTGGACGGCGGAGGGCAGCCGCTGGCCGGTGCCAACGTGAACGCCAACGACACTCTGGCCTACCCGCCGCTGGCGCGGCTGGAATTTCCCAAGTACCCATACTCGTCGGGCAGCAACTCGCTGTTGCTCGTCCACAGCACCAGCGATGCCTACGGCGTCAACTATTCGGTAGAGTGGGACTGCGACAAGAAGGCACAGCGCTGGTCGTGCTATCAGATGAACAGCAAGACGCTGGCGCAGAACGTGAAACGCTACTCCTCGGCTACCAATCAGTATCCCTACGACCCGCAGCTGCCTTCCAGCAAGTATCTCTCGCAGGACTGTTTCTGGAACAGTGGCTACGACCACGGACACATCTGTCCTTCGGCCGACCGTCTTTATTCCGAGCAGGCCAATATTCAGACGTTCTATCTCACCAACATGCAGCCGCAGTATAAGGCTTTCAACGGGAGCCTCAGTGGCAGCGAGAGCTATAAGAACAGTTGGAGCCCCTGGTATCAGTTGGAGGGCTATGTGCGCACATGGGCGGCGAGGAATGCCAACAGAGAGACCGAGAACCTCTATGTGGTGAAAGGCGGCACCATTGAGGACGACCAGGTGTTTTCCACCCGCATAAAGGGCGAGATGCGGGTGCCCAAGTACTTCTTCGTGGCACTGCTGCTGAAAAACGAGCTGGGCTACAAGGCCATAGGCTTCTGGATGGAGCATAAGGGCTCGTACGCGGCGAAGCAGTCGGTTGCCGACTATGCCGTGAATATCCGTACGTTGGAACAGAAAACGGGTATCGATTTTTTCTGCAACCTGCCCGACGATGTTGAGGAGCACGTAGAGACACTGCCCATAGAAAACGTGAAACGGGCGTGGGGTCTCTAACTAATATCTCTTCTCGCCCTCCTTTCGCCCCCTCCTTTCGCCTTGAGATATAATAAAAAATATGGCGGCGAGTGCATCGTAATTGCGAAAAAAGTTGTACCTTTGCAACCGTTATAACACTTTAATGCACATAATTATGGCAATAACGACATCCATACCCAATCCGGCCCAGATGATTATCACGCTGGAGGACAATGCACTCGTAGCCGACATCAAGCGGGCTCTGAAGTTGATACGCGGCATTGCTTCTGTGCGCATGGCCACCATCAGCGACGACAAGACCATCACGCCCGCCATGCGCCGCTCCATCAACAAGGCCCGCCGTGAACTGGCCAAAGGCGAAACCGTCAAGTGCAGTACTCCCGAGGAAATGCAGCGCTACTTCGACAGCCTATGACCTACACGATTGAATATTCCAAGGAGGCTGACCGCACGCTGCGCAAATGGAAGAAGTCGAACCCGCAGCTCTTCAAGAAGGCCACGAAGATTCTGCTCGACATCATGCAGCATCCCCGCACCGGCCTCGGCCACCCCGAGGCTCTGGTCGGCGGCAACGATGTGACCTATTTGCGCCACATCACAGCCCACGACCGCATCATCTACGACATCTACGACGATAGCGTCACCGTGCTTGTAGTTCAAGCCGAGGAACACTATAACGACAAGTAATCCCCCACCACACTTATGCCACCGCTCACCTACATACACGCTTCTGAGGCGGCCCGCACGACGGCGGGCGGCAGGGTGCTGGCGGCTCGCGGAGGCGCTCTTGCTGTTGCTCTCGGCGGCGGCGACTTTTCAGACCATTTAGGCGGGCGAAGATGACAAAATGATGCGTCTTCGCCCGCTTCCGTAAGATTTAACGCCATCATTGCACAATAATTGAAAATAATTGCTTACCTTTGCCCCCGAAACGTTTCAAATCATATTAGAATTATGACAACTATCGATCTCAGAACAAACATTGCGGCAGACCTCGACCAGATGAGCGCCGAGATGCTGGAGAGTGTGTCGCGCTACGTCAAGCGACTGCGCCGCCATGCCCGTCCTGCCAGAAGGACAGCTGTCGGAACATCGGCGCTGAAAACGGCACCAGCGGAAACCGTTCCGGCCGACCTCGCCATGCGGCTTACCCCGCGTGTGCAGCGGTTCATGCGTGGCAACCCGTGGCATATCACTGACGAGGATCTCGACCGTCTGCGCTATGAATACTTGACTGAGAAATACAAATGAAGCGAATATTCCTTGACGCAAACGTCATAATCGACCTGCTCGGCGAGCGCTATCCGTGGTTTCCCGATGCACTGCGCATCTTCAATCTGGGCGACCTCGGCAAAGTGAAGCTCATCTGTTCGTCGCTCTCTTTGGGCACAGCCAGCTACATCATGGAGACCAAGAAAATGTCGAGTGCCGACATTTTCGAAAGCATTGACTTGCTCTGTCAGATTTGCGACGTGGCAGCAGTCGATGCCACCATTGTCCGACAGGCACTTGATTCCCCCTTTACCGACTTCGAGGATGCCCTGCAATACTTCGCAGCTCTCGCTGCCGAGTCCGACCTCATCGTCACTCGCAACGAAGGCGACTTCGAACACTCTGAAATCCCTGTTTACAATCCTTCGCAGTTCCTTGCTGTAATCGAGGAAGAACAGAATAAATAATCCATTCCCCTCTTATTCCTATGCCACCGCTCACCTACATACACGCTTCTGAGGCGGCCCGCACGACGGCGGGCGGCGGGGTGTAGGCGGCAAAATTACCCCCCTACAGCCTGTAAATGGCTTAGAACCAACCGACGGAACAGCGAGAGCAGAAGCAAGTGTGCTCGCATTCTGCCGAGTCGTGACGGAGGTCGGCCAACGGCCAACGAAAACGACGCGAGGGTCGCCGGAGGCCGGAAGGTGCGTTTCTGACCCGCAGAGGGGACAGAAACGCGCTTTCTGCGTACTTGTATTTTACCCAGTGTATAACCAATAAATCAGTGTTCAGGGGTATGAGGACTTCAACCGACATTCAGAGCTTTTCCACGCCGACGGCCACCGCACAGGGCGGCGCAAAGAAATCCCCCGCAACGCCAACGGCGGTGCGAGGGAGGATGTCGTGTCCTAAGGAGAATAGGAGGAACGGAGGACTACTCGAAGTCCTTCATGTCGAAGTACATCAGCCGGGTGTCATCGTCCTTGTCCTTTTCTGTGAAGAAACGGAACTCACCTTTTGCTTGATAGAAGCCCGTGGCCGAGGCCAGCGCATCGACGGTCAGGAAACGGCAGCCTGTGCGGTTGTCATGCCTGAACATCATGCAGTTTGTATTCAAGATGAGTTCACCAAAGCCCATTCCGGCATAGCGGGTATTAACGGCCAGACGGCCAATCTTCAGAGCCGGATAGTGCTTGCGCCGCTTGCTGTTGGGAATCTTGCGGTTAATGCGGTTGGCCGTCGATTTGTCCGTGTCCTCCAGCCGGACGGTATCGTTCAGCAGGCTGAAATACGCAATCAGGTCGCCGTTCTCCTGGTTCACCACAAGATAGGTCTTGGCCAGCAACTCAGTCTCGTAGTCTTTGGCTTCGTCCATCAAGAAATCGTTCAAGTCGCCCTCGGCACACTTGAACGCTTCCAGATTGCTCTCAGGAGTCAGGTCCTGAATGAAATAGTCGGTTATCATTTGAACAGCGAGCAGTTTGGTGAATTACGTTTAGCCCTCTCGTATGCTTCCCACGATAGCCTTTTCTCCTCTTCCGACAATGGTGTCGGATGCTCCATGTGCCAGCGGAACCGCTCGGCATCCTTACCCGTCAGAACGGGCGTGTCTTTAATCGGTCGTGCCATAATTCTATACTTTTATGGGTTTCTGGGTGCAAAGGTACTATAAGTTTTCCGAATAAACAAAGAGTAAACAGAATATTAGCATAAAAATCAAGCAGGATGAAGGGAGGGAGGACTGAAATGAGGCTTTTTCGTCCTCATTTCAAACTTTTAACCCCACAGCCTTTCTTGTTTGCAAAAAAAGTTGTACCTTTGCACCGAATTCAATTAAATAGCGCTATATGTTCGACTTAAAGAATACAAGAATGGAGGATTTCACCATCGTTGAAGCTCCGAAGCAAGAGACAAGCAAGAGGGTGCGCGCATCGTTCTACCGCACGAAGCCCGGCTGCTACACGCCACCCCCCTACAAGGTTGACCGTATCAAACTCTCGGAGGTATTGTGATGGCTTACAAGAAAGACTACGACGGACAGGTCGCTGCCATCATCACCGACGCTTACGTTTTCGAGGGAAAGCCCATAGAGCCAGGCACCATTCCCTCGAAACGCTTCTTTACGCAGCGCGCCTGTTGGGACACGGGAGCCGAAGTCACCATGATTTCCACCCGCATTGTCGAGACTCTCGGCCTGCAACCCTTCGAGCACACCAGCCTGATGGGCATCGGCGGCGACGAGGAGGTTGGCGTCTATCTTATTCATCTTGGCCTGCCCAACGGCTATCTCTACCGCAACCTAATCGTCTATGCTTCCGACATCGACGACTACGACGTGCTCATTGGCATGAATCTCATTTCGGAGTCCGACTTCTTCATCACCAGCATAGACGGCCACAATCATTTTGCATTCGATATTCCTGCAACAGGCAAGATAGAATAGTTTCCCTTATGTCACCGCTCACCTACATACACGCTTCTGAGGCGGCCCGCACGACGGCGGGCGGCAGGGGTGTAGGAGGCGGCAAAATTACTCCCCCCTACAGCCTGTAAGTGGCTTAGAATCAACGATTTCGGCGCAAGAGTTGCCGAACTCCATAAGGTGCGTTTGTGTCCCGCTACGGGGCGCAGACGTGCCTTTTCGTGCATGCTGCTTTCCGTGGCAAAACGATATTAACTCGTCATATTATTATTCACAATTTAAATTATTAACAACAACATGAAAAGAAAATTATTAACATTGTTCGCCTTAGCACTGATGATGCTGGGTGTGCAGAGTGCCAATGCGCTCACTCTCACCTGTCTGAGAGGTTCCGGCTTTGGCGAGGGTGAAGGTTGCCAGAAATTGTTCGACGGCGATCAGGAAACCAAGTGGGGCACGTGGGATGGCTGGTACGATAATCCCGTGTATGCTGTGGTAAAGGCTGCCATGCCCATCATTCCCCAGGGAGCGTACTCGCTGAGAATTGCCAACGACACAAACACCGAGCCCGGACGTAACTGGAAGTCTTGGCGTATATTGGGCGGCAACTTCGCTTCTGACGACGATGCTGTTTACGGTGCCGAGGACTGGGTTACGCTCGACCAGAAAGTTGATCAGGAACTGACAACCGAACAGTTTGCGGAAGTGCAGCTTGAGATGTCAAATCCCGATGGAAATGCCTACTCCTACTTCATGATTATCGTGGATGCCATTGTGGATGATGGTTTCGGTGCCTATACACAGATGGCCGATTTCTGGTTCCGCAGCTTCACCATTGACACATCCAAAGCTCAGCAATATCTTGACTTCGACTATGAGACAGGCACGGATGCCGACCTCAAGGCGGCATACGCCGAGAAGAAGACAATCCTCGAAAATGCCCTCAAAACTAACAATTCCGACCAGATCATTCCTGCCGTGGATGACATCGTGAGTATCTACAATAAGATTGTTAACCTGCGAAACGGCGTTTACATCGCTCTCGATTGGACAGACAGCTGGGGCGACGGTGTCGGCTCGAACTTCGTCGATAAGAACGACTATTCCAAGTGGGGCGGCAACTTCCCCGACGAAGGTGAGCACGTTCAGTATATCATCTTCCGTACCTAGGCGCAGCAGCCCTTCTTCTACAAGCTGGTGACCGGCGGCGACACAGAACGCTTTAGCCCCCGTAACTGGAGGACATGGAAAGTCTTCGGCGGCAATTTCGCGTCCGAAGCCGAGGCAGGCCGCGACGCCGACGGATGGGTGGTGATTGACGAGCGCAACGAAACAGACATCCTGCCCGCCAAAAACAACTATCCCACACTATTGAAGTTCACCAATGGCGTGTCAGCAGCCTATTCCTTCTATAAGGTGGAAATAACGGCTTCTGGCAGCGCCCAGCAGCAGATGTCTGAAATCTATCTCTGCTCCGAGGAAGAGTTCAATGCTATTCGTCAGTCCAGGATTGACGAATTGGCAGAGTTTGCCGCAGGCCTGGATGCCTTGACAGTTGAGAGATGGGCAGAGGCCGACAAAGAAGCCTTCGCAACAAAGTATAATGAACTGAAGACCACCACAGATGCCGACGTACTGACAAGCCTTTATAGCGAACTGGTTGCTTTGAAGCAGACTATTGAGGCTTCTGTTGTCCTCTGGACGGTTTCGCTGAAGGCTGGCACCGACGATGCCGACAAGTGGACGGCGAAGGCTGGATACACTACCTCGTTCGGCCCGCTGCCCCTGGACGACGTGCCCGCAGGCACCACCGTGACGCTGGCTGATGCATTCACCGATGGCGCAGAGGTCAGTGTGAAAGCCAATACCAGCAATGGCCATTGGTTTGGTGTTACCGGAACTTACAACGCCGCCTTGGGTACATACACAACTACGGGGAGTGGTATTTTTGCACCGAATTCTGTTTCTATGGCAAAGAATGGCAGCAACCTTGAGGTCACGCTGACAACTAATTATAATACATATACCGTCACATTCAATACCGCAGACAACACCTATACGGAGAGTGCGACTTACAGTGGTTCAGCCTTCGGAATGACAACCCTCCAGTCCATCACCATCAACGGCCTGAACATCACCAACACGCTGACAAAGTGATTCACTTTCGATGACGCCGCTCGGACGGATTTGCAATCCGACCGCACCGAATATAAGCATTTGCTATGCGTTCTTTGACATACTGAGACAAACGGATATTTTTTCGGGGATATTCTTTTAACACGAATTTCCACGAATGACCACGACTTTTCCATGAATTTAATTTATGGATAATTCATGGGTAATTTATGATAATTGATGTTATCCATTTTCGTCACGACTCGGCAAAATCCAAATATATTTGGTTTTGCGCTCGCTGTTCCGAAAATTCGTGTGAAAAGAAAAAAATTCGCGTGAAAGGAAGCCATTTCGGGAAAAAGTTGTATCTTTGCAGCCAGAATCACAAAACGACAATAAGATTATGGAAGCAATTATCAACAGGACTCCGCGAACCGTAACAGTTCGTATGAGTACGCGGCGATGGAATAGGCTGCAACAGATGGAACAGGCCTACAAATTGGCTCAGGCTATCAAGCGCAGCATGATACAGGCAGAAATGGCACCCTCCATGACTGTGGACGAGGCAATGGAATTCATTGACAAGCTATGATTCGCGAAGTACGTTTTGCCGACGAATTCAACGAGCCTTTAAGCGGTTGAAAAAGCGCTACCGATCACTGCCGCAGGACTTGAAGCAGTTGTTGGCCTCGCTCGTGGAAAACCCGCAGCAGGGCACAGAACTGTACAACGGCATGAGGAAACTTCGATTGAGTTTCGCCTCTAAAGGACGAGGCAGAAGCGGTGGCGGAAGAGTCATCATCCAACTGGCCGTCGACGACACCCGACTCACTTTCGTATATATTTACGACAAGAGCGACATGGGCAATGTTTCCGATGCGTTCCTTGACCAGACCATCAAGGACATCGGGCTTGGAAAGTTTACCGCCGTTGCCATAGAGTCGCCTAAAGCATAATATCCCCAACCCATTCACAGAAAATATCCGCCGAGATTCTCAACCGAGAGTCCCGGCGTTCTTGTATCCGTTTGTCTCAAGTGCCGAAGGAAGAATAAAAGAATAAAAGAATAAAAAAATAAAAAAAATAAAAAAGATTATAAAAAAATCGATTAAGAAAGCGCAAAGCCGAGTTCGCTCGAGCTTTGCCGAACGGAAGAATTATGGGCCAACGGCCAAACAAAGAATTATTTCAATGCTTGCGCTGCTCTGCCTGACGGTAGTGAGCGCATGGGCCGACGGCTACTACGTGGTCGGCACGATGACCGACTGGAAAGTCAACAGCCAGTACAAACTGTCGGTGAACCCCGGCAACACCGCCGAAATGATGATCCCCATGTACTTCGGGGCAGGGGCTGAGTTCAAGGTGGTGTATAGTGAAGACGGCGAAAACGCCAAAACCTGGTATCCCGGTGACGGCAACAACTACTACGTCAACAGCGAGGGTCGCTACACCGTCTACTTCCGTTCCGATTACCTCGGCGGCAGCGACTGGCACTACAACTGCATCTACTTGGCCTCGACCCCCGATGCCGTGACCCCCACCGCAAACAAGAACGAGTGGACCTTCCAGATGCCCGCCTACGACGTGGAGGTGAACGTGGAGTATGAGACCGCCCTCGCCCTGAACGAGGTGGACGACAACACCGCCACGCTCGCCGAGTGGAACGGCTATGAGGCCGACGTGACGCTGACACGCACACTGGCGGCAGGCATGTGGAACACGCTGGCCGTGCCCTTCGATGTCAGCTCTGCCACCATTGCAATGATCAACGCCACGCTGGCTCCTAACAGCATGGTCATCAAGAAACTGGCGAGCTCGTCACTCGACAACGGCACCCTGACCCTCAACTTCGAGGATGCCAACGAGATTGAGGCAGGTAAGCCCTACCTCGTGAAGGTGCCTACGACATTCGCTTTTGCTGCCACACCTTTCGCCGGCATCATCATGAGCAACGCCGCCGTGACCACCACGACCGACGTGGTCGACTTCGTGCCCACACTGGGCAAGACCACCATCACGGGCGACGATGCCAACGACATTCTCTTCCTCGGCAGCGGCAACACGCTGCTGCACCCCACGACTCTGCCCGCCGACATGAAGGGCTTCCGCGCCTACTTCCTGCTGAAGGGCGAGGCAGCCGAGGCCAAGGCGTTCCGCATGGACTTCGGTGACGGTGAGATTACGGGCATCGTGGCCATTGACCATTCAACATTGAACATTGACCATTCTGTCTACGACCTGCAGGGCCGCCGCCTGGCCAATGGTCAATC
>CAJONO010000152.1 GCA_905235905.1 uncultured Prevotella sp.
AAAGGCAGCGGAGTGCCGCTGTTTGTAATAGTTTTAACTAATGATTTTATGAAGGCCTGCCGTCCGTGAGGATAGCAGGCCATTTCTATTGTACAACCTTTCTATGCGATTTCACTTCACCATTTCCTTAACCACGGTGCCGTCGGCACGGCGAACAATGTTCAGGCCACGACGAGCTGCGGGCAGGCGCCGACCGTCGAGCGAGTAGCGCACGGCTGGCTCGTTGCTATCGGGGGCGGCCACACGGACAATGTCGCTGGTCACTTCGTCCTCGGTAACCGTGATACCAGTTGCAGTCCTGACAACGGTGAACATCTGCATGCCGCCTTCTGAGCGCACCGGCACATAGCTGTCGTCGCCTGTCGCCTTCGAGGTCATACAGGCCGAATAGGTGCCCACAGGCAGCTGACTCAGGTTGACCGCCTGGCTGAAAGTATAGCCATAATAGGAATCGATGGTGCTACTCACGCCGTCTTTGCCCGTGGTTAGGATTGTATAGTTGCGCTGCGCGTTGGTGGCCTTATTGACGAGGTGGAGGTAGATGACGCCCTGAAAGGGAATGTAGTGGTTGTTGATGAGATAGGTATTGTTGGAATCGAAGGCCACCACAAGATAGGTGCCGTTGTATTTTCTCAGCGTGTACTTGCCGCCATAGACCGAGAACTGCGACAGCCGTATGGGCAGCCCTTCTTCGACAGGCTTCGGCGTAAGCTGATAGATCATGGTTATGTCGGAGTTGAAATGGTCAACGTGCGACGAGCCCCACCCTTGTATGCCGGCAGGAGCCATATCGCTGAGGTCATAGAAGCCGTTGGCCACGCCGTCCCATCCCCAGTTCACGTAGATGAGGCCGTCATTGTCGATGCCCGTGAGCAAGAAAGCATGTCCGCCGGAAACAGAATCGGTGCCACTGTAGAGGATGGGACGCTTGGCTGCCAGCTCGGCGTAGACTATCTCGGCCCATTCGCTGTCGCTATAGTACTGACGGTCGGCCAGCACGATTGAGCCTTTCACGAATCCCAGATTGTCGATGAGTCCGTTGGCGGCATTGAAATAATGGGTGTTGCTCGTCTGCGTTCCGTATACCATCTTGGCAGCATAGCCACAGTCGCGCATCAGCTCGGCAACGGCGGTGCGCTGAGTGGCAGAGCCACTAAGGCGCGTGGGGTACTTGTTGAGCATGTTGGCCCAGTCGAACGTGGTCTGAAGCTGGACGGGATAGGTGGTCGTTTCGCCGTCAAGCTGATAGTAGGACGTGCCAGCAGACTTTGCCGGATATTCGTAGTACTTCAGTATCTGGGCCATAGCCGTGGCCACGCATCCGGTAACCGTCGTCACATTCGACGACTTGGGACAGAGGTTATAGTAGGGATACAGCTGTCCCCACTGTGTGGGGACGAAGTTTTCCGTAGGAACAAAGCTCACGGCCTGAAGCATCTGGCCGTTGCTCTTGCGCCAGAGGAGCGAGCAATCGATACGCTCTAACCACCAATAGAATGCGGGCGGCAGTTGCGACTCGCTGAACGTTTCGGCCGAATAGCCCAGCACCGGACGGAAATCGTCGTCGCGGCTCACCACGACAAAGCCCTCGCCGGCAGTGCTGCTATATATATGATAGGTGTCGGTGGCGCGGAGCAAGACCAAGGCTCCGGCCTCCACGCTGCCGTTCTGGCCTCTGGAGGCAGCCTGCATGCCTAACTGACGGATGGCGATGGCCTGCATCTCGGCCGGCGTACGCTCGGCGGCCATGAGCGAAGTGGCAGCAAGGAGGCAGACAAGGACAAAAGGAAGGATTCTGTTCATATTCTTTATACATTATCATTGTTCAGTTGGCAAAGATAACGTTTTTTTTCGAGTACCGAGAGAAAAAGTTGCTATTTTTTGATGGCGTTCAAGAAAAAAAAACTAATTTTGCAGAAATAAAATGATATATTAACTTAATTTCTTTAAAACATGGATATGAATAGCAAAATGATGCGGGCATTTTTCTCGTGCTCACTCATGGCAGGAGGGCTGATGCTTGTTGGCTGCTCTACCGACGATAGCATCGATTTGAGCGACATCGACACCACAATCGGTGTGAATACCGACAGTCTGTCAATACCTGGCGGCGGAACCAATGACTTTGTGCTGGGCGACGTGCTCGAGCTAACCGACAATGATGCCATACAGACGCTTCCCGCCGATAGCGGGCGCTACAAGAAGGGCGACTACCAGTTTAAGAAGAGCGACAAGGTAGAGGCTGCACACCCGCAGGTGGAGCAGGTGCAGTTCAGTGCCGACGGTGCCAACCAGACCGAGACGTTCCCCGTGAACATTCCTGAATGGATGGCAAAGATTACCGAATACACCTCTGGCGTAGACCAGGATTTCGTCTTCCCCTTCACCTTCGACGAGACAGGATGGATGGCCGAGACGATGGCCTCTGCCTCTATCGTGAACCCCATGAAGTATTACCACGCAGCCGACCCCATGCGTGTCACCACCTTTAATTACAACGGTAAAGGCAACGACAACATCATGAGCCTGACACAAGCCAGCATCGACGGCTCGGTGACACTGGAAGTGAAGTTCAACCAGCTGAGCAGCATGGTGAGGAAGATGCAGCTGGACATTGTGCTGCCCGACTTCTTAGGACTGGACATCGACCAGGAGAAACTGAAAAATGCCGGCTACACTGCCGAGTTTGTTAACGACACCCTGAAACTGGGGAACGTGGGCACTACTGAGACATTCCGCCTGCCACTCGTCTTCAACGAACTGAAAAACTTCGATGCCCAGGTAGACCAGAAGAGCAAGCAGTCGAAAGACTCCTCCTATCTGGTGCTGAACGACCACGAACTGGCCATGCAGGGTGCGGTGAAGATGCGCATACGCATCAACTCGAAGGATTTCATGGTGAAGGAGAAAGGCAACTTTAACATCGATGCCGACGTAGACATGAGCAAGTATATCACGGTGACACACGCCGAGGGCTACTTCAAGCCCGACATCACCCTCGATCCGTCGGTCATCAACGTAGGCAACGACCTGCCCGACTTCCTTACCGACCCCGAAGCCAATATTCTCTTTGCCAATCCCACCATCAAGCTGCTCGTTTCGAGCAACCTGAACGAGCGGGTGTTCATCAGCGGCAAGATAGTAGCCTATCGCGACGAGGCCATGACCGACTCAATCTTCATGTACCTCGACTCGCTGACGCTTCATGAGCACACAGGAAATGTGGGTCTGACCACCAAGTCGCTCATGGTCATCAACCGTCAGGAGCTGACTGAGGCCGAGAAGAACGAGATAGCAGCTGCCAACAGTGCCTACTATGAAGGCATCGTGATGAACGGCACCAAGGCCAAGCGCTACCCCAATGCCGCAGATGCCGCACACGAGACATGCGACATTGCCGACCTGCTCAACCCCATCCCCAAGAAGCTGAAGTTCGTCTTCGACCCCGAAACCGACGTGAACTACAAGGCCACCATCGACCTCTACGACCCGGCTCAGCCTAATGGCCGCGGACGCAGATATGCCATCAGCCCCAGCTACGAGTTTGTGGCACCATTAGCATTGCAGCAAAACGCACAGATAGTATATAACGACACCATCGACGACTGGAACAAGGACATAGCCGACAACGATATTGAGCTGCGCGACGGCGACAAGATCGAGGTGACGGCCGACTTCTACAACGGTACACCGCTGGAGCTGAGACTCAAGCCCACCGTGGTCGACAAGAACAAGAACCCGTTGAGCGGCGTCATCGTAAACGAAATTGTGGTACCCTCGAACCTCGGAAAGGACATGACCGAGACAACACCCGTCAGGACGACGCTTCGCTTTGCCAACGGCTCGGACTTCAAGAATCTCGACGGCCTGATTTTCCGGGTCATCGCCAAGGCCATCGACGAAACGCCACTGAATGCCGAAACACAAAAGGTGAAAATAAGCAACATCAGGCTGAACATAAACGGTCATGTATCTATCGACGTGGATAGCGACGACAAGAAAAAGAAATGATGCAAGACAACCGAGAGAGAGAACATGACAAAATATTCACATTACACATATAAACACAATTGAGTATGAAAGCTTCATTCTGCAAATATATCCTCGCTGCAGCTCTCACAGCATCGGCAGGAACCATGATGGCACAAGACCTGAACTCGGGCTATTTCATCGAGGACTACAAGTACCGCCACGACATGAACCCCGCCTTTGGCAACGACCAAGGCTATGCTGCCATTCCCGTACTGGGCAACCTGAACGCCAACCTGCAGGGCTCGTTAGGAGTGGGCGACCTGTTCTATGCCAACCCCGACTATGGCAGAGTGGCCGGAGCCAAGAAGACGGCATCATTCCTCCATCCATCCATATCGGCCGATCAGGTGCTGAGCAATCTCAGCAAGGACGGCAACAGCCTCATTTTAAGTATGGACGTTCCCATCGTCTCAGTGGGATTCAAAGCCTTCAACGGCTATAACACCATAGAGCTGAGAGAGCGCACCTACATGGGCATCTCACTGCCCTACGAGTTCTTCCAGTTTGCCAAGGACTTGCGCAACCAGAGCTACTCCTTCGACGGAATGGACGTAACGACAAACGACTATGTGGAGCTGGGCTTTGGCCATTCAAGGCAGATATTCGACAACCTGCGCGTAGGTGCCAAGGTGAAGATTCTGCTGGGTGGCGCTTACGGAAAGGTGTCGTTCGACGGCGTACATGCCAACCTGCAGGGCGACCAATGGGTGATAGACGGCAAAGCACGTGCCGAACTGAGCATGAAGGGAGCCACCTTCAAGGAAGAGACCAAAGAATACAAGTCGAAGCCTGGCACCTATAAACAGGTGAACGACTTCAACGTCGACGGTGCCGGCATAGGCGGCTTCGGACTGGGACTGGACCTGGGTGCAGCATATAAGTTCAAAGACTGCTCGGTAGACTGGCTCAACGGCATGCAGGTGAGCCTTGCCCTTACCGATCTGGGCTACATCAAATGGAGCAACACCATGGTGGCAGAATCGTCAGGCACACCATTCGTTTTCGACGGATTCAACAATTTCGACGTGAAGGAGGGCGATGGGAAGACATCGTTCAGCGACAAGTCTGACGAGGTGGGCGACCGTCTCGTTGACTTTGCCCACTTGGAGAACAAAGGCGACGAGGGCGGCAAGTCGCACGGCATTGGCACCACCATGCGCCTCGGCATAGAATATCCGCTGCCCGTCTACGACAAACTGACGTTCGGACTGTTGGGCACACACCGATTCCAGGGCGACTACAGCTGGAGCGAAGCACGACTCAGTGCCAACTGCGCACCACTCGGCTGGCTCAACGGCGGACTAAACGTGGCCTTCACCTCTTTCTGCACAACCATGGGATGGGTGCTTAACGTGCATCCCAAAGGCTTCAACATCTTCTTCGGCATGGACCACATGGTAGGCAAGAGGGGAGCCTCGATGGTTCCGCTCGACTCGAACGTGAGCTTCAACTTCGGTATGAACATCACCTGGGGTGGAAGCAAGAAGAGTTCCAAGACGCTGAACACCCTTACTTTCTGACCATCGAGAAGAACCATAAGGCGGTGAAAACACCTGTTTCTCAACAATTGAGAAGAACCATAAGGCGCTGAAAACACCTGTTTCTCAACAATTGAGAAGTAAACGAATCATAAAAAGGGAGAAAAGTTTGCGTTTCTCCCTTTTTCTTTGTAATTTTGCAGCCGCTAACCCAAATTAGCGATGGGCTCTAATAGTTCAATGGATAGAAAAACTCTCTCCTAAGAAGTCCTATTTTGGAGCATGAAAAAATTTTTTGAGCGTTCTTTTACAATGTGAGATTTTGCGTAAGCCCTTGTAGTTCAATGGATAGAACACGGCTCTCCTAAAGCTGAAATATGGGTTCGATTCCCATCGGGGGTACATTTTTTTGCTCATTTATTACGCAAAATCCGCAAATTTTGTGTAATTTTGCGGCCAGAAGTTCTACAATAGTTCTACAGAAAGTTATGGCAACATTCAAGGCCGAGGTGTATGCCCACCAGAAAAAGGCAGATGGCACGTACAATATAAAGATCCGTGTCACTCAGAATCAGCGCAAGCGATACCTTGCTAACCGTGGTTTGTCACCAAGGATGATCTCATACGCTCCTATCGTTCCAAATGTGACCTCCTTGGAACGTCTATTAGGAGCATGGGCGTGGATGAGGTGGTAGCGTGTTCTTCTCTGGCTGTATGGACGCCAGTAGTTTCTTAGGGTCTTTGCTCACCCCACTACGGTAATAGAGATTGGTGGATATTTGGCGACGCAACTCTCTTACTGACCAGGTACCCTTGATACATTCAGTTTTCATAGAAAAATCGGGTCAGTGGGTCGTCCTGTGTCATAATCTCACGAATGTGAGCAAAAGACAGTTTCGCCAAGACATCTTTAGCTGGTGTTACGAATTGGTGCGACAGTGTTGCACTTTTTGGAGAAGATGTTTCAGTTGTCAATTGGTGCGACAGTGTTGCACCTTTCTCAAATTTGTCCGACGTCGTCGGACGAATTGTGAAATTCAACAAGTCGCCTGTTTGAGGATATTTCAAATAGAAGTTCCTGGAAACCTTGAACAAAGTCAGATTCAGTCCCTTCGTATTCACACTCTCTTCCAGCCGTTTCAACAGCCGGTCACCATATTTTGCCCTGTCGCTGCCTTTCTGCTCGTACTCTGCAATATAGCATCCGATGAGCCAATTGCGAAGCGTAGCCATCTGGTTTACGGCTTTGACAGCTGTGGATTGTGCTGACAGGTGGGTCTGTAAGACTGATTCGATCAGGTCACTAAATGTGGGGGATGACTTCTGCATCCAACCGTCTGCTATTTGTGTCAGTTGTTCATCCATTTTATCTATAGTTCTAAATATTGTTCGTTCATCTCGCGAATACGCTTCACGACATCGTTCTTGCCCTCGTTCATATACCATAGTCGAGCCTTCTCATCTTCCACGCTAATCAGACGTCGATAGTGCGACCATGTCAATTCGTGACGCAGTGTGTCACGTTTTTAGGCACTATAGGCCTGTTTCTTGGCTGTGGCAAGGATTTCCTTTACGCTGGCATAGAGTTGCTCCATGCTATGCTGTTTGTCTGTGTTCTGAATGTCGTTCATGTCTCAGTTCTTTGTTATGGCGTTTTGTTTGCAAATTTAACAAATTATCCGCAAAGTAACAAACTACATGGCGATTTTCTCATGGTTTATCAAAAAAGGATGGGCAAAAAAAGGATGGCTGAACTTGCTCAATTTCTCTCCATCCCGTTCTCTATAAATGAATTAGGTTGCCCCTAAAAAGTCCACAACAAGGCATGTTATGGCGTTACAAGTACTGTGTAATGACGTTACAAAGGCTCTGTAACGACGTTACAAAGGCTCTGTAATGGCGTTACAAAGGCCATGTAATAATGCAGGATGAGCATCAGACAACCGGGGTTAGACGCTTCGCTCGTACCCTCGGCTACTGTGCGAAGACCGCGCCTGCTATTTCTTTGGTGGTAACATTGCGGATAATCACTAAAACAATGAGGAGGAGAAAGAACCTTTCGGCCTTTCTCCTCCCCTTATAAAACGATAGAACAAGTGTCTCTGTTTCTTACTCAGCTACGAGGGTGAAGCGACGGAAAGCAGTGATTTTCAGCTCCTTGTCCTGCTGCTTCAGCCACTCAGCCACATTGGCCTTGTCGCCGTCGCCGAACTGGAACTCCTGATCGACCAGGCAGCTCTCCTTCTTGAACTTCTGTACGCGACCCTTTGCAATGCCCTCAATCATGGGCATCTTCAGCTGAGCCTCGCCTTCGACTTTAGCCTCGGCAATAATCTTGCGGGCTTCTTCGGCCTGCTCCTTCGTAATCCAGCCCTTTGCCATATTGCTCTCAATATGGTCTTCGCTGTCGACATGTGCAGGGTTGATGCCGGCCTTGTTGAGCTTCATGTCAACGAACTTCTGCACCTGCTCCAGCTTCGACTTCTCTACTGCGGTCTTGTACTCCTCTTCGAGAATCTTCGGGTCGATGCTGTTGGCATCGAGTGCGATGGGCTTCATGGCTGCTACCTGCATGGCCAGCTTGTGACCAACCTCAGCGTTCTCCTTGTTGAGCTGAACCATCGTGCAGAGGGTGTGCTTGCCCATGTGGTCGTAGATTTCGATGTTCTCGCCTTCGAGCACGTTGTAGCCATCGAGTTCCATCTTCTCGCCCGTAATACCCGACCGCTGTGTAACGGCTTCCTGAGCGGTCTGCCCATTAATGACAAGATTCTTCACCTCGTCGAGGGTCTGACACTTGTTGGCCACGGCAGCATCGAGGATGCTACGGGTCAGAGCGATGAAGTCGGCACCATTGGCCACGAAGTCGGTTTCACACTTCAGTGCGATGATGGCAGCAAAGCCATTCTCATACTTGGTGAGCACACAACCGTTAGAGGTCTCGCGGTCTGAGCGCTTGGCAGCAATAGCCAGGCCACGCTCGCGCAACAGCTCCTTGGCACGGTCGAAGTTGCCTTCAGCCTCGGTCAAAGCCTTCTTCACATCGGCCAGACCGGCACCGGTCATAGCACGGAGTTTTTTGATATCGTCAATTGAAATTGCCATTTCTTTAATGATAAATTAAGAATTATAAATTATGAATTACTCGGCTGCGGGAGCTTCTTCTTCCTCGGCAGCAGGAGCTTCCTCGACGGGAGCCTCGGCAGCATCATCCTTGCGGGCACGACGTGTGCGCTTGGGAGCAGCCTCTTCGGCCTCGGCTTCGGCCTGAGCCTCGGCAGCCTTTTCATCGGCCTTCTCAGCCTTACGCTCTTCGAGACCTTCGGTAATGGCTGCGCAGCAGGCGTTGAGAATCACCTCTACCGAGTCCTTGGCATCGTCGTTGGCGGGAATCACAAAGTCGACACCCTTCGGGTCGCTATTGGTATCGACAATGCCAAACACGGGGATACCCAGACGGTTAGCCTCGCGAACGGCGATGTTCTCCTTCTGCACGTCGACGACGAACAGGGCACTGGGCAGACGGGTCAGGTCGGCGATAGAACCGAGGTTCTTCTCTAACTTGGCACGCTGACGGGTAACCTGCAGCAGCTCGCGCTTTGAGAGGTTGCCAAACGTACCGTCGTTCATCAGCTTGTCGATATTGGCCATCTTCTTCACGGCCTTGCGGATGGTGGGGAAGTTGGTGAGCATACCACCGGGCCAGCGCTCGATGACGTATGGCATGTTGACGCTGGTTGCCTTCTCGGCAATCACTTCCTTGGTCTGTTTTTTAGTACCTACGAAGAGGATCTTCTTGCCCTGACGAGCAATGTTCTTCAATGCCTCTGCAGCATCGTCGATCTTGACGACGGTCTTGTGGAGGTCAATGATATGGATGCCGTTACGCTCGGTGTAGATGTAAGGAGCCATAGCAGGGCACCACTTACGCTTCAGGTGGCCAAAGTGGCAACCTGCCTGAAGCAACTGGTCAAAATTTGTTCTTGCCATTTTTTAATAAATGCTTTAAATTTGTTGTTTACTTTCTTTTTAATTCTTTGTTAGAATCAGCCCAATGGTAGTTGAGGGTTAAGTGTTTAGAGACTTTTCTCTTGCTATTCTCAAATCCATCGGGTTTAGATGCTAAACTGTGTCAGTCTTTCATTGCGAGAGCAAGTGTAGAGTCTCTCAACTCTCAACACTCGACTCCCCACAAGAAGATTAACGCTTACTGAACTGGAAGCGGCGACGTGCCTTGGGCTGACCGGGCTTCTTGCGCTCCACCTCGCGGCTGTCGCGGGTGAGGAATCCCTGCATCTTCAGTGCCTTCTTGTCCTCGGCATTGACCTTGACCAGTGCGCGGGCAATGGCGAGGCGCAGAGCCTGGCTCTGACCTGTGAAGCCACCACCGTCGAGATTGGCCTTGATGTCGTACTTCTCGGCACACTCTAACAGGTTCAGAGGCTGTTTCACCACATACTGCAACATGGCTGAGGGGAAATATTCGGTTAAGTCCTTCTTGTTGATCGTGATTTTGCCGGTTCCCTCCGACAGATAAACGCGAGCTACTGAGCTCTTGCGACGACCTATTGCGTTAATATATTCCATCTTTTCTATTATTTGTACTGGTTAATATCAATAGCCTTTGGCTTCTGAGCCTCGTGCTTGTGCTCGGTTCCGTCATAAATGTAGAGGTTGTTCAGCAGATGACGTCCCAGAGGGCCTTTGGGCAGCATGCCCTTCACAGCGTGGCGAATGATGCGGTCAGCACCGAAGGGGCGCTTGCGCAGCTCTTCAGGTGTGTTGAAACGCTGACCACCGGGATAGCCAGTATAACGGGTGTAGACCTTGTCGGTCTCTTTTTTGCCGGTGAATACCACCTTGGCAGCATTGATGATGATAACATTGTCGCCGCAGTCTACGTGCGGGGTGAAGCTGGGCTTGTATTTGCCACGAATCAGCTTGGCGACCTTCGAAGCGAGGCGACCCACCACCTGATCGGTAGCGTCGATGACCACCCACTCCTTCTTGGCTGTTTCCTTATTGATGGAAACGGTCTTGTAACTTAAAGTGTTCATTTTTAAATCTTAATTACTAAAAAACAGATGTTTACTTTATAAAGTTTAAATGCTTTGAACGCCGATTCACAAACCATGCTGTCCGGCCAAAGACAGGCACTATTTACACGACGCCCGCGGGGATTCTAAGTCTCTCCCCAAATAATCGGACTGCAAAGGTACTGCTTTTTCTTTTATTGCTCATTATTTTTCCGTTCGCCCACCTCGATATTTATGGTTATTTAACAGAAAAAGGGGGTTAAAGGAACGGAAATCCTCTAACTCCCTTTTAAAAGTTAGCGTGATTGCGACAAGACTGCTTGTCGAATCCTAACTATTTGACCATGACTTTCTGATACTTGACGCTACCGTCGGCCATGCGAGTCTGACGGATGAGCATGCCACGAGCCGAAGCGCTGGCCTTGCGGCCCTGCAGGTCGTAGTAACTCACCTGCTGGCCCTCGGCTTTCACGGCAGCAACGCCAGAAGTTTCCCAATAGGCTGCCAAGTCGTACCAACCAATCTGCGACTCACGTGTCTCGCCACCGCCGTAGTACACGCTCTTCACGCCGATTTTCTTCCAAGAACTGATCTCTTCCAAAGGCTGGTTCAGGTAGAGTTTGTTGTTGTAGATGTCATAATCGTCGCTGAAGGTGTAGGGGATAATATCCGTGTCTTCCTCGACGTTCTTGTAGAGGTCGGTGGTGAGCTTCAGCGGAGCCACGTTGCCGTTGGCATCCTCAATCATCACCTGATAGCTCAGCTTCGAGGTCAGGATGTCATTGCCCTCAGTATCCCAGGTGGGAATGTTGTATTTAACATACCCAAATCCATAATCGGTGTAATAGCCAAACCCGGCCACTGCGGGATCGGCAGGCGTGGCAGCCACGTCGGCCAGCTTGCTGATGGTTATGTCAGTCAGCCAGTCGTAAAAGAGAAGTGTTCTGCTGCTACCGTTGATGATGATGTCGTTCTGGGCAGTCAGCGTAGCATTCTGGGCATCATAGTCGAACACCACATCGGCAAAGTCGTCCTTCTCCTCGTCATAGGAAGTGACAAAGTAGCTGTCCGAACCAAAGAACGACTCTACTGTGCCTAAGTACTGATTCTTGGGAAGGGTAATGGTCTTGCCGTCGGCACTCAGTGTGCCCTTGGCCCAACCCTCTGGGCAGTCGACGGCCAGTCCCTTGAAGTAGACGTCGTTTCCGTTGAAGCCGATAAACACCGATTCTGCATAGACTTCCTGAACGTAGTCTTCCGTTTCCTCGTCTTCTACCCACTGTTTGCCATTAACCTTATACTCGGCGATCTCTATTCCCTCGGGAACGACGACGAGCTCTGGCATCACGGGAGCCTGCTTTGAGATTTCCACATCGTAATAATAGTCAATGAGAGCAATGTCAGTCTGGTCTGTGTTCAGCAACACGTACTGAGTGGTTGTGAGACGACTGTTCTCTGCATCGTAGACAAGCTTCAGGTCTTCAACGACTTCCTCGGCGCTGTTATAGCCCATTAGATAGACG
This sequence comes from uncultured Prevotella sp., assembly GCA_905235905.1. Taxonomy (GTDB): domain Bacteria; phylum Bacteroidota; class Bacteroidia; order Bacteroidales; family Bacteroidaceae; genus Prevotella. Next base: position 12,070 of record CAJONO010000152.1, read on the forward strand.
GAATAGGTGTCCGACCAGCTTTCATACTCACCCAGATACTGCCCGTTCTTGAAGGTGACGGTCGTTCCGCTGATGGTGCCCTTCACCCATGCTTCGGGCAGATAGTCGCCAGCCAGTCCTTGGATATACATGTCGGTGCCGTCGATAGCCACCTTCACTTCAAAGTCGGCATCACCGCCATCAGCCACACCGGCAAAATACCAGGTATCGGCCGTCACGCCTTCGGGTAAGACAACCAGCTCGGGCTCGGGTTCAGGAGTAACCCCACCCTCGCCAATGACAATCTTCTGAATACGGCTCTGTGTGCCAGAAACATTAGGAACGGTGAACACAATCTCCGTGGCATTGCCCGTCCAGACACCAGTCTCACCGTCAATGTCAATCTCACCCGTGCTCACTTCGAAGCTGGGATTCTTGCTGGTGTCGAAGGTGAAGGTAATCATGGTGAGCGGTTCGACCGAAGTAATGGTCAGTGTGTTGCCAGCATACATACGCAGTGAGGTGCCAACTTCGTAATACTTCGGTGCATTCTTGCCATCGCCCTTGTCTAAGACGCCTGTAATGCCCTCGTCGATCGTGATTTCAGTCACGTCCTCGCCGTTCTCATAGCCCTGCTCAGCAGCCACCCATGTGCCTCCATTGACAATGGGTGTGTTGTTCTCAATGACATACCACTGTATCTCGGTCTCGTTGGTCTCGCCGCCACCAGTATAGGTCGACTTGATGCCTATCTTATTCCAAGTAGAATGGTCCATGTTCAGGTAAATCTGACCATTATAGAAGTCATAGTTCTCAGAGAAGCCGTAGGGAATCACGGTCAGGTCTTCCTCCAGTTTTTTATAGTCAGCAACCTTGAACGTAAGCGGACTCACCTCGCCCTTTTCCTCAATATAGAACTGATAGGTGAGTTTGGACGTTACCAAACCATTGCCTTGTTCGTCGACTGTGGGAACGGTGAACACGACAATGTCGCCATATTGTGTCGCCTCGATGCCTATAATCATCGGACTGGCAGGCTTCGCAGCGCTCTCAACGACACGGGTCAGCATGGGATACTCATAGTAGTCGCAATAGTAGTCATCATAATAGGTGTACAGAACCCCCTCCAATACCAGCGTACCGTTGTTGGCATCATAGAAGAATACGGCCTCTTCCTCTTGGAAAAAGAACTCGTATTTAGCGTAGGTACCAAACGACTGGTTGCCTGCAAAGCGGATGGAATCGCCATCGAGCTTGCCCTGAATCCAGACTTCGGGCAAATAGTTGCACAAGCCCTGCATATAGACGTCGCTACCGTCAAAGGCGATGTACAGCGAGCCATAGGCCAGTTCGCCATAATAGTCCATGTATCTGAGGGTGTACTCCTCTACTTTCGCGTTCTCGGGCAGTGTGGCGGCTTTCTTTGCCATGCGCATCGGTGTTGTTTTGCCCATAGCAGTCTGCTGGAGGGTTTTGCCTGTAATGGCATGACTGGCCATCGTCCTGACAGGACGGGCTGCGTCTGCATAAGTAAGTGCGGCCATGAATGCCGCAACAAGCATAAAGGTAAATTTCTTCATAAGCGATAAAAAAATAAAAGATTGATTCATCGTGCAAAATTACGCAAAAGGCTCGTAATATGCAAATTATTTTGTTCTATTTTTTGTTTTGACCCAAAAATTGCGTACCTTTGCACCTAAAATTAAAATTGTTTGTTATGAAAATTGAGACATTGATTAGCAATGCTGCCGCAGAGGCTGTGAAAGCACTCTATGGCATGGATGCAACGGAAAAAATGCTGCAACTACAGAAAACACGCAGTGAGTTTGAGGGAAATCTGACGCTGGTGGTCTTCCCATTTGTCAAGGCAGCCCGCAAATCGCCTGAACAGACAGCCGAGGAGATTGGCAAGTACCTGCAAGAGCACTGCTCGGCCATTGACAAATATAATGTGGTAAAAGGCTTCTTAAACCTCAGTGTAGGTCAGGGGGCCTGGCTGCAGTTGCTCGAAGCCATCGACAAAGACGACAGTTTCGGCATGAAGCAAGCCGACGATCAGTCGCCCCTCGTCATGATAGAATACTCATCGCCCAACACCAACAAGCCCCTTCATCTGGGACACGTGCGTAACAACCTCTTAGGCTGGTCGCTGGCCAAGATTATGGAGGCCAACGGCAACCGTGTAGTGAAGACCAACATCGTGAACGACCGTGGCATCCACATCTGCAAGTCGATGCTGGCTTGGCTGAAATATGGCAACGGCGAGACGCCAGAGTCGTCGGGCAAGAAAGGCGACCATCTCATTGGCGACTACTATGTGAGCTTCGACAAGCACTACCGTGAACAAGTGAAGGAACTTGTGGCACAGGGCATGGACGAAGAAAAGGCCAAGCAGGAGGCTCCGCTCATCAAGGAGGCCCACGAGATGCTGGTGAAGTGGGAGCAGAACGACCCCGATGTGCGCGCCCTTTGGGAGAAGATGAACGCGTGGGTATATGCCGGCTTCGACGAGACATACAAGAAGTTAGGCGTCTCGTTCGACAAAATATACTATGAGAGCCAAACCTATCTGAAGGGCAAGGCCAAGGTGGAAGAAGGACTTGCCAAAGGACTCTTCGAGCGTCATGAGGACGGTTCGGTATGGGCCGACCTTGCCAATGACGGCCTCGACCAGAAGTTGCTACTGCGTTCCGACGGTACCAGCGTCTATATGACGCAGGACATCGGCACTGCCGAGATGCGCTACGAGGACTATCCCATCGATAAGATGATCTACGTAGTGGGCAACGAGCAGAACTACCACTTCCAAGTGCTCTCGATACTACTCGACCGTCTGGGTTTCAAGTGGGGTAAGGAGTTGACTCACTTCTCTTACGGCATGGTGGAGCTGCCCAACGGTAAGATGAAGAGCCGCGAGGGAACGGTTGTCGATGCCGACGACCTGATGCAGCTGATGGTCGACGATGCCTATCAGACCTCAATGGAATTAGGCAAGTTCGATGACATGAGCGAGGAGGAACGCCGCGAAATAGCCCGCATCGTGGGTATGGGTGCCCTGAAATATTTCATTCTGAAGGTCGATGCGCGCAAGAACATGCTATTTAATCCGGAGGAGAGCATCGATTTCAACGGCAACACGGGGCCATTCATCCAGTACACACATGCCCGCATACGCAGTATTCTGCGCAAGGCAGAAAATGCAACAGCAAATTTTTCACTCACCACTCTTCATTCTTCACTCTCAGAAAAGGAAATCGAGCTTATTCAGAAGATGAACGAGTTTGGCGCTGCCGTCGAACAGGCAGGCAAGGACTACTCACCCAGTGGCATTGCCAACTACTGCTATGAACTGACAAAAGTATTCAACCAGTTCTACCACGACTATAGCATTCTGAATGAACCTGACGAGCACATCAAAGCCATGCGTCTCGTACTGGCCAAGAACGTGGCCAAGATTATCAAAAATGGCATGGGACTCTTAGGCATTGAGGTTCCCGAACGCATGTAACCATCATCATGGCACCATAATGCAAATATCACAGTTACAGAATCCGCCAGACTATCGTCACGACACAGTACTGCCCTTACCCCCTGGGGTGAGGGCAGACGCGTGGGCAGTGGATGCTGCCTGCTCGGGAAACCCCGGACCAATGGAATATCAAGGCATCGACTTGGCAACAGGACAACGCGTGTTTCACTTCGGCCCAATGAAAGGAACTAACAATATCGGAGAGTTCCTGGCTATTGTCCACGCATTGGCATTGTGTTGGCAAAAAGGTTTGCACAACAAAACCATATACAGCGACTCCTATAATGCCATTCTCTGGGTATCGAAACGCAAATGCAAGACGAAATTAGAACGCACAACCGACACGGAGAAACTCTACGAAATCATAGAACGGGCAGAGCGATGGCTACAGACACACCACTATCGCAATCCTATTATAAAATGGGAAACACAAAACTGGGGCGAGGTGCCTGCCGACTTCGGGCGCAAACAGAAATAATCTTTTCTACAACCCTATGAGAATACGATGGTCACTTATAGATATATCATGAATGGAAATGAAATACAACGTCAGAAAGCAACTGAAGAGTTTCCAATACGCATGGAACGGCATTAGAACTTGTATGGGTGAGCAGAACTTTACCACCCATGTGCTGGCCATGTGCGTCGTTATTGTGGCGGGAGTTGTCTTCTCCGTGAACCGATTGGAGTGGGCACTGTTGATACTCTGTTGTGGCATGGTGATTGCCGCAGAGTTGACCAATAGCTCCATAGAGCGTTTGACCGACCTAATAAGTCCAGAATGGAACAAACTGGCTGGCCAGGCCAAAGATATTGCTGCAGGTGCGGTGCTGGTCACTGCCATCGCAACTGCCATTGTAGGTGTGATTATTTTTCTGCCCCACATTCTGTCAATCTTCAAAACATAAAAGGACTTCACTTTTATGTCTTTATACCCCACCCTATCACTTTTCATGATGTGAGGCCACATCTTGTTCATGTTGTGAAATTCTGTTGTTTCGGGCAAAAACGAATCTAAGAATAACAAACTGCACCATCATCGCTATAGCAATCACAAACAAAGGAATGACCAGTTCGTGAACACCCAGTACAAGGAACAAATTGAACAACACTACATGCAGAGCAAAATTTACGGCATGGCTACCACAAAAGCCTGCAAAACGCTTCCATGTGGGAGCTGTACGAAAAGTGAAATAGCAAGTCAAAAAGAAATTGCAGACAAAACTAACCAGATAGCCTGTTATATAAGCCACATTAGAAGTAACAACCGGCAGCAAAACGTAATAAATACCATAGTGGAGTGCCGACGAGAAACACCCATTCAAGGCGAATCTGACAAATTGCCAAAACTTTTCAGAATCTTTCATCTTGCTCTTAATTCTATAACTTCCAATTGCCAACATTCATAATACCATCAGCCAGCACACTGCATACTGCTATCATCTCATAGCCAACACGCTTCAAGCTACTATCCCATAGCCAACAGGCTGCATGACTGAGCCGATAAAAAGTATTATACGCTGCATGCAGGGAGCGAACGGGAGGGGAAAAAGAAAAAGGAGCCCCGTCCCTCAGTCAGGAACGGAGCTCCAGGGAAAAGAAGGCAGCCTCCTACTCTCCCGCATTGCA
>CAJONO010000153.1 GCA_905235905.1 uncultured Prevotella sp.
CGCAAAGTTCTTTTATATTTGTTTAACTCAAAATGTGACTGCAAATCATCCATAAGTTGGGTACATCAAATTGAACACCCTACTTCCAAAGTCCTGAAATATCCGTTTGATAATACCAGGAATCTGTTCTGGGGATACAAGGTCTATACTATACACCTTTATGTGTTCTTGATCAACACTCTTTGCCATGTCTTTACGAGTAGCTTCAATCTCTTTCAGATTTCGGCCTATGAGAGCATAATTATCAAAAAGTTTTGACTCGCTCAACTTGATGGCTGTAGCCTTCCCTATACCAGCACCAACACCAGTGATTACACACGTCTTCATACCTATTTCTTTCTTCTAAAATATTCTTCGTATATTTGTTCTCCCAAAAGTAAATCCATTCTTGTCGTCAACTTGAGATTGTATTCCATTCCAGAAATGATCTTAATTTTAGTTGAGGGCATATAATGAAATACGAGCGTTGCATCCTCGGTAAATGTTGTTCCATCCTTTATAGCCTTCTCATGCGACTGTAACAATAGTTTTGTGTTATATTTTTGGGGCAATTGCACATTTCGCAGCTCATCTCTATTTAAAGATTCAGTCAAATAATCCATCCCCTTTATTACGGTGAATGGTATCTGAAGTCCAAAAGACACATTTTCGCATGGTTCGTTAATGATTGTAACAAAGTCTTCTGTCCTTACAAAAGGGCGTGCAGCCTCGTGAATAATAACAGAGTCATTCTTCACTAACTGCAATCCAGACATAACAGATGCTTGTCTAGATTCGCCAGCGGCAGCAAAGTACGTGTGTTTAGAAATCCCGTATTGTTCAAGCATTAATCTGATTGAAGACACATATTCATCTGCACAGACAATGATAACCTCAGAAATCTCTTCGATTTTGTCGATTCGCTCTAAAGAATGCATGATAACAGGTTTCCCTGCTAACAGCATATACTGTTTGGGAATTGGATTCTGCATTCTGCTACCCATCCCTCCTGATAATAAGATAATGCTATACATATTTCTATTTGTTTGTTTTTTCTATTATGATTTGGCAAAGGCTCCTTGTAGCCGTCCCTGTTTCGTAGACTTTGTAATACTTGTTAACTGCATCGGCAATCTTTCTATGATCATACGTATACAGCTTTCTCAAAATGTTATTCAGTTCTTCTTGTTGTCTAGCGACAAGAAAGCCTGCCTCTTCAGGTTCAAACCAGAGGGCTCGCATCTGATTCTTATACTCTTCTTCGTCGAAAAGGGTCAGCACGACCGGACGCTCCGTTAGTACGAAATCTGGTGCGCAACTTGAATAGTCTGTAATCAAGAGGTCTGCAATCAACAGTAAGTCAGCCATGTCCGAATAAGCTGAAACATCTATATATTCTGCATCGGTCTGATTCACTCTCAAGCTTTTTGCCTCCGAATGCGAGCGTATTAAGCAAATCCACTGTTCACCATTTTGTCTTAACGCACCAAGTGTCTGCGACAAATCTATGGAACATGCTTGGTTTGTTCTGTTGTAATCTCTGAATGTTGGAGCATATAATAGAATCTTATCACCTTTGTCGATTCCTAATGATTTTCTAATTCTGTCGGCTTCATTAGCATAATTCACAACGTGCAATAATTTGTCGTTTCGTGGCGAACCTTCTTTTAGTATTTCACCCGAATATCTCATACTCTTATTATAAACCATTTCACCAAACTCTGAGGCTGACACGCACAAGTCACAAGCATGCATATCGGGCAGGTCATCATAATCCTTATACTTACGTCCCATCGCTTCTGCTGCAGAGTATCCAATTCGCTTAAATCCCCTGTCGCCATGCCATGTTTGGATGTAGAAAATACTCTTTCCTTTGTATATGCCATCATTCACTCCATATCCACAGTTCATAACCCATACAGAAGCTCTTGCCATAGCCTTAAAGGCTTGGGCAGAACGTGGCTTTACTTTCCGTATATAGTTTGGTGCTGAAACATGGTATGGCAGTACCCATACTTGACCAATTTCAGGAGCAATCTCATGCAAATATTCTGATATGGCCCGAGGGTTGTCTGAATACTGCCCGTTAAATGAATTAAAGAATACAGTCTTGGTGTGGGAGGATGCCGTGTAATAGCAAAAGCGCATGTAAACATTCTTCGCTAAAGCCTTTATTCGCTTTTTGAATTTCATGTTTTTTATCTCTTATGTATTGTTTTTAAAACTTTCTGAAAGACTTCTTCTTTATATTGCCTCCCCACCATGATAGGAAAACGAAGGAAAAGAACAGCAACTGCAATCAGGAATAGTAAAAGAGCGAGGATATTACCCAATAGGTTATGAGGAAATAATTGCAAAATTAAGATACCACATGGAACCATCACTAACAAGAACTTCCATGAATGTAGGAATGTGCGGATGAGGCTAGCCATACAATAATCAATTTTCCAAGCAACATATCCTGTCTTAACAATCTTCATGGCTATATCAGCAAGTACTACAGCAATTGCCACCCCCACCATACCCCAGTAAGAACCAATAACAACACACAAAACTTTCATAACGGTTTCTACAACACGAAAATAGAATTGCTGCTTAGTCATAGCAAGGCTACGCAGATAGCAATCTGCTAACCTACCATCAACATTGAACAATATTGAAAGAGCAAACAAACAAAGTACAGACTGCAAATGCAACCAGTCAACACCAAAGAATAATCTTATAATTAACTCGCTGTTGACAATAAAACCTAGGGACAACAAAGATGAAAACAGATTGAGCAAATAGAAGGATTTCTCAAAGGCGTTTTTCAGGCTGTTTTTGTTGTCTTGCAAGCTTGACAAAACTGGGAAAAGTGCCGTGTCAAAAATGTTGTTTAGTTTGCTTGAAATTGTATTCACAAAATCTTTGGGGCGGTTGTATGCTCCTAACTGCGCTACACCCAACAATTTGGGCATTAGTAATCTGTCAACTTGCTGAGCTATATTCCTAAAAACAACACTAGCCATGAGCCATCCGCTAAACCTAAAAATCGAATTTATAGATTCCCTATCAAGAGTTAAACCATATCGTGTCTTACAATATAGCGAAGATAATGCACAGGTAAATACTGCTACCAAAATAGCTTTTGCAAGAATTGCATAATACCCCATTCCCAGATAAGCCATAGTGACAGCAATAACAGACGTGAGTAGCAAGGAAATGAGATTAATGACACCAACTCTCAGAAATTGAAGCCTACGGTACATAATGCTAATGTTTACAGAGGTCATACAATTCAACAGCAGGGTTATTGACATTAACATAAGTGGCCATTTCATACTTTCGTCTGCTATAGTCCTTGCCAAGATGCTTGACAACCCCAACAACAACACAGATATCGCTACACCGATCAGCAAACTTAATGTAAATGCATTATTTATAAATTTTTTATCTATTTCTTTGCGTTGAATAATCGCAGCACCAATACCCGTCTCTGAAAAGCTCGAAAAAACAATCACGACAGCAGAGATTACTGCATAATAGCCGAAATCCTCCTTTGTAAGAAGCCTTGACATAGCAGAGAAAGTTACTATGTCTATTATCCCCGATAAAAGAGTCGTAATAGTTTGATACGATACTCCTTTAACAGCTTTCTGTGTGTTATTCATAAGATTCGCAGAAACACGTTACACGATGTGTAAACCTCCAATCTTTCTGAAAAGTATTTCTTAACTCCATGTGTAATGAAGTACTAAGTGATATAACTGTTAGCAGCCAATTCTGACGTATAGCCCTAAAAGGTTGTCCTTTTAGGTGAAGCGCATCAAATTGCCCATCTGCTTGGCACGATAGGCAAAGGTGGCTCCGAACAGGCCAGAGCCAACAATTAAGTAATCGTATTTTGTCATTGCTATGTTTATTACTGACAAGGAGCGCCACACTCTAATGGATTAGTTGCTCGGAACCACTAAAGGTGGCACTCGCTTATCAGTTGCTGTTGCAGTTTTATATTTGAGAAGAATTTAGAAGCCTGGCTTTATCACATATTGACGAACCAATAGAGGGTCACCTCATAAGCAAGATGACATTATAAAAGAAGGAAAAGGAATTCTACTCTGTGGGCAAGAGCATATTAATCTTGACCGCCTGCAATCTTCACAAAATTTACAGAAGGTAGGACGACGGCACCAAAACCAGACTGCATCGTTAGTGTACTAATGTATGACCGTAAATAGGGAAATGCTATTGCTGGTGCATTGATCTTAAGAAAAGACCTGTTTTTGAATTCCTCAGTCAAAGGCTCATCCGTTTCAAATGAGAAATGCATTTCCATAGTTAGATTGAACTTCGGATCTGTCAACATAACCTTGAATCCAATGAAAAACTCATTTCTGTTTGATTCAGAAAGACCGTTACCACAAGAAAAGCGAAAAGTCTGTTTCGCATCTTGGTTGTCTTTCGTCGTTTCTATATTGAGTTTTTTTACCTCCCAAGACTTCAACTGAATATTCATAAACTATTCCATTATGCTGCCCAACGATAAAGCTCACTGGCCTCTTCAGATATAACACCCCCACAATCATCAAGAACTACATCCAGATAATCCTGTATGATCGCGTCAGAGTCCCAAGAAAGAGAAGAAACATACTCACCATAATCGAAAATATCATCGGCATCAGGCAGATGGTACTTTTGTGTAAGCACATCGTAAAACTCTTCGGCAGAAATATTGTCGAAGTAGCTATCAATTTTTGTTTTTAGTTCGTTAGTTAGTTTCATTATTCTACCCTCCCTTTTTCTACGATTACACTACTCTTGATAGACGTGAGATTAGCCACAGCACATACTGTGCAATTTTGAGTACAACGGCGATTTTTTTTGCGTCCTGTCTGATTGCTTCAGCTTGATGTACATATTAGCCTTCACCACATCTATTCGCATTTTTAGTTCATTGCGTCCAAAGTTAATGACAAAGCCATCGATAAACGTTTTCTGTTTTCCAATCTCAGCCAATTTGTCAGAACACTTTCCCACAATGTATTCGAATACCTCAACGCCCTCACGTGTTGTCATATCCAGCATTTCATCTTCGCCCACTTCTATTGACTAATCACCGCATAAAAGGGATAGATGTTATGCTTTGTCTTATTATCCCAAGCTTTGTATATTGCCCAGTCCTTTGCATTCTTCTGTCCATCACCGATTCCGTCAACAAAGAGATAAACCCCATCGCCTATCCATTGCTCGTCACCTTCGGAGGGTTTGTACCCTTTGGCAAGTATTGCATTCGCTGCCACCTTGTTAGTGCCATGGAAGCCCTCTATCTGCACTTTATCGGTCATACCTTTTTTATTCTTTTCGGTGCAAAATTAATGTATTATTCTGAATTTTGCAAGAAAATCACAGGAAATTATTTGTTTAATCGTAAGCTTGAGGAATATCACTAAGCATCGCTTGCCCATTTGCTTGGCACGATAGGCAAAGGTGGCACTCGCTTATCAGTTGCTGCGTTATTATAATTTTGTGTTAGAGTTTAAGAGAGATGGCGTGAGGGATGTGGGATGCCATGGCCGTCTTATACTAACGGTGTTGTTCCCTGTGCTTGAAACGATTCCTCCCACTGTCTGAAACCATTTTTCCCAACGCTTGGGACTTTTGTCCCAGCATTTGGGAATCGGCAGATTCGTGCTGCTTCGAAGCAGAAGTTGTTCCCATAGCAAGCAAAGCAGAAGTTCTTATCGGGAATCTGATGCGCTATGATTTCGGGCAGAGAGGCTGTCATTACAGTAGCTGGAGATGTTCGGGGGCGACGTTGCAGATGCCGATGGCCGTCTGCGTGTCACGTAGAAGTGATACGACGATGCGACGGTGGCCGATGCGCTTCACCTCGCCCTCGACACCGGCAAAGGGTCCGCAGAGAATGCGTACACGGCGGTCTTGCTTGTCGATGAAGTCGCTATAGGTCAGGGGAATGCGCTGGTTGTAGGGGTCTGGACGGGTGGCAGAATCGATGAAAGCCTGCATCTGGCGGTCGGGAATCCAGAGAATGCGGGTCTGCTCCTGGGGGTCGAGCGGCTTCACGTGCCAGAACTGCATGGAGGAGCAGGGGCGGCTGAACTGCTTGAGCAGCTTCAGCTGGACTTTCATGGCCTGTACGAAGATGATGTTAAAGAGCGACGGAGAGGTCTGCGGGAGCTTCCTGCCGTGTAGGTATTCCTGGGGCTGAATGTGGAGATAGGTGCTATAGCCCAGCGAGGTGAGCTCGTCGCGGATGTCGCAGGCTCGCTTCTCACGGCTGTACCTGATGCGCATGGGATACCATCGTAGGAGGCTGTCGTCCGTCTCAACGAGGAACCGGGGGTTGATCTTGTCAGCGGCCCTCAGGGGAATGTAGAACCGTTCGCTTGGCAGCGGCACAAAGCTCGGAGTGCTCGCACCGGTGACACGAGTGGACAGAATTGCCGTTTCTGCTTGATTGACAGTCATACTTTGCGCCTGTTCAGCAGCGTTTCTGAATGCATTTCGTACTGGAATCAGCGAAGCTCTCCGGAAATTCCGGCCTTGCGTAAGAAGGCCAAAAGATACAAAGAAAGCGTGAACCTTCACTCTGCCCGTCCGATTCTTTTGGTCCTGAGAAAACCATTTCTGAAAACTGACAGAATTATGACGCTCACGCCGCAGGTATATTAAAGGCACCCGTAAAAGTGTGCCGAGGCTACAAGAGCCTCACGCACACTAACGAGACGTTGTTATACCACGTCCTAAGCATCTACTCTGCAATGTCTTTGTCAGATGGTTTGAGTTTCTCAGGTTCAAAGAATCCAAAAACAAAGCGTTGTAAGACGCTGTACCATTTATGTTAGCCCACACCTTCACAAACCCCGAAGGACATGTTCGGTATGAACGTCGGGTGCAAAGGTACGAATAATTTTTGAATATGGAATAAATTTGATGTTGAATTTTTATAAAAAATGTCTTTTCTTGCTGAATTTACAAAAATACTCGACAAAAGACGGTGCCAAACCGACAAAAACCGGAGTCGGTAAGAACGAAGTTTAATGCGAAGTAGGCATCTTTCGGAAAGAAATACCAGAAATTGTTTGTCTAATTGGAAGAATCTTTGTACCTTTGCAACATTAGACGTTAACTTCTTATAATATATATGTTAAGTGTAGAAGAACTTGTTGACAGGCTGATTGACCTGTCGTTTGCCGAGGACATCGGCGATGGAGACCACACCACATTATGCTGCATTCCTGCCGATGCGATGGGCAAGTCGCATCTGCTCATCAAGGAAGACGGAATCTTGGCCGGAGTAGAAATAGCGAAGGAGGTGTTCCGCCGCTTCGATGCCGACATGCAGGTCGAGGTGCTGATGGGCGATGGCTCTCGCGTGAAGAAGGGCGATATCGCCATGATTGTTACCGGGCGTGTGCGTTCGTTGCTACAGACTGAGCGGCTCATGCTCAACATCATGCAGCGCATGAGCGGCATTGCCACCATGACCGACAGGTACGTGAAGCGATTAGAGGGAACGGGCACCCGTGTTCTCGATACCCGGAAGACCACACCGGGCATGCGCATGCTGGAGAAGCAGGCCGTGAAGATTGGCGGCGGGTGTAACCATCGCATCGGCCTGTTCGATATGATTCTGCTGAAGGACAACCACGTAGACTTTGCCGGTGGCATTGTCAACGCCATTGACCGTTGCCATGCCTATCTGAAGGAGAAGGGGCTTGATCTGAAGATAGAGATAGAAGTGCGCTCTTTCGACGAGCTGAACCAGGTATTGGAGCACGGCGGAGTGGACCGCATCATGCTCGATAACTTCACCGTGGCCGACACGAAACGCGCCGTAGACCTTATTGACCATCGCTATGAAACGGAGTCGAGCGGTGGCATCACGTTCGACACCATACGCGACTATGCCCTGCAGGGAGTAGACTTTATCTCGGTAGGCGCGCTGACACACTCGGTGAAAGGACTTGACATGAGCTTCAAGGCTTGCTGATTTTTCACTTAGGAAGAGAAATGAAGAAGATAGGATTTGACAACGACAAGTATCTTAGCATACAGTCGGAACATATCAGGGAACGCATTGCCCAGTTCGACGGCAAGCTGTATCTGGAATTAGGCGGAAAACTGTTCGATGACCATCATGCCTCGCGAGTGCTGCCGGGCTTCAAGCCCGACTCCAAGCTACGCATGTTTGCCCAGCTGCGCGACCAGCTCGAGATAGTCATCGTAGTGAGCGCCGAGGACATCGAGAAGAACAAGGTGCGCTCAGACCTTGGCATCACCTACGACGAGGATGTGCTCAGGCTGCGCGACGAGTTCATGAGCCGCGACTTCATGGTGGGCTCGGTGGTCATCACCCACTACAACGGCCAGCGCACTGCCGACCAGTTCCGCCACCGTCTGGAGCGCCTGGGCATCAAGTCCTACGTACACTATCTCATCGACGGCTATCCTCACAACGTCGAGCTGATTGCAAGCGATGAGGGCTTCGGCAAGAACGACTACGTAGAGACGAGCCGCGAGCTGGTCATAGTCACTGCCCCCGGCCCTGGCAGCGGCAAGATGGCCGTATGCCTGAGCCAGCTCTACAACGAGAACAAGCGGGGCATTCGTGCCGGCTACGCCAAGTTTGAGACGTTCCCCGTGTGGAACCTGCCGCTGAAGCATCCCGTCAATATTGCCTACGAGGCTGCCACCGCCGACCTGAACGACGTGAACATGATTGACCCCTTCCATTTGGAGGCCTACGAAAAGATTGCCGTGAACTATAACCGCGACATAGAGATATTCCCTGTGCTGAACGCACTGTTCGAGGGTATCTACGGCGGTAGCCCCTACAAGAGCCCTACCGATATGGGGGTCAACATGGTGGGCTTCTGTATCTCGGACGACGAGGTGTGCTGCCAGGCAAGCCGCGACGAGATTATACGCCGCTACTACGATGCCACCAACAAGCTGGCCGAAGGTGCCGACAACGAAGAGGAGATACACAAGATACAACTGCTCTTCAACCAAGCCCACATCACCACTGCCTATCGCCGCGTGACGGTGGCAGCCGCCGCCAAGCGCGAACTGAGCGGCCACACGGCCTCGGCCATGGAACTGGCCGACGGCACCATCATCACGGCCAAGTCGTCGCCACTTCTCGGATGCAGCGCCGCCCTGCTACTTAACGTCATGAAGCATTTGGCCGGCATACAGCACGAAGAGAAGCTCATTCCCCAAAGCCTCATAGAACCCGTACAAAAGACGAAAACCGAATATCTCGGAGCCAAGAACCCGCGACTGCACACCGACGAGGTGCTCGTGGCGCTGTCGGTCCACTCCCAGCACGACGAGAACTGCCGCAAGGCACTCAGCCAACTGCCGCAACTGCGCGACTGCCAGGTACACAGTACGGTGATGCTGAGCGAGGTAGACCGAAAGATATTCAAGAAATTAGGCTGCGGACTCACTTGTGACCCCGTGAAGAAGAAATAATAGAGGTGAGAGGTGAGAGGTGAGAGGTGAGAGAATTTTGTTAACAGATATTTTTCGTATGAACAAGACAATGACAATAGCTACCGCTACCCTGCTTATGATGGCCTGCGGTACAAAAGACAACAGCAACGAAGTGAACATTGAGAAGCAAACCATTCAGTTGGAGAATGACCGCATGACACCTGAAGCCCTCTGGGCAATGGCACGTATCGGAGGCTACAGTGCCTCGCCCGACGGACAGCATGTCGTCTTTCAAGAAGGCTACTACAGCGTTGCAGAGAACAAGAGCCACCAGGTGCTGTGGATGATGAACGCCGACGGCAGCGGGCAGAAGCAGCTGACCACCGATGCCGACAACGAGACCGACGCACAATGGCTCGACGAGGAAACCATAGCCTTCATGAAAGGCGGCGAAGTGTGGAAGATGAAGCTCGACGGCTCTAGCCGCAAGCAATTGTCACAAACCGAAGGACAGGTGGAAGGCTTCATGTTCTCACCCGACCGCAAGAAGGTGATTTTGCTGAAAAGCATCCCCTTCCATGAGATTATCAAGGAGAACCCCGCCGACCTGCCCAAGGCTACTGGCCGTCTGGTCACCGACCTGATGTATCGCCATTGGGACCACTACGTGGAGTCGATACAGCACCCCTTCATTGGTTCTGTAAGCGGTGATGCCATCGCCGCAGACCTAACCGACATTCTTGAAGGTATGCCTTTCGAGTGTCCCATGGAGCCCTTTGGGGGCATTGAGCAGCTGGCTTGGAGTACCGACTCGAAGAAGATTGCCTATACCTGCCGCGTGAAGACGGGACTGGAATACTCTATCTCGACCGACTCTGACATCTTCCTCTATGACTTAGAGGCCGAAGATGGCACTATTGAAAAGAACCGTAACCTCTGCAAGGAAGGCGTTGACCTGCCCGAGTCCGACCCGACCAAAACCCTGAAGAACCAGCCCATCAACGCCCAGGAGCTGAAAGACCTTAACGTAGGCTACGACACCAATCCTAAGTTCTCGCCCGACGGCCGCTACGTGGCCTGGCTCTCGATGGAGCGCGACGGCTATGAGAGCGACCGCAACCGCCTCTGCGTCTATGACCTTCAGGAGAATACCAAGACCTACGTCACCGAGTCGTTCGATTCGGGTGTCGACGACTTCTGCTGGGCACCCGACTCGCGTACCATATATTATATAGGTGTATGGCATGCCACTGAAAACCTCTATCGCACAAACCTGAACGGCGAGGTGGTTCAGTTGACAAACGACTGGGCCGACTTCGGTTCGCTGCAGATGCTCGACGACAAGCAGCTGCTGGCCGAGCGCCACAGCTTCGTAGCTCCTGCCGACCTCTATGTGGTGACTCCTGGCGACAGCATTGCCGATACCAAGGTGACGCAGATAACCAACGAGAACAAGGACATTCTCGACCAGCTGGCCAAACCGTCAGTCAGTCAGCGCTGGGTGAAGACCACCGACGGCAAGCAGATGCTCGTGTGGATAGTACTTCCCCCCAACTTCGACGAGACAAAGAAGTACCCCACCCTGCTCTTCTGTGAAGGAGGTCCGCAAAGCCCCGTCTCACAGTTCTGGAGCTACCGCTGGAACTTCTTCATCATGGCCTCGCAGGGCTATGTGATAGTGGCCCCCAACCGTCGCGGCCTGCCCGGCTTCGGACAGGAGTGGCTTGAGGAAATAAGCGGCGACTGGACAGGACAGTGCATGAAGGACTATCTCTCGGCCATCGACGATGCCGCTACCCTGCCCTATGTAGACCGCGACCGTCTTGGTGCCGTCGGTGCCTCGTTCGGCGGCTTCTCCGTCTACTATCTGGCTGGCCATCACGAGGGGCGCTTCAAGTGCTTCATCGCCCACGACGGTGCCTTCAACCTCGAAGCCATGTACACAGAAACAGAAGAGAACTGGTTCTCCAACTGGGAGTATGACGATGCCTACTGGAACAAAGACCAGACGGAGCGGGCCCGCAAAACCTACGCCAACTCGCCCCACCGCTTTGTCGACAAGTGGGACACGCCCATCCTCTGCATACACGGCGAGAAAGACTATCGCATCAACGCCACCCAGGGCATGAGTGCCTTCAATGCAGCTCGCATGCGCGGCATCGAGGCCCAGCTGCTCATCTTCCCCGACGAGAACCACTGGGTGCTCAAGCCCCAGAACGGCATCCTATGGCAGCGCACCTATTTCGACTGGCTCGACCGCTGGCTGAAATAGTTCATAATTCATAATTCATAGTTCATAGTTTATAGTTCACAACGAAACTACAATGAAGCACATACAGCTATTCATAATCGCCGCTGCCATGCTGACTGCCTGTCAGGAGTCGCTCGAGGAAAAAGCCGCCCGCGAGGCCAGAGAGTACACGAAGAAGAACTGTCCTGCCAAAATCGACGAGACCCTCTACATGGACAGCCTCACCTTCGAAAAGGCAACCTGCACGTTTGGCTACCACTACAAGCTTATCGGCATGGCCGACACCATCGCTGCCATCGAGCCCGAACGACAGCGGAAAAGCTTAGTGGACGGTATTAAGAACGCGACGGTTCTGCGCGACTATAAGGACAAGGGCTATTCGTTCAAGTACAGCTACCACTCTGGAAAATCACCGGAAACGGTCTACTACGAAACAACGATTACCGCCGAAGACTATCGATAAGACAACTAATAACTGAAATTCATGCTGAATTCCGTTGCAATTAAGCCTAAATTGTCGCGTAATTCAGCATGAATTATCGTGTAATTCAGCATGAATTATCGTGTAATTTAGTACGAATTATCGTGTAATTTAGTACGAATTATAACACACTGATAATCAGTGAATTGGAGAGTCCTGCGCACGATGGTTCGGTTTCGTAGGCTCCATGTGAATAGTTGTGTGCGTTTTGTGCCCGAAGCGCTCCTTTAGTTTCCGCTCAATGGCCGAAGCCTGACTGTGGGCTTCGCTCAATGACACGCTGCCGTCCATCCTGACATGCACCTCAATGGCAATGCGATTGCCTATCTTCCGTGTTCTCAGGTTGTGTGGCTCACAGACGGCAGGAAACGACTTGATGATGTCTTCAATCTCACGCTCCATTTCCGCTGGCAGAGAGCATTCCGTCAGTTCGCCGATGCTGGGCTTCAGCAATTCCACAGCAACCTTGACCAGCATGAATCCCACCACGACAGAAGCCAGGGGGTCGAGCACCGTCCACCGATGGCCCAACAGGATGGCTCCGCCGATGCCAATGGCAGCCCCTATCGACGAGAGTGCATCGCTGCGATGATGCCAGGCGTTGGCCAGCATGGCCTGCGAGTCGAGTTGCCGTCCCTTGACGGCGGTGTACTGGTAGAGTGCCTCCTTCACCAAGATAGAAAGCAGGGCGGCCCACAGCGCCAGCCACCCAGGAGCCTCAAGCTCGGCCCCTCTCATCCAGGCCACTAACTTCTCTCCGCCAGAGAAGATGATGCCCGTGGCCGCTGCTATCAGGGCAAGAGCAATGATAAACGAGGCGATGGTCTCGAACTTTCCATGCCCATAGTCGTGCGATTCGTCCTGCGGCATGGCACTGATCCTGACAAATACGAGCACAACGAGGTCGGTGACAAAGTCGGAAAGCGAATGCACGGCATCGGCAATCATGGCCGAGCTGTGGCCCAGCATTCCTGCTATGAACTTAAAGGTGAGCAGCACCACGTTTCCTACGCTGCCCACCAGTGTCACCTTGTAGATTTCCTGTTCCCTTGTCATGCGTTCTCCAGCGGAGCCTGCTTCAGCTGTTCCAGTGCGCGGCACAGCTGGTCGGGGCATGAGGTTCTCTTTACGCCGCAACGGATTCCGTCGAGCCGCTTGATGACATCGTCGATCTTCTGTCCGCGAACTAACTGGCTGATGCCTTGCAGATTGCCGTTGCACCCGCCAAGAAAGAACACTTGCTTAATGACGTCGTTCTCGTCGCAGGTCACGTCGATCAGTTGTGAGCAGGTGCCCTGTGTCTGGTACTGTACATGTTTTGTTGCCATTGTCTTTTTCTGTTATTTCATTTTAGAATGCGTTACAGTTTCCCTTGGTCGCCCAGATAGGAGTCTTTGAAGCCGAGGAAGTAGAGCACACCGTCGAGGCCGATGGTGTTGATGCTCTGCTTGGCATTGGCCACGACACGGGGCTTGGCATGGAAGGCGATGCCCAGTCCTGCCTCACTGATCATGGGCAGGTCGTTGGCACCGTCGCCCACGGCAATGGTCTGAGCCAGGTTGACCTTCTCTACCTGTGCAATGAGCTTGAGCAGCTCGGCCTTCCGGTGACCGTCGACCACCTCGCCCACGTAGCGTCCTGTCAGCTTGCCGTTCTCGTCGATCTCCAATTCGTTGGCATAGACATAGTCTATGCCGTACTTGCGCTGAAGGTATTCGCCAAAATAGGTGAATCCGCCACTGAGAATGGCAATCTTGTAGCCACACCTCTTTAATATAGTCATCAGACGGTCGACACCCTCGGTAATGGGCAGGTGCTCGGCAATGTCCTGCATGACGCTCACATCGAGTCCCTTCAGCAGTGACACGCGACGGGTGAAGCTCTCCTTGAAGTCTATCTCGCCCCGCATGGCACTTTCGGTGATGGCACGCACCTGGGCACCGACGCCGGCCCGCTCGGCCAGTTCGTCGATGCACTCTGTCTGTATGAGCGTGGAATCCATATCGAAACAAATGAGACGACGCATGCGGCGGAACATGTCGTCGCGCTGGAAAGAGAAGTCAATCTCCATTTCCTGCGAGAGGCGCATGAACTGGCTTTGCATCTCCTGACGATTGGCTGGCTCACCGCGAAGCGAGAACTCGATGCATGCCCGCACATGCTTGCCAGGATTCTTGATGCTCTTACGGCCCGTGAGGCGGATGATGGAGTCGATGTTGAGCCCCTGGTCGGCAATGACTCGTGTGGCAGCCTCTATCTGTCGGGCTTCGAGCTGGCGTCCCATGACCATAAGGATGTATCGGTTCTTGCCCTGATGGCCCACCCAGTCCTCATACTCATCGTCGGTGATGGGCGAGAAGCCGATGTTGACACCAAGTTCGGTAGCCTTGAACAGCAGTTCCTTCATCACCTGCCCGCTGTGCATCTCGTCCATACGGATAAGGATGCCGAGCGATAGCGTAGAGTGGATGTCGGCCTGGCCAATATCAAGAATCTGTGCGTTGTACTTTGCCAGTATGGCCATGACCGAGGCTGTCAGGCCAGGACGGTCTTGGCCTGTGATGCGAACAAGTATTTGCTCATAATGATTGTTCTGTTCCATATATAATGATTATTTTAGTCTTTTCAGTCCTGCATGGGCAGCAAGGATAGCACGGCGCCAGTCGGTGTCGAGCGAGAAGCGTGTCAGATTGTTGCCATCGGCAAAATAGCTGAGCACCAGCTCCTTGTCGCTGTCATAGAAAAGAGGGTTGGAGATGCTGGCATCCATGAATATTTTAATCAGCTTCTCCTTGAAGGCAGCGGGCTGATTGTCATTTTCTACAAGCGTCTGGAGGTAGTAGAGCACGAAATTGTTGAGGGCGAAAGCCTGACTGTCGAGGAAGGTAACTGTGGAGTCGGGCATCTCCTCACGCATTTTTATGACTAAATAGTCGAGCGCGTCAAGCTTGAACTGGTTGATTCTCTTCTGTGTTGCATTAGAAGAAGGAGCATTGACGATGGCCTTTGCCTTCTGACGCAGTTCGTAGTAGACTTGCTGGGCATTCATGGAGCCGCTCATGGCAAGAAGGAGCGCAAATGTAAGGAATAGTCTTTTCATTGCCGTGAAAGATAGAGTTTTTTATTGATACATGCAGGGAGTTCCTCTTCATAGTGGGTCACCATGACAAGAGTCTTGTCGGGCCGCAAGCAGAATGCTTCAATGATGCTGCGCACCAGGTCGCGGTTGTGGTCGTCAAGACCGTGTAAAGGCTCGTCGAGAATAAGCAATTGCGGGTCTTTGACGAAGGCGCGACAAACCAGCACAAGCCGCTGCTCGCCACTCGACAACTGCGTAAAGAGGCGATCGGCCAGATGGTCAATAGCAAAGAGCCGCATCCACCAACGGCACTGCTCCTGCTCGGCATCGGTTGTGCGGACGTAAAGGCCCACCGTGTCTTTCAGCCCGCTTGCCACCACCTGTATGGTTGGCAGTGGGCGTAAATAGGAGCGGTGCATTTCGGGCGAAACGTAGCCTATGTGTTTTTTGATTTCCCAGATGCTCTCGCCAGAGCCTCGTTTGTGGCCAAAGAGACTGATGTCGCAGGCATAGCCTTGAGGATTGTCGGCACAAACCAGCGAGAGCAATGTAGACTTCCCGCTGCCGTTCTCACCTAAGAGTGCCCACCGCTCGCCACGGTTCACTTGCCAGTTGAGGTCACGCAGAATGACACGCTCGCCGTAGCTGATGGTAACATGGCGCATGGATATGACTTCCTGACAGGGGGCATCGGGTTCTGCCGTACGAATAATCTCGTCGGCATAGTCAGGCAAGTCGCCACTTCGACTAAGAACGAGGTAAAGCCTGAGATTCTGTTCGAGGGCCAGCCGGTGCAGCAGTTCGTTGAGCTGCCGGCGAGCCTTGCTATCGAGTCCGATAAACGGATTGTCGAGGATTAGGACCTCAGGATTGCTGAGCAATGTCCTGACAATCTGGAACTTACGCAGCTCGCCACTAGAAAGGAGAATGATATATTTATCGAGCAGCGATGCCATGCCAAACAGCTCGTAAAGATGGCTTCGCAGGGCCTCCTGTTGGGGAGTGCCCGTATTCTGGCAGGCGTTATCGAGCAGCTTGCCTACGGTGGGCGTCTCTTGGTCGATGTCGTGCTGATTCCAGCGTAGCTGCAAGTAGTAGGCCTTGTCGGTGGCAGGGCCGTATGCATCGCTGAATGCCAGATAGCGCACACGGTCGCTGGCCAGCCTGCGGCGCATTTGTTCCATCAGCTGTGTCTTCCCACTTCCGTTGGGGCCAATGATAACGGTTACTTTCGGCTGCTTTTCCATACCTTGTCCTGATTTTTGTTGACGAAATCCTTCCATCCTTTATAATGAGGGGCATCGGAACCAGGGCGCCCCATTTGCAGATAATGGCAATAGGCAGCAGCCAACGCATCGGTTGCATCGCGGAATTTCCCCAGTTCCTCGTCCTTTATCTTGAGAAGGCGCTGCAACATGCCTGCCACCTGTTCCTTGGAAGCAGAGCCATTGCCAGTGAGTGCCATCTTGATTTTCATGGGAGCATACTCATGAACAGGCACACTGTGGTTGATGGCGGCAGCAATAGCCACGCCTTGGGCGCGCCCCAGTTTCAGCGTAGACTGAATGTTCTTGTCGACGAAAGGAGCCTCGATGGCCATTTCGTCTGGCAGGAACGAGTCGATGATTCCCCTTACGCGCTCCAGAATATGCCCCAGCTTCAGGTAGCCGTCCTCCAGCTTACGCATGTCAATGACTCCCATGGTCATCATCTGTGCCTTGCCATCGACAACCTTCAGGAGGCCATAGCCCATTATATTGGTACCGGGATCTATGCCCAGTATGATTTTCTCGCCTTTCATAATTCACCTTTTCACTTTCTATTCTTCATAAGAAGGGTTGCAGCAGATGGGCAAACCATCCGCGGAACTTCTGCCATCGGCTACGAAACTGGTTCCAGGTTTCGGGCGTAAGCAGGATGCTTTCCCGCTTGTCTCTCAGAAACATTTCGTCGAGTTCGCGTGTCGTGGCAACATCAATCACAACAGCATTTTCCTCATAGTCATAGCGCAGGCTGCGGGAATCGAGGTTTGTGCTGCCTATGGTACAGAAGCGCCCGTCGACCATCATAATCTTGGAATGATGGAAGCCCGGCTGATAGAGCCACACCTTTGCTCCCCGCTTCATGAGCTTGTGGGCCTGATAGAAGGCGCAGTCGGGGGTGAGCGGAATATCGCTTTTTGCCGAGAGCATAATCTCGACGGTCACACCTCGCTGCATGGCTTTAGTCAGTGCCTTGGTTACTGAAGGCAGAAGCGTGAAGTAAGGATTGATGATGTGGATGGAGTCCTGCGCATCGTCGATGGCATGAATGTAGAACTGGCGCATGAGCTTGTTGGTGACACGGGGCTCGCGGTTGACGATGCCCACCAGCTTATGGCCTGCCGACGATGTGGTGTCGGCCTTCAGTCCAGAGAACGGCAACGGACGGTTGCCTCGAAAATAAGCTGGTTTCCACAGTTCTTCGCCTGTAGTGCGCTGCCAGATATAGGCAAAGATGAACTGCAAATAGTTGACGGCTCCCCCCTCAATACGGCAGTGCATGTCGCGCCAGGCACCCACCTGCTCCGTACCTTTTATATAATAGTCGGCCACATTCATGCCACCAGTATAGGCTATGGAACCGTCGACGACAACAATCTTGCGATGGTCGCGAGGCCAGATATGGTTGACCCACGGAAAGCGGATGGGGTCAAACTCCCTGATGTCGATGCTGTCCTGAAGCAATGCTTTCAGGTGCTGCTTTTTCAGAGGCCGGTTATTTGAATCGTTTCCGAAGCCGTCGAACAAGGCTCTCACTTCGACTCCCTCCCGCCGCTTCTCGCGCAAGATGTTGAAAAGGAGCGAGGCGATAGAGTCGTTGCGGAAATTGAAATACTCCAAATGAATGCTGTGCCGGGCCTGTCGGATTGCCTTGAATATATCGTCGAACTTCTCCTGTCCCGACATGAGTAGCGTTACTCGATTATTGTCGGAAAACTCAACGCCCAGCTCTGCCAGTTGCCGACGAATGAGCGAGTCGGAAGTAAGAGGGAGTTGGGAAAAAGATTGAGCATGTGACCAACGTGTTCGCGAGCTGGCATTGACAGCCAAAGACACGAACACCCATATTAGAACGGAAAGTCTGAACATCACTCTCACCCCTCTACCCTACTTACGATACCTCTGCCTATACTCCGAAGGCGAAATGCCAAACTTCTCCTTAAACATGCTTATCAGATGCTCGGCAGTAGAGAAGCCAACGTTCGTTGCCAGCTCACTCAGGTTGATATTGGTGCGCTTCAACAAGATGCAAGCATGCTTCAGTCGCATGTCGCGCACCACGTCGGCTGGCGTCTTTCCCGTTATCTCACGAATTTTCTGGAAGAAGGGCCTCATGCCCATTCCCATAGCCTTGGCCATCTCCTCGAGATTAATCTGTCCGCGCCCCATGTTCTGCTGAACATACTGCTCAATACTGCTGATGAGCTGGCGATCCATCGTGTCGGTCATGGAATACTCGTTCCACTCTTCGTCATCAGTGACTGTCATCTGTTTTCCTTCCGTCACCGGAACTTGCTTCCGCACATACTGCACTTCAACGGCATGCATCTCGGCATCCATAACGCCCTCGTCCTTACTTGGGTCGTAGCTTCCATAGTCAATGCTTTCGGTTGCAGTGGTCATACTGGAGTTTCGGTCTTCGAGCAAACGGGTCTCGGCACCTTCTATCAGATTGTTCGACACGTCGATAGCACCGATGCCCAGCAGCTTGTTGAACCGCATGGCTGCTTCTTGGATGTTGAACGGCTTGGCCAGATAGTCGTCGGCCGACATGGCAATGCCCTGGTCACGCATTTCCTTGCCACTCATCTTCGAGTCGGTGACAATCACGAACTTGATTCTACTGAGCGTCGGGTGTGTCTTGATGCGATTACAAAGGTCGCTTCCGGTCATGGGCTGCATGTCCTGCTTACAGATAACAAGGTCGGGCAGCTTGGCCTCAATGTCGGTCATGGCCTTGAGAATATCGTTATAGACATGGAAGTCATAAACAAACTGCAGACGGGCACTAATGAACTTAATGAAGTCAGGATTGTTGTCGATAAAGAACACCAGGAACTTTGATGTGGGCGAAGCCTTGTATTGCGAACGAATCTCTGAGGTAAGCTCGTCCTGGGCCATGACGGGAAGATTCAGCTCGCCCCGACTGTTCAGTTCGAAGTGCTTATTCACATTCTGCTTGGCTTTCTCCTCAGGATGTTCGAGTGATGTCTGCATATCGCTGACACGAGTAATGATTTGCAGCATCTGCGAGTGCAGTGAGTTCAGCTGTTCGCGCTCTTCGAGCGAAGCCTCCTGCTGCTCCGACAGGCTCATGATGATCGATGTCATGCGGGCCATGGGCTGGCGAAGGTCGTCGCTGGCCGACTTTATCTCCTCCTTCTGGTGCGACAGTTCCTCGAGCAGGGCGTTCTTCTTCTTCCATACGGCCCTTATCTGGTCGATGCCAATCTTCCACAAGTAGATGATGATAATGACGACGACAGCATAGAAGACGAGCATCCACCACTGGAAATACCAGGGCTGGTCGATCTTGATGACTATAGAGCGCTCCTGATTGCTGATGGCCCCTTCGGCGCTAATGGCCTTTACATGCAGGGTATAGGTGCCGCTGGGCAAATTTGTAAAGGTGACGCCGTGCTTCATGGCCTCGCCATTTTTCCAGTCGTTGTCAAGCCCCTCCATCCAGTACTTGAACTGCAGGCGCTCGCTCTGGTTGTAGTTTCCTGCGGCAAACTTGATGGTAAAGGTGTTCTGGTCGCTGGTCAGATTGATATAGTTACTCTCGTTGAGCGTTTGAGGTAATGGAATAACCCCCTCGTATTCATGGCCTACGAGCACCTCTTCCTCGCCAATGAACAGCTGTGTGAGAATGACCCGGGGCAGTTTCTCCGTTTCGTCGATTGTCTTGGGGCGCACCCAGTTCACGCCATAAAGGCCACCGAAGAGAACGGTTCCGTCTTTCTTCGTCAGAATGGAGCCGAGATTGAACTCATTGCCTTGCAGACCATCAATAAAGCTGTAGTTATAAAGACCGTATGCATAGGTGCCCGTCTCATGGTTGCGCTGAAGCACCACGCGACTCAGTCCGTTGCTCGTCGTGATCCATATATTATTGCTCTTGTCTTCGGCTATGCCACATACGTTGTTGTTACACAGCTCGTTGCGCTCTGTCAGATAGTCCAGTTCGTCGTTGTCACTATTCAGGATGTTCACGCCTTCGCGTGTTCCTACCCATATAAGACCGCGTGAATCCTCGAACAGCTGGGTAATATAGTTGTTTGTAAACTTCTTCAGGTTTGTACTGTTGCCCGTCAGGAACTGTATTTCCGACGTAGAGACATTCATAATAGCCAATCCTTCCGACGTACCGACATACATCATGTTGTTCTTACCGTAGAAGAGAGCCGTTGTGTTGTTCACCTTCATTTTGCCGTTCTCCTTAGTATAGTTCGAGAACGTTTCCATGCGTATGTTGAACATCTGCAGGCCGCCATCGGTGGCTATCCACAGATTGCCGGCCTTGTCGGTGGTCAGCGCATTCACGTGGTCGTCAATCAGTGTCTTGCGTGTGCTGTCGCTGGCCACCGAATAGATTTTTGTAGTATTGTCCTTGATGCGGGTAAGACCGTTCTGCTTCGACCCTACCCAGATACTGCCGTCAGGAGTGAAGGCCATAGCAGTGACCTTGAGGCTTGCCAAATGGCCTTCGTACCCCAGGATTCCGTCATCGCTTGTGCCATACCACACCTTCCCCTGTTCATCCTGGGTCATGGCCGTAATATCGCCTATCAGGTCGACGTTGAACTTGAAGATGTTCTCGCCCCAGTAGGCCACATTGGCTTTGTTGGTTCCCACCCAAAGCAAGTCGGTATTGTCGACATAGACGCTCTGTATGCTGTTCGTGGCCCTGCTAAGACGGCTGTTCCTCATGCTGTTAGGCTGCACCTGCTCCATGGCAAGCGTATTGACGTTGACTTTCATCAGGCCATGCCTGTTAGTGGCAATCCAGATGTTGCCGTTGCGGTCGCCGGCCATGTCGTTCACGCCAAAGTCTATCTCCTTGCCAGTGAGTCCCAACTGCGAGCCAATCTCAGTGTTCCAGATTTTGGTCTTCTTGTTATACATGAAGAGGGAACCCTGTCCATAGAGCCAAATATTGTCACGCTGGTCGGCAAAGACACGCAGGGTGTTGTTGCGCTGATCTTTGTTGCGCTGCATCAGCTCCTGGTTGCTCCACACGATGCTCTGCTGGTGCATCACATCGCAACAAACAATCCGCCCGCTGTTATAGACCACGAGGGCACCATCCTTACACTCGCCGATGGCACATATTTCGCCTTCGGGAATACCATTGTTCGACTGCAGGGTATAGCCAAACACGTAGTTCATTTGCTGCTGCATGTTGTAGCAGTAGACGCCCTGCTTGGGCAGGTAAGCCCAGATGTTGTGGTGGCGGTCTATATACACGATTTGTGCCACTTCAGGAATATTCATCCTGGCAAAGGTCTGCCTCATGTCGCGCTCGAAGCTCTCCGTCTGCGGGTGATAGATGCAGTAGCCACTGGGGGTCTCGACCCACAACGTGCCGTCGAGGGCCTCCTGCAGACTGTTGATGTAGCTGTCGGGCAGTGAAGAGCCGTCCTGCGAGTCGCTCTGGAAATGCTTGAACGTATAGCCGTCGTAGCGGTAAAGGCCGGCAGGGGTGCCAAACCACATGTAGCCACGCGTGTCCTTCAGCATGCAGTTCACTTGGCTCGAAGTCATGCCGTCGCGGGCATCGAGCGTCTTGAAGTAGTATTCGCTGCGGACGTTGAGCGATGCAAGTATTACGATTGCTGTGAACAATATTCTCTTTATCATTGCTGTAAAATAATAGGTGTTTCTGATTGTTGTTATTCAAATCATGCACGAATAGCTGTCGACCACGCCGAGCAAGTGGCTTTGGCTGTCGACCACAAGCACGGAATGGATTTTGTATTTGTGCATGATGCGTTGTATCTCACTAATCTTTGCCTCAGGGTCTACGGTCTTGGGCTTCCGGGTCATAATGTCGCTCACGGTGTGGTCGAAGAACTCGGCCTGCCATTTCTCCGTAGCGCGGCGCAAGTCGCCATCGGTGATGATGCCCACAATCTGAGATTCTTGCATGGCAATGCCTAACCCCAGCTTGCCTTTGCTCACCAGAATGATGGCCTCGCCGAGGCGCATTTCCGGTGGCAGCAGAGGCAGGTCGTCGGTGCGCATGACGTCGCGTGCCGTGGTAAGCAGGCGCTTGCCCAATTCGCCACCAGGGTGGAAGTGGGCAAAGTCCTGCGGCTGGAAGTGGCGCTTCTCCATCAGGGCTATAGCCAGTGCGTCGCCCATGGCCACGGTGGCTGTCGTAGAGCTGGTGGGAGCCAGGTTGAGCGGACAAGCCTCATGGCTCACGCTGATGTTCAGATGACAGGTGGAGAACTTGGCCAGTAGCGACTGAGGATTGCCCGTCATGCCAATGATGGGAATGTGCATGTGGAGCACCATGGGGATGAAGCGCAACAGCTCGTCGGTCAGGCCAGAGTTTGAAATGGCCAGGACGACGTCGTCGGGCGTCATCACGCCCAAGTCGCCGTGATACACATCGAGAGGGTTTATGAAGAACGAAGGCGTTCCCGTCGAGGCCAGTGTGGCTGCAATCTTCGCCCCGATGTGGCCGCTCTTGCCCACACCCGTCACGATGACCTTGCCCTTGCAGCCCAGCATCAGGTCGACGGCCTTCTCGAACTGGTCGTCGATCTTTGGAATCAGGTCAAGCAGTGCCTGAGCCTCATCCTTTATACATTGTATGCCGTATTCCTTTGTCGTCATTTCAACAGTTGCTTAACCAAATCTTCCAACTTGTCCAACTCCAGCATGTTGGCTGCATCGCTGAGCCCTTCGTCGGGGGTGGGATGCACCTCGAAGAAATAGCCCGTGGCCCCAAAGGCCTTGGCTGCCAGGGCCATCATAGGTACAAAGCGGCGGTCGCCGCCCGTCTTGCCGTCCTTGGCATCGGGACGCTGCACGGAGTGGGTGCAGTCCATGATGACGGTGGGCACAACGTCGAGCATGTCGCAGATGTTCCGGAAGTCGACCACCAGATTGCCATAGCCCATCATATTGCCACGCTCGGTGAGCCACACTTCCTTGGCTCCGGCATCGCGGGCTTTTTCCACGGGATAGCGCATGTCGCGTCCGCAAAGGAACTGGGCTTTCTTGATGTTGACCGTCTTTCCTGTACGGGCGGCGGCCAAAAGCAAATCGGTCTGCCTACAGAGGAAGGCCGGTATCTGCAGCACGTCGACCACCTCGGCTGCAGGGGCGGCCTGCCATGCCTCGTGAATGTCGGTGAGCAGCCTCAGACCGTATTTCGACTTCACATCGGCCAGCATCTGCAGGCCTTTCTCTAAGCCCGGGCCACGGAAGGAGCTGATGCTGGTGCGGTTGGCCTTGTCGAACGAGGCTTTGAAAATGATGTCAGTGCCCAGCTTGCGGTTGATGTCGACCAACTTCCTCGCTACCGTATCGAGCAGCTCGGCAGTCTCAATGACACAGGGGCCTGCTATTATCTTGGGTTGGGTCATGCTTATTATATATAAATATGTGTTCTGGCATGCAAAGGTATACATTTCCCTTCAAATGAGCAAATATTAATCAAGAATTTGCACTATTTTTAAAATAAAGGCAGAAAAATTTGGCTATATTAAAAAGTTTTCTATACCTTTGCACTCGAAATCTGAAACCCCACGCCTCTTGAGGCTGGGTAAGGATAACATTATTAACAATTTAAAAAAGAAAAAGAAATGAAAAAGATTTTGATGACAATGGTTGCTGCTTTTGCAGCTGTGAGCATGAACGCACAGGTTTATGTCGGTGGTGAGCTCGGTTTCACCAGTTCGAAAGTTAACGGTGGCGATTCTAAGACCTCGTTCAAGATTCTCCCCGAGATTGGCTACAACCTCGACGAGACTATGTCGCTCGGTATCGTTCTGGGCTACGAGCAGGGCAATGCTACTGAGTCGTTCGAGGCCTATGCTGTCAACGACAAGGCCAAGAGCTTCATCATCAACCCCTATCTGCGTTACAACGTGCTGAAGGCTGGCAACGTGACCTTCTTCGGCGACCTGTCGGTTCTTTACAAGAATCAGGACGAGGACCGTGGTTACAAGGTTAATACTTTCGGCGTAGGTCTGAAGCCTGGTATCGCTGTTGCCCTTAGCGACAAGTTCAGCTTCGTTTCTCACATTGGTTTCCTCGGCTGGCAGCAGAGCAAGGCTGACAGTGACGGTGCCAAGGCTAGCTCTTCTATCGGTCTCGACCTGAAGAACAACCTGACCTTCGGTCTCTACTACAACTTCTAAGTCTTAACTAAACAAACATTATTTACAACCAACAGCCTGTCTCATAGTGAGGCAGGCTGTTTTTTGGTATCAACCGATATTTCTACTGCTGCAATTCATACTGAATTAGGCTGCAATTCATACTGAATTAGGCTGCAATTCATGCTGAATTAGGCTGCAATTAATGCTGAATTGCAGGCTAATCGATGCTGAATTGCAGGCTAATTGATGCTGAATTGCAGGCTAATTGATGCTGAATTATCGGACACCCCATTAATCCATGCGGTCGCGATAATCCTCATAGCAGAACCGACGGAGAATTTCCAGCCGACCATCCTCATGGAACATGCCAATAGAGGGATGGGTGATGCCATTGAACATGCACGTCTTCACCGTGGTGTAGTGTATCATATCCTCGAAAATGACCTTCTCGCCTATCTGCAACTCATGGTCGAACTGCCAACTGCTCATGAAATCGCCCGACAGGCAACTGTTTCCGCCCAGACGATAGAGATGGGAACGGTGAAGCGAGGGGGTGGCATCGTCATCGGCCACATGAATGGCTCCGCGCACCTCGGGGAAGTAGGGCATTTCGAGACAATCGGGCATGTGGCAGGTGAAACTCACATCGAGAATGGCGGTACGAATGCCCTTATCCTCAACAATATCTACCACATGCGACACTAACGGCCCCGTTTGCCAGGCAAAAGCACTGCCTGGTTCGAGGATGATTCTGAGCCAGGGGTAACGCTCATGCAACCCCTTCAGAATGCCGATGAGCCGCTCCACGTCATAGTCCTTCCGCGTCATCAGGTGGCCGCCGCCCAAGTTGAGCCATTTCAGTTGCGGAAACCACTTGGAAAACTTCGCTTCGATATGAACCAGCGTTCGCTCTAACACGTCGCTGCCGCTCTCGCAATGGCAATGGCAGTGGAAACCCTCAACGTCGGAAGGCAACACGGACGGCAACTTACAGGCCGTCACCCCAAAGCGTGTGCCCGGAGCACAGGGATTGTAGAGCAACGTTTCTACCTCAGAATATTCCGGATTGACGCGCAAACCTATAGATGCCTTGCCCGCCACCCGGTCATGATAGCGCTCATACTGCGACAGCGAGTTGAACGTGAGGTGACTGCTGCACAACACAATCTTGTCTATTTCATCGTCGGTATAGGCAGGGGAGAAAGTATGGGCTTTCGCACCAAACTTTTCCAAGGCCAATCGGGCCTCAGAGAGCGAGCTGGCCGTAGTGCTGTGGATATACTCGCTGAAAATGGGGAAGGTTTTCCAAAGCGCAAATGCCTTGAAAGCCAGAATGATCTCTACGTCGGCCCGCCGAGCCACATCGGCTATGAGCCGCAGATTTCTACGGAGTTTCAGCTCCTCAATAATATATATTGGCGTGTCCATCGGTTTGCAAAGTTAGCAAAAAATCTTCGCATAGACAACACCGAAGCACACTTTTTTAGAAAATCATTTCTTGGCAGGGACAAAACTCTCCCATGTCTGGTCGTCATAGAACACGCGAATCTCAGTAACACGACGAGGCATTTTGTCAAAATTTTTCATAAAATCAACCTCCAATTCAGGACGCGAACTACGGGGACTTGACATACCCGATGCGGAGCGATAAGCAGGCGAAGGAGCCGACGACACAGATTGCTCAAAATCGAGAAGAGTTTCCTGATAAGCACCAGAAGTCGAACCCGGCGGCATGACACCATCAGATGCAGAGCCCGATGGAGTAGGAGTATGAGTGCCGTCGTCGACGGTTCTGCTCGCATACATGGAACCGATGCCGAACATGAGCCAGTCGGTACTAATAGCGGGAATCTTCTTCTTGATAGCCTCCACAATATTGATGGTAGGTTTGGTGCGATCGTTGATGATGCCGCTAAGGGTAGCGGGAGCAATTCCCACAAAATCGGCAAACACCTTTTGAGTCATGTGCTGCGACTCCATTACCTTAATAATTCTGTCCTTCATTTTGGCGATAATAACGTTTTAGGGCATTTTCATCCCTTTTTCTTTGAGTTTACAAAGTTAAAACAAAAAATTTGAATACGCAACAATTGTGAATCAAATTCAGAAAATTTAATATTCACGTTTATGATTTTAAATTTGTAAATTCAAATAAAGACGACTTTGCTTTTGAAGTTCAAATTCATAAATTTGAATTTAAGTATTTAAACGTAAACTTAGTTTTAATAGAATATTTTTAGATAAATAACTGACTATCCGACAAGTACTTACAAGAATATCATGCGAAAAGATTGGTAATATGCAAAAAGAAGGAGTAAAACGAGAAAACGTATTACGAAACACTAAAAACTTAATGATATAAACTACTGATTTTTAATATAATATAAGTATTTATCGGAGCATGTATAAAAATTAATTTAAAAACGCATATTTATAATTTACGTTTTCAATTCGAATATTCAAATAAGAAAATTTACAGTTTGCGTTTTTGAATTTCCATAAAAGATTTACAATTTAGAATTACTGTTTCGTATTTACAATCACAAACTTCGACGATTTAAATTATAACAAATGTGAAAGCCGAATTTCAAAGAGCCAAAAAGACCCAATTTCGCCGTACGTGAAAAATTCTGGACGAGCGGCTGAAAAGCTGAAAATAAGCCAATTTCAAGGGTAGTTATTTTGAGCTAAATGCCTGATTTTGTGAACTGTTAGGACGAAAAAAGCACCCCCTCAGAAGTGCAAAAACGAGAAAAAATAGCTTCGGAAAATAGCTAATTTTAGTGCAAAATGAAGAAGACCAGCTCCTTCATCAGCTCTCCAGGAGGGGTGTTTGGGTTGTCCAAGCCCTTACTTTTGGCATCTATTTCTCTTATTTTGCCAATTATCTGCATCACTTTCATTCCCGAGAAATTTCTCATGCCAGTCATGTAATCCTTCGCTTGCCAGGGTGTGCGAAACTCTAACCACTCTGCCACGCCCTCCTGAGTTTTCTTCGGAGCATAGTAAGCCAGCATCAGATTCTGGAAATAATTATACACCAACGGAAGGAACGAATAGATGCTCCCCGCCTTTGGATTTTTGTCAAAATAATTCATAATCTGATTGGCCTTGAAAATATTGCGGTTCACAATGGCATCACGAAACTCGAATCCGTTGAAGTCCTTGCTCACCCCTATCTGGTCTTCCACCACCTGTGGTGTCACTCTCCTATCCTGCTCTGGCAGGCTCAGCATCACTTTGTCAAGTTCGCTGGTCAGCCGGCTCAAGTCGGCTCCGATGGCATCGGCAATGAGCTGTGTAGACTTCGGGTCAATGCTCACATTCTTTTTCGCAAGATATTTTTCGATAAACGCGGGCAAATCGCGCTCCCTGAGCTTCGCACTCTCCCAAAGAATGCCTGCCTGCTGAATGGCTTTCACATATTCCCGCTTCCGGCCGTCAATTTTTCCGTTCTTATGACACATCACGAGCACGGTGCTCTCAAGCGGCTTCTTCATATATTTTTCCAAAGCCTCGGTATTCTTGATGTTCTGAGCCTCCTTCACGATGACCACCTGACGGCGGGCCATCATAGGATAGCGGCGGGCGGCATCGGCCACCTGCGAAGCCGTTACGTCGCTGCCGAAGAGCACCGTCTGGTTGAAGTCTCTCTCTTCAGGAGCCAGCGCATGCTCGGCAATATAGTCAGAAATCTTGTCAATATAGTACGATTCCTCGCCATGCAGATAATAGACGGGCCTGTACTTCCCGTCTGTCAGCTCGCCCATCAGGCTTTCATACGTCACAATCTTGCTTTCCGCCATATCAAAAATAATTCCCTTGTTTTTCTTTTTCCCTGTTCCTTCTACGAAGAAGCGCTTTCCTCTGCCTCTCAAGGCAGATTGACCACGGTCTTGTCCTGTCCTCGCACTTTCACCCTCTTTCTCAGCACAGTCTTTCCCTCAAAAGCCACCGCCACTTGCCGCATTCCGGCAACGACACCGTAGGAAGGAACAAGATTGGGCTTCTTCTTGGTTTCAGGCCAGTCAGAATCGTTAGGTTTCCACCTGTAGTCCACATTATACTGAGTGTTTCTTTCTGTACTTGTATGAACCGCAGTTCTGGCATAATATTTGTTCCATTCAGACTTGCTGATAACCTTTGCTATGAAGGGAGGATGATTGTCTATACTCACGTAGACCGCTTTTCCCACATAGTTCTTATGACTGACAAACACCAGACTGCCCGTATCGTCATACACCGAAGAAGTCTTGCAACTGCCCAAGACAATTGCCAGCAACAACAACAGCAACTGGAAAAACCTCTTCATAGCCTCTTTTCTGTTTAGCGTCGGCAAAGATAAGAAAAATTCTCAATTCTGCCAAACAAAATTCTCAAAACTCTCTAACAAAATTCTCAAGTGGGCTCAAGTCGGCATCCAGCGGAGTGCAGGCAGTCCACCATAGGTGTAGTACTCTTTCCACAGCTCGCTGACCGATTCCGTCCTTGGCAGAACTCACTGAAGGTAAAGGGCATGATGCTCACTTCATCGCTGCGCCCACGGAAGATTGTGTTGATGTCGTTGGAGAGTTACAGTAAATTTCGAAAGCAACCAAGCGAATCCCTCTATTTCTTATCTCTAAGGTACTATGAAACACCGTCCCGTCAGCGTGCAGAGGCTCGTGCAGCCTTAAGCACGCTTTAGGGGCGTAAGAGAATATACCAACGGCGTGGGTGTCATATTCTGTTTGTTTTTTACAGTGGCTTTCTCAGGGCCTAAAGAAGAGAGCGAGCAGAGGCAAGATGCCCCGCTTTCTTTTTGTGTGGTAATTTTCAAAAATAGTGGCCATTGCATTGGCCGTTTTCACTATGACAGGATTCACTGCATGTAGCAGTGATGATGATGACAACTCGGTAAGCGAATCCCAGTTAGTCGGATTGTGGGAGTTGACGGAAGAAACCGGCTATGTTTACTACAATGGTTACTGCTGGTGCTTTTATGGGGACAGACAGAAAACAGTATAAATATGAGCACAAGATTACCGTGAAGTTTTCTGTCAACGGTTCGCATCTGGCATCTGAATATGGTGTGACAGGGTCAACAATGCAGGGCTCCTTGTCGGACGGAGTCCATTCAACAGTAATAACCCTCTATTCCAACAAAGCTTCAACCAGTTTCACATACAGGGCTTTCGCAACAAGAAAGAGCAATGGAGAGAAAGTGTATGGAGCTGAGAAAACTATTATTTCATCATCAAATTGATATTGAGCAATGAAAAAGATTACTGCATTATTTGGTTGTGTCTTCCTATTGATTTCATCAGTTGGATTACTGTCGTCATGCGGAAGCGATGACGATGATGATACTGCATCTGGAGTAGATTCGCGTTTTGTGGGTACTTGGGTAAGAGACGAGAGTGTGTCGGGAGTTGTGGAGCAAGTCTATACGCTTGTTCTCAACAGTAATGGCTCTGCCTCCTATTCATGGTATCGCAATTCTAAAACCGTTGGCAATTCGGGCCACGACTCAAAAGGCACATGGCGTTATGATGAGGCCACAAACCGCATCATAACCGATTGCACTACAAGTGCAACTGGTTCAACTGTTATTCTTGATGTCGTCAATGTTACCTCAACCATATTGGTCGTCAAACAAGAGGGGTCAAGTAAAAGCAAAACCTATACAAGAAAGTAACGTTGAATTCTATCGGAAATTGAAGCCGTCCCTTGTGGGCGGCTTTTTATGCATCCTCTCAAGAAGTGCAGGAAGCCGCGCCAACATCCTGTCGGCCTCCGGCTTCCCGCCTTTTGTTTCTCCGCATTATTATCTCTTCTATGCCGTCCGTCATGGCTCTTTTTTTATGCATAAAAACAGACCCGACAGCTTGACGAATCAGAGGCTGCCGGGAATCAACGATGCAAAGATAACCTCCACTAATCAGAATTTATCCCAATTCTTTTGAACAGTTGCCCTTCGGCTTGGTTATTCCGTCAGTTTTGATTA
>CAJONO010000154.1 GCA_905235905.1 uncultured Prevotella sp.
CTGACCTCCGTTGCGGTATCTGTGGTGAGCATGGTGGTGAGCCCAGCTCTGTGAAGTTCTGCGCTAAGATTGGCATGAACTACGCTTCTTGCTCGCCCTTCCGCGTGCCCATCGCCCGCCTTGCTGCGGCGCAGGCTGCTGTTGAGGAGTAGAAGTTTTTATCGTTTTCCAAATAGCGGTGAGGCTTGTTCCCGTCATGGGGGCAAGTCTCACTTTTTTTACTGGATTAAATTTTTTGTCAAGAACGTTGCGTGATTAAGATTTTTTTATTAAATTTGCAGGATAAAATAGAACGCATCATGAAACTAAGATTTACCATAAACTATCGCACGGAGTGGGGACAGCAGTTGGTCGTATCCATCAACTACCGGCGCCAAGACGGCTCGGAGCGTGAGGCAAGGCTGCACATGCAGACTGACGATGGCGAACATTGGGCGGTAGAGACCTCGGTGCTCGAAAGCCGCCGAAGCCCCGTGGAGTGTTTCTCCTATTATTATATTGTCGAAGATGCAGAGGGCTTAGAGCTGAGACGGGAGTGGACATTGGTGCCGCGCACCTATGCTTTCGATGCTTCGCGCACATTCCTTTTAGCCGATCATTGGCGCGACCTGCCACTGAACAACCATCTATACTCCACTGCTTATTTTTGGAGCACAGGAGGGCAGGATAACGGCAGTCATGGAAACAATTACAGTTCTAATAACGGCCTCTCACCTCTCAAACTGCCCCTTTTCCGTAAAACAATACTATTCCGCGTTTCAGCACCACAGCTCGAAAAAGGACAGTCGCTGGCCATTATTGGCAGCCACCCGTCATTAGGCTCATGGAACCCCACACGCTACCAGCTTATGCAGCCTATGGGCATGAGCGACTGGATGCTCTCACTGAACGTAGACTGGATGGGGTTGCCGTTGGAATATAAATATGTGGTTATAGATGACAATAGCCGAGAGTTCGTCGCCTGGGAAGAGGGTACAAACCGAATGGTATGCGACGAACTGGCCGATGGCGAGGTCTACGTCGACTATGGTGTTCCACTACGTCTGGCCGAACGGACATGGCGAGTGGCAGGCGTTTGTGTGCCCGTGTTCTCGCTCCGCAGTGAGCATTCCTGTGGCGTCGGCGACTTCGGTGACCTTCACCGCTTGGTCGACTGGGCTGCGGTTACAGGCATGAAAGCGATACAAGTTCTGCCTGTGGGCGATACCACTACAACAGGCCGGTGGGGCGACAGTTGCCCATACAACATCACCTCGGCCTTTGCCCTCCATCCCCACTATATAGACCTCGAAGACCTGGGAACACTTAGCGACAAACAGTGCCAGACCGTCTTCCGCCGTCAGCAGTGCGAGCTGAACGCCCTTCCTTATAGTGATTACGAGGCCGTAGACCGAGTGAAGATGGACTATGTACGCCAGATATTCAGCGAACGGGGAGAGCAGACGCTTGCCTCGGACAGTTATAAGGCATGGGCAGAAGCTAACGACTACTGGCTTTCAGACTTCCCAGACCCCCTACAGCGCTTCCTGCAGTATCATCTGCACAAACAACTGAAGGCGGTTGCCGATTATGCCCATTCACGCGGCATATTCCTCATGGGCGACCTGCCCGCAGGCATCAGCATGCAGAGCAAGGAGGTAGAATGCCATCCCGACTACTTTCATACCGACATGCTGACCGGGGCACCACCCGACGCCTTATCCATACAAGGGCAAAACTGGGGTCTGCCCACTTATCATTGGACGGAGCCCTCCTCCACCCGTCCCTCTCCACTCATAGAGTGGTTCCATCGCCGGCTGCACCACATGGAACAGTATTTTGACGCACTGCGCACAGACCATGTACTTGGCTATTTCCGTGTTTGGGAGATACCTGCCGACCAGCTGTTCGGCACTATGGGCCATTTCTCGCCCGCCTTGCCCCTTACCCCTGGCGACATTGAGTTTTTCGGACTACCTTTCCGGCGCGATTTCCTCACACGCCCTTTCATCAACGACAGTATCGTCGACCAAATATTCGGCATACACGCCAACTATGTTCGCGACACCTTCCTTCAGCTCAAGGCATACGGCCTGTACGACCTACGGCCCGAAGTGTCGACACAGCGCAAAATAGAATCCTGTTTCCATGACCGCACCGACGAAAACAGCCTTTGGATACGCGACGGCCTTTTCAGACTCGCTGCCAA
Source organism: uncultured Prevotella sp. (assembly GCA_905235905.1). Lineage (GTDB taxonomy): Bacteria > Bacteroidota > Bacteroidia > Bacteroidales > Bacteroidaceae > Prevotella. Next base: position 2,189 of record CAJONO010000154.1, read on the forward strand.
CGTGCTCTTTCTTGAAGACCCACAACAAACCGACATGTACCATCCTCGTATTCAGGCTTACAAAGAACCGGTTTTTCAGGTGCTCTCCCATGATGAGCGCGATGCCTATATGCGGCTTTACAACAACTTTTTCTACCAACGCCACTCGTTTTTCTGGGGCAAGTGCGGCTACGACCGTCTCTCCAGAATCTTTGGCCAGTCGGCAATGCTCGTCTGCGCCGAAGACCTTGGCATGCTCCCCGACTGTGTGGCACCCGTACTCGACGCCCTCCGCATCCTCACCCTCGAGATTCAGCAAATGCCCAAACAGAGTGGAGTAGAGTTTGCCCATCTCGATGCTAATCCCGTGCGCTCAGTGACGACCATCTCCACTCACGACATGTCGCCTTTACGCCTGTGGTGGGAAGAGAATCCCGAACGTGCACAGCGATACTACACAACCATGCTCCAGAAACAAGGTCGACTGCCACAGCACCTGCCTGCCCATCTGGCCGAGGAAATCATTGCCCGACATCTCTATTCTCCTTCCATGCTATGCATCCTTTCCCTTCAGGACTGGCTGGCCATGGACAGCGAGCTTCGCTCCAAAGACCTACGGCAGGAGCGTATCAATATGCCAAGCGACCCCTACAATCGCTGGCAATGGCGCATGCACCTCACCATTGAGCAACTTCTTGAAGCCGATCGGTTCAATGGAAAACTGAAAACAATGATAACACGTAGCAAACGATAAATGAAAAGAATCACCATTGTGGCGGGTGCCCGCCCCAACTTTGTGAAAGTGGCACCACTCATTCGTGTCTTCGACAAATTGCAGCAAGCCCACTGTACGCTCGTCTATGCCGGACGTGAAGACGACCCTACGCTCGAACAGAGCCTCTTCGACGACTTGCAAATGCGGCGTCCCGATACCTTTCTTGGTGTCGACAGCACCAGTCTCAACGAAATTACGAGTCGCGTTATGACTGAGTTCGACCACTTTCTTGACAACCACCCCACCGATGTGGTCATCGTCGTCGACGACCTTGCCTCGACCATGGCCGCTGCAATCGTCACGAAGAAACGGGGACTACGTCTTGCACACCTTGTTGCCGGCACACGCTCGTTCGACATAACGATGCCCAAGGAGATTAACCGCCTCGTCATCGACGCCCTCTCCGACTACCTCTTTACCGCCGGCATCAAGAGCAATAGCGTAGCAACTCGCGAACAGGGCGACACAGGACAAACCTATATGGTGGGCAACATTCTCATGGACACGCTCCGCTACAACCACGACAGGCTAAGAAAGCCGCGCCTCTCATGCCCCATCCCCCAGTCCTATCTTCTGTTCACAATTAACCGTCGGGCTCTTCTTGCCGACGAGGTCAGCCTTCAGCAGATGCTTCTTGCCATCGCCGATGTTGCAGCCGAAGCCCAGATTCCCGTCATGGCCCCACTGCGCGAAGAAGCTGCAAGGATAGTGAAGCAGCTTGCCAACCACCATCCAACACTCACCACTCAATTCTCAATACTTCCACCCCTCGGCTATCTCGAATTTGGGTGGCTCTCCGCCCATGCTTGTGGCGTTATCACAGATTCGGGCAATGTGGCCGAAGAGGCCACATTCAACGGTGTTCCCTGCATCACTCTCAATCGTTATGCCGAACATCAGGAAACACTGACGGTTGGTTCAAATGTCTTGGTAGGCGGCGATGCCGAAGTTCTTGCACAATATTTGAGGAAACTCGTAAAGGGTGAATGGAAGATATGCGCCCTTCCAGACCGCTGGGACGGCAGAACCGCCGAGCGCATAGCGCAGATTCTAACGGCATAGAAGCCTTATGTTTTACATTCACGTCCCTTACACAAACAATTCGTTTATATTTTTTACGCAAACAATTAAAAATCAGCAAAATATGAATATCACAGAAAGATTCCTGAACTACACAAAGTTTGATACTCAGTCGGCCGAAGAGAGCCTGCAAGTACCCAGTACGCCCAAGCAAATGGTCTTTGCCCAGTACTTGAAAACAGAACTGGAGAAAGAAGGATTAGAAGACGTAGAACTTGACGAGAAAGGCTATCTTTACGCCACCCTTCCCTCCAATATGAAAGAAGACGTGCCCACAATAGGCTTTATCTCGCATTACGACACGTCGCCCGACTGCTCCGGAGCCGACATCAAAGCCCGCATTGTGTCTCAGTACGACGGCAAAGACATTACACTCTCCGAAGGGATAGTCTCTTCGCCGAAAAAGTTTCCAGAACTCCTGCAGCATATAGGCGAAGACATCATCGTGACCGACGGCCACACACTCCTTGGTGCCGACGACAAGGCCGGTATAGCCGAAATTGTGCAAGCCATGTGCTATCTGCGCGACCACAAGGACATCCGTCACGGAAAAATTCGCATAGCATTCAACCCCGACGAGGAAATAGGTATGGGAGCCCATCATTTCAATGTGGAGAAGTTTGGTTGCGAATGGGCCTATACGATGGACGGTGGCGACGTGGGCGAGTTAGAGTTTGAGAATTTCAATGCTGCCTCGGCAAAGATTACAATTCACGGCGTGAGCGTACATCCGGGCTATGCAAAAGACAAGATGGTTAACGCCAACCGGCTGGCTGCCGAGTTTGTGGCAATGCTGCCTGCCGACGAAACGCCTGAGACCACCGAAGGCTATCAGGGCTTCTACCATCTTACAGGTATGCAGACAAGCACCGAGTTGGGCAAGCTGAGCTATATCATCCGTGACCACGACCGTGAAAAGTTCGAGGAGCGCAAGCGCTTTGTGAAGCACTGCGCAGAACTGATGAACGAGAAATACGGCGAGAGTACCGTCGTTGCCGAGGTCAGTGACCAATATTATAACATGAAGGAGAAAATAGACCCGCAGATGCACGTCATCGACCTTGTGCTACATGCCATGCAAGAGGTGGGCGTCGCTCCAAAGGTGAAGCCTATCCGTGGTGGCACCGACGGCGCTCAGCTGTCGTTTAAGGGCTTGCCCTGTCCAAACATATTTGCTGGCGGCGTGAATTTCCACGGTCCCTACGAGTTTGTAAGCATCCAGTCGATGGAAAAAGCCATGCAGGTCGTAGTGAAAATCTGTGAACTGACCGCTAAGTATAACGATTAGTGATAGTAAAAAAAGTTAATTTGTCGGTATCCTTTTTAAACTTTTCATAAAAGAATGAATCAAATAGTCAAGAAGAAACCCAAAAAGGCAAATACCGACCAATGCAAAAACTACGACGTGTGTCCATAACACTATGCTCACTGTTGCTGGGTGTGCTTTATGCAACCGCCCAGCAAACAGTGGTATATGGGCGTGTGGTCGACGGTGAGAGTGGCGAGCCAATGCCGAAGGCTACGCTGCAGCTCTATAAGACGGAGAAAAAAGACACATCGTTCGTAACTGGTGCTTTGTCGGATGTTAAAGGGCTTTTTGCTTTCAGAGTGGGAAAACTGGGCGACTACGTGCTGAAAGCATCATTCTTAGGCTATCAGCCGAAAACGACGACCTTGAAGATAAGCGCAAAAAGAAATGTCTCGTTAGGCGACATTGTCCTCAAGGCCGAGGCCGTAGAGCTTGACGAAGCCTTAGTGACTGCAAATATTCCGAAGATGGTCGTCAAAGACGACACCGTCATCTATAATGCCGATGCCTTCCGTGTGCCCGAAGGCAGCGTTATCGAGGCACTCGTCGAGGCCCTGCCAGGCGCGAAAATCGACGATAACGGCGGCATCACTATCAATGGCAAGTCGGTGAAGAGATTCAAGATGGACGGTCGCGACTTCATGACCGGCAACACCGAGGCGGCCATGAAGAACCTGCCCAGCTACGTTATTGACAAGGTAAAAGCCTACGACGAAAAGAGCGACTTGAGTCGCATGACAGGTATCGACGACGGCAACGATGACTTCGTGCTGGAGTTCGTCACGAAGAAGAGCGCCCGCCGTGGTTTGCAGGCAAACCCCGACATAGGCTACGGCACCGACAACCGCTACGGCATCCGTCTGACAGCCATGAAGCCCTTTGGTGCCATGCGCTATTACTTCATGGGCAATGCCAACAACGTGAACGGACGTAACTTTACAGGTCGTGGCGGACGCGGACGTGGCAACGGACAAGGACAGCGCGAAACCAAGACTGCAGCATTCGATGCCAGCTACGAGAACAACAAGGATCTGAAGATGAGCGGACGTGTCACATGGGAGCACAACGATGCCGACAACTGGAACCGAACGGGATCGGAAAACTTCGTCAACACCCGTGGCGGTGCTTTCTCAAATAGCGTCAGCCAGAGCTACTCGCGTTCCAACAGTTGGACGGGTAACATGAACCTGCAGTGGCAGATAGACTCAGTCACCAACCTGTCGTTCCGCCCCAACGTCAGTTTCTCTACAAACGACAACCGCTCTTTTTCCACTTCCGCATCGTTCAACGTCGACCCCTTTACTTATGTCGACGACGCACTGAGCCAAAAGAGCCTGCAGTACATGGACGAGCAAGACCTCATTGTCAATAGCCGCCAGGGCAAATCGCTTGGCTACGGACAAAGCAAGAACCTCAGTTCGCAACTACAGCTGTACCGACGCTTTGGAACGAAAGGCCGAAACATTGCCCTTAGTGGCAATATCAACTACAGTGACGGCAACAATCGCAACGCAAACCTGTCAGCTGTCCATCTCTACCAGACACTCAACCTGCAAGGCGAGGACTCCACCTACCAGACCAATCGCTACACGCTCTCCGACAACAACAATTTCAGCTATTCCATCGGAGCCACCTACACCGAGCCGATTCTTACCTTTACACCGAAACCGCAACCCGAAGACACGCTCCGCTCCGAGGGTGGCCGACAGCGAGGACGCGGGCCAAACTTCGGTAACAGGCAGCGTAGCTTTGGCGCGCAGGGGCTCTTCTTGCAACTGAACTACCGATACAGCCACAGTCATCAGAAAAACGACCCGGCTACCTTCGATTTCCCCGACTATAGCGACGCAGCCTTCCTTGACGTGCTAAACGACTACCGTGAGTGGATGTCCTTGTTCGGCTATCTCGACAATCCCTACGAAATGTATCTCAGCGACCGCCTGAGCCGCTACAGCGAACGCACCGAAGACAGACACAACATGGACGTACAGCTGCGTTTGGTGCGCGAGAAGCTGAACATGAACCTGGGCATATCCGTACAACCACAGCGCTCACATTACATTCAGCAATACCTTGGTGTGCCTGTCGACACAGTACGCACAGTTACCAACATGTCGCCGACACTTAACATGCGCTATCGCTTCAACCAACAGACCAACCTGCAAGTGCAGCTGCGCGGACAAACACAGCAGCCCAGCATCACTCAGCTGCTCGACATCTACGACGATACCAATCCACTGAACATCTCCATGGGTAATCCCGGATTAAAGCCCTCATTTACCACCAATTTAAGTGTGAACTTCCAGAAGCAGCGCACACCTAAGTACGTAGAGGACAGTCTGGGCTTCCAAGTGCCGAAGGCACAATGTCACTGGAGCTATAGTTTCAACGGCAGCCTGCGCAGCACCAGCAATTCCATAGGAAACGTCGTTACCTACAACGAAAGCACAGGTGGACGTATCTCGCGCCCTGAGAATATCAACGGAAACTGGGGGCTAAACGGTGGCGGTTCATTCAATATTAGCCTCGACACGCTCAACCGATGGGACATCAGCGGAGGTGTCAACGGCAGCTACAACCACCAGATAGGCTACGTCAACCTGAACAGGACTGCCCTACCCGACCGAAACGTCACCCATACCTACAACCTTTCGCCTGACATCTCGCTCAGCTTCCGAAACAAATGGCTCAAAGTATCGCTCAACACCCGGCTCACATACGCCCGCACCGAAAACCGTCTGCAGGCATCGCGCAACCTTACCACCTGGAACTTCAACTATGGCGGCAACACACAGATCACCTTCCCCTGGGGCACGAACCTCAGCACCGACTTCCACGTCTACTCCAAGCGCGGCTACAGCGACGAGACACTTAACACAAACGAGCTCATCTGGAACGCGCAGCTCAGTCATGGCTTCTTGCGTGGCAAGAAGTTGACGATCATGCTGCAGTGGTACGACATCTTGCATGAGCAGACCAACTTCAGCCGAACCGTCAATGCCAACGGATGGCGCGACAGCGAGGTCAATGCCATCACCAGCTATGCCATGCTCCACATTAGCTATCGCCTGAACTTCTTCGGAGGACGAGACGGCGGGCAACGCAACGGAGAAGGACTACGCGGAGGCGGCCAACGCATGGGTCGCGACGACCGCCCAGGCCGTTTCGGGGGCGACATGGGCAGAGGTCCGGGCGGCTTTTAGACAACCGATGCTTCCCACCCTTTTTCATTTGCATAATCATGCATTTTGGGACTTGACGGAAACACGTTTGAAATTCATGCTGAATTCCGATACAATTAAGCTTAAATTACCGTATAATTCAGCATGAATTGAAGCACAATTTAAGCCAAATTACAACACACTGAAAGCCAACGGGTTATGCACACTCTAAGCATGAATATGAAGATGAATAATTATTCATGAGTAATTGTTCCCTAACTGCCCAAAACTTTCTATTCCAGTTAAAAACATTTAATTATATCGCGGTTCTTGATGGTATGTGTAGGAAAATAACTACCTTTGCAGTCGAAAAGAACAATGACAAGCGTGAAAATAAAGGAAGTGCTGAGCGCCCTTGAACAATTCGCGCCCCTGCCGTTGCAAGAAAGCTGGGACAATGCTGGCTTGCAAATCGGACTGACAGAGGCGGAGGTTTCAGGGGCATTATTATGTCTGGACGTCACTGAGGAAATCATCGACGAGGCTGTTTGCAGAGGATGCAATTTAGTGGTGAGCCACCATCCACTGCTTTTCAGAGGCCTGAAGCAGATTTCCGATTCTACGTATGTCCAACGAACGGTATGGAAGGCTATTAGCAATGGTATATGCGTCATTTCGATGCATACAAACCTTGACAATGCCCTGCATGGCGTCAATTTCAATATTGCCCACCGCATAGGCCTGCAAAATGCGAGGTTCTTTGCCCAAAAGACCGTAGCAGGCATGGACTGCGGAAGTGGAGTGATAGGAGAGCTGCCCTGCGAGATATCGTCGACAGAATTCATTCTCCATGTAAAGAAACAAATGGAAGCCCAGTGCGCCATGTGCAACGAACTGCTGCGCCGCCCCATCAGGCATGTAGCCATCTGTGGCGGCGCGGGCGACTTTCTTCTTCCCGATGCAATTCACGAGGGGGCCGATGCCTTCATCACGGGCGAAATGCATTACCACCAGTATTTCGGCTACAGCCAGCAGATTCAGATATGTGTCATCGGACACTATGAGAGCGAGCACTTCACCACACAGATTTTTGAAAGTATCATCAGCAGTGCCTGCCCTGGCTTGAAAGTAGTTACATCACAGGTCAATACAAACCCAATCATATATTTATAAAGAAGTATGGCAAAAAAAGATCCTACCGACCTCTCAGTAGAGGAGAAGCTGAAAACACTGTTTCAGCTACAGACGGCGCTCTCGTCGATCGACGAAAAGAAAGCGCTGCGAGGCGAACTACCCTTGGAAGTTGAAGACCTTGACGCAGAGATAGAAGGTCTCACCACACGTATTGAGCGTATTCAGAATGACGTGGACGAATACGAACGCGCCATTTCGCAGAAACGCGGGGAAATCATTGAGGCTCAGGCAAGCGTCGACCGCTACAAGAACCAGCTGAACGACGTGCGCAACAACCGTGAATATGACACGCTGAGCAAGGAAATTGAATTCCAGACGTTAGAGATAGAACTTTGCAACAAGAAAATCAATGATGCCCAAAAGCGCATTGCTGAAAGGAACGCTGACTTGGAAGGCGCAAAGGCACTGTTGACGGAGAAACAGGCCGATTTGGAAGTGAAGCGTAGCGAGCTGGACGAGATTATGGACGAAACCCGTGTTGAGGAGGAGAAGCTGAGAGAGAAGGCTAAAGAGCTTGAAGCAAAAATCGACCCCCGACTTCTTACTTCGTTCAAGCGCATTCGGAAAAATGCCCGCAACGGACTGGGCATCGTCTATGTGCAGCGCGATGCCTGCGGTGGCTGCTTCAACAAGATTCCGCCCCAGCGTCAGCTCGATATCAAGATGCACAAGAAAATCATCGTCTGCGAATATTGCGGTCGCATTCTCATAGATCCCGAACTGGCAGGCATCAAGAGCGAGAAGCCAGTGGTCGTTGAAGAGAAGAAGGTGCGCAAGCGCTCGACCACAGGCATTCGCAAGACTTCAAACTCGAAGAAGGCAACAGATGCCAGCGATATGATTTAAGGACATCAAGAAAATCAAGAGGGTGTGGGCTTTTTGACACACCCTCGTCATTTTTTAGCAATATGAGTAAGTACTACACAATAGGCCTGCTTATTGTTTCAAATATCTTTATGACCTTTGCCTGGTATGGCCACTTGAAATTGCAGCAGGCCAAAGTATTCACAAGCAGCACCCCTCTCATTATGGTGATTCTCTGCTCCTGGCTTTTGGCCCTGCCGGAATATGCATGCCAAGTACCCGCCAACCGAATGGGGTTTGTGGGTAACGGTGGCTATTACACCCTGATGCAGCTGAAGGTGATACAGGAGGTGGTGTCGCTGTCCGTTTTCACGGTCTTTGTCACTCTTTATTTCAATGAGGAGTCATTGCACTGGAATCATTTGGCAGCATTCTGTTGCCTTATCATGGCCGTCTACTTCGTATTTATGAAATAACGGCGAGGCACTCTCTGCACTTAGTCTGAGTGCCTCAGTCAATGATTCTCACACCACCCTTATCGGCCGAACTGACGCTTTGGGCGTATGAGCGCAATGCTTTGCTAACCACACGGTTACGCTTCAGCGGCTGTTGCGGGCGGGCTTTTAACTCCTCATCACTTAGCTTCACATTGATACTGCGCGAGGGGATGTCAATCACAATGACATCTCCATCTTTTATCTTACCGATATTGCCACCGTTGGCAGCTTCAGGCGAGATATGGCCGATGCTCAGACCGCTGGTTCCGCCCGAGAAGCGGCCATCGGTGATGAGAGCGCACTCACGCCCCAGATGCATCGACTTAATATAAGAGGTGGGATAGAGCATCTCCTGCATACCAGGTCCACCCTTCGGGCCTTCATGCGTAATAACCACGCAGTCGCCACTCTTTACCTTTCCACCGAGAATTCCCTCACAGGCATCTTCCTGTGAATCGAAACAGACAGCTGGTCCCTCAAAGTGCCACAGGCTTTCGTCGACGCCTGCGGTTTTCACTACACAGCCATCCTGGGCAATGTTTCCGAAGAGCACGGCCAAGCCGCCGTCTTTCGTATAGGCATGCTCAATGTCACGGATGCAGCCTTCGGAGCGGTCGGCATCGAGCGATGGATAGAGCTCGCTCTGGCTGCCCATCCTTGTAGAGAAACGTCCTGCGGGTGCAGAGAAATAGATGTGTGCCGGATGAGGTGTCTGTGGCGAATGGGCAATTGGGGTAATGTCATAGGTGAGAATGGCCTCTTCAAGCGTCATACCGTCGACGCGAATAGCACTGCCATCCACAAGTCCTGCCTTGCTGAGTTCGTTCAGAATGCCCAGAATTCCGCCAGCCCTGTTGCACTCCTGGACACTATATTTTTGCGTGTTAGGAGCCAGTTTGCAAAGACAAGGCACACGGCGACTCAGCTCGTCAATGTCCTTCATCGTAAAGTCGACGCCAGCCTCCTGCGCTACGGCTAAAAGATGAAGCACGGTGTTGGTAGAGCCACCCATGGCAATATCGAGCGACATGGCGTTGAGGAAAGCCTTGCGAGTGGCTATCGAGCGTGGCAGCACACTCTCGTCGCCATCCTCATAGTAGGCTTGCGCGTTCTTGACAATCTGCCGGGCTGCCTGGCGGAACAGCTCAATGCGGTTGGTGTGAGTGGCCAGGATGGTGCCATTGCCAGGCAGCGAAAGACCAATAGCCTCAGTGAGCGAGTTCATGGAGTTGGCAGTGAACATTCCGCTACACGAGCCGCAACCCGGACAGGCACAGCCCTCAAGCTCCTTCATCTCCTCATCGCTGACCGAGGGGTCGGCACCCTTTATCATAGCCGTAATCAAGTCGGCATTTTCACCACGCCAACGGCCGGCCTCCATCGGGCCGCCACTACAGAACACGGTGGGAATGTTGAGCCGCATGGAAGCCATGAGCATGCCTGGCGTCACCTTGTCGCAGTTGGAGATACAAATCATGGCATCGGCCTTGTGGGCGTTGACCATATACTCTACCGAGTCGGCTATAATATCGCGTGAGGGCAGCGAATAGAGCATGCCGTCATGGCCCATGGCTATACCGTCGTCAATGGCGATGGTATTGAACTCGGCTGCATAGCACCCCATCTTCTCTATCTCCTCGCGCACAATCTGGCCAATCTCATGAAGATGGGTGTGACCAGGTACAAACTGTGTAAATGAATTGACAATGGCAATGATAGGCTTGCCAAACTGCTCACGCTTCATGCCTGTTGCCACCCACAGGGCACGGGCTCCAGCCATGCGCCGTCCCTCGGTGCAGACACTGCTTCTCAATGGATGTTTCATGTTTCGTTTGCTTTTAGTTTATTCTTTGTTTTTGCAAAGGTAACCTCCACTAATCAGAATTTATCCCAATTCTTTTGAACAGTTGCCCTTCGGCTTGGTTATTCCGTCAGTTTTGATTACTTTTGTAGCGCGGTTTGAGGCAGGCAGCGTAGCCGTAAATCCATTAGTGGCTCAGTCCCTGTAAGGTAACCTGGC
>CAJONO010000155.1 GCA_905235905.1 uncultured Prevotella sp.
ACAACTTATTTCCGAATTACCCAAAAGAAAATTGGATTATTTTTACCAACGGCATATAATTGCATCTTTTTTAACACTTTGCGAAGGAGAGCCTGCGAGAACGTTGATATCAAGAAACGCCCCCACATGCATACCACTTGCCGCTCAACGACAAGCGGTATTTTTACTTCAGTCGAAGTTGCCACCATAGAACAGGCCATAGAAACGATCACTACGGCTGAAATTCGAATTCACGTTCGGGTCGCGTTCTGGTTGCCAAGTACGCACCATAATGGAGGGCTGAGAGGGATTGTTCATGTCGACCATCAGAAAAAGATAGCCCGTATCACTATAGCTTGAGGAGTAGTAGTCCTGATGTATCTGTATACCGTAGAGTTCGCCGCCCGTTCCCATCTTCTGTATGTCGTTGTCGGCAAAGCGGATATTGACGTACTCGTTGCTGCCAAAGATGGTTTTCAGCCGCTTCAGGTACGATTCCTTGTTGTACCTGTTGTATTTCACATGCTTGTTCTCGATATACTTTCCGTTTTCTGACGTATGACGTGCCTGCTTCACGTAGGCTCCGGTAATGATGATGGCATTATCATCGAAGATGCTTTCAATGTATCCCAGACGTTTCAGGGCAAAGGCTGTCTTGTAGTTCTCAAGGAAGGTGGCGATGGTCATTCGCACGTCGTCGTCCCACTGCACCAAATCCTTGTTGAAAATATCGTTCTTCGCTGCCTGGTCTAACCCGAAGGCAAGCGACTCGATTTGCCTCTCGGCATTGAACGTCAATGTGAGGTCTTCGACAAACGTACGATGGTTGTTCTTGAAATTGAACTTCATGGGGATGCTGCGAGCCACCACCTTGTCTTGGAACTTATAGAAAGAGATGTTTGGCTTGCCTATGATGACGCCCTTGCCGTAACGCACCAACTGGTCGAACATCTGGTAGCCTTCAGGGGTGAACCTCTCTCGCACATCGTTGTAGTTACGCGTCTTAATAGCATTCGTTATCGCCTCGATGGCTTTCATGCAATCGGTATAGTCATCTTCGCCCTTCTTGACCTTATTCATAGCGGCCAGGACCGACTCTTCGTTGATAGCCCTTGCCAGCTGTTGGCCAGCCCGCTTGATGTCGCCACGACTGCCGGTCTTTATGACACAACTGGCCTGAGGCATAGGAAAATCACCGAAGATTTTGATGACCATCGCAAGTTCACCGTCCTGCCGTGCCTGTTCCTTATAGACATACTCATATTTCACCTGAATATTCTCCAAAGGCACATTCGGTCTCAGTTCTATCTTTGCCATACCATCCTTGGCTGCCGTAGGATTACTCCAGACAGATCCGTCGAAATAGCTGAAGTCGAGGCTCGTCACCGGTTTTCCGTTATATGTGACAAACAGCTCTGCCTCGCCCGTCTCTTGGTCGTAAGTGCCAACCTTCATTGAGAGCCGGCCTAAGATTTCACGCATCTGCTCTGGAATCCAGTTCAGCAGGAACGTCTCGTTGTCTTCGTATGTGTATTTCACCTTGGCGGGAGCCTGCACACTGTTCAAAAGATTGTAGGCCCAGAAGTAATAGCGCAGTGCATTGTCAATACGGCCTTTCTTCTCTGCGGCAACGGCGCTTCGCACGTAGTCTTTCACACGCTCCACGCGTTCACTGAATATCTGCTCCATCTCAGCACGCTTCATGTAGACCATCACGTGGAATTGCGGATTAGTGGCCAGGCATATTTCCTCAGTATTGCGCAAAGCTCCCTGGGTATAGGTCTTCAATACGCTTGTAACCACACTTTCAAAGTTGAGCGCCCCATTTTCATCCTGCTCTGTGAGATGCTCTGTCGTCGAAGAGCTTATAGTGGTTCTCACCTTGTTTAGCAGGTCGATCACTGCATTGTCGGCGGCCTCTTCCTTCGTCGCTCCATAGCCGTCGCCGGTCAGATAGGACGCATCAGCCTTTATCTGTGTTGCCTTGCCTGTATTCCCCTCTTGGGCAAAGGCAGTCATACACAGCAGCAAGAGTGGGAGAATGAATGTATGTCGTATCATATTCAATATCTTCTTTTTGTTCTGTTTACTTCAACCTAAAAGTTATCGGCACAGTGTATTTCACTCGTACTGGCGATCCGTTTTGCTTGCCTGGATTCCATTTGGGCATCATTTTCAGCAAGCGAACGGCCTCTTTGTCAAGTGAGGGGTCGATAGACTTGGCAACCTGCACGTCGGTTATAGAGCCGTCACGCTCTACCACGAACGTGCAGATAACACGGCCATGTATGCCATTCTCCTCGGCCACTGAGGGATATCTGAGATACTCACTAAGCCATTGCATCAAGGCAGGCTGACCGCCAGGGAATTCTGGCATCTCCTCTACTACATCGAATACTTTTTGTGTAAGCTTGTATGGTTCTGCCGAGACCGATTCGAGGTTTCCGTCAAGGAATATCTTCTCCAGCTTCCCGCAGTCTATGAATGCCGATTCGTGCAACGAGGCAACCATCTTCGACGGTATCTGGACGTAGCTCAGGTTCTTGCAGTTCCTGAAGGTGTTAAGCCCCATGGTCGTCTTGTCGCTGAGGATGCTAACGGAGTCAAGCTGGCAGGAGCTGAAAGCGTCGGTTGCTATTCGCTCTACAGTCGAAGGAACGACATAGCCTGTTGATGTTTTCCCTGCCGGATAGCGCAAGATCATCTTCTCGTTTTTTGTCATGAGCACATTGTCCTTTGCGGTGTAAGCAGGATTGTCTTTGTCGACGCTGATGGCTGCGAGATTGTCGCAGTTGCTGAATGCCGGGGTTGGAATGTTGGTCGTCTTGGCAGGGATGCTGATGCCTTTTAGGCGGCAATGCTCGAATGCCCCTTCTGAAATCTTCTCGATGGTGGCAGGAATGGCATATTCAGTATCTGTTTTTTGAGCAGGATAATGCATTAATTGTTTCCTGTCCTTTGTCATCAACACATTGTCGGGAGCACAGTATATAGGGTTCTTATCGTCAACCGTAATGGTCTCAAGGCTATTGCATCCTTTGAAGGCAGTCGGGTTTATTGCCACAGTGGCTGACGGGATATGGACAGCCCTTAGTCTTCGGCAGTTCATGAAAGCCTTATAGCCAATATTGGCCACGGAGGCTGGGATAGTGAGCGTTTCAATCGCGAGTTCCTGTAGGGCGTTATTTCCGATAGAGGTCACGGCATGGGGCGTTCCCTGGATATTTACGCTACTGGGTATCTGCAATGTTTCTCTCTTCCTGATAGCCTTTGTGATAGCCTTTGTTATTTCCAGTCTTTTGTTTACTAAGATTTTGTATTCGAAGTTATAATCAGAGTAAGTGGTGCTATTCGCTTGTGAACTCTGGTCTGGGAGCGCTTTTCTCTTCTCCCCTTCGACGAGCGCCATGAAATAGGGCGTAATCTTCTTCTTGTCGTTCAGGTCGAAGTAGATTGACTGGTAGTCGTTTCCTGCCTGATATTGCACAATGAGTTTGTCGCCTTCTAATCCTATGTGCTTGAACATCGTTCCAGCCTTGTCCTTCACGAACTTGGCGGTCATCGGGTTGAGCACATCGTCGATGCTGAGTATGCGATCAGTGGTGGCGTCGTAGATAATCATGCACTGACGGCCTTTCTTGTTCATGGTTGATGTCAGGTTGTAGCAGTAGTAATACCCCTCTCGATAGTCGGAAAGATGCATGCTGACATTGCACCAATGTGTAATCTTCATCTCGGTTGTCTTTTTCGCCTCACCCAGTTTGGAGGTATATGCCTTGACTGCATCTCTCAGGCTGGAATTGGCGGTGTCGCCGAACAAGATGAAGGCGGCAAACTTCTCGAGTGAGGGTGCAGGGGTGGCGTAAGTTAAATCGAGATTGAAATTCACAACCTTCAGGTTCTTGATGTAATATGACCTCTGCTTCACCGTCTCCACAGGATTCATGCTGACAGGCTGTATGCCGGATCCTGCAGCAGCACTGTCGCTTTTCTCGGAAGAGGTGTCCTTCAGTGTCATTTTCAGGATGCGGGGATCCCGGCTGTCTGTGGGGCTGACGATCACAGTCTCTTCTTCCCTGAAGAAGCCGCTTCTTGCCTGTACCGTATATTGTCCAAAGGTGAGGTAGTGGTTATATACGGGCGACAGCCCAACGTGCTGGTCGCCAACAGTGATGGTGGCTCCCGAAGGCTCCGTCAGGAAGGTGACATAGCGGCCCGTCCCCGTGTCAAGGAGCATCTCGTATGTGCGTCCTCCTTCTATGGGAACGGGGTAGGCGTAGTTTCTCAACACGCCTAACGAGCTGTGGCCAATGGTGAGGCGCTGAGCATGATGAGGTACGTAGAGCCATACTTCGCCAGTTTGATAGACCACATCGACCACACCGAGCGCCCCACCATCAAAGGAGAAACCTTTTTCTGATGTTACAATCCTAATTAATGCTGCCTTCTTGCCATTCTTGTCTAACTTTAGCGTACCTTTTCGTTGGGCAGTAAGGTCGTTTTCGAGCAGTCGGAAGTTTGCCACCCCCAGCTGAACTTGCGACCAGCAAGTAGCAATACCGATAGTAAAAAGGATAACCGATAGAATAATCTTTAGTTTCATTATGACCTAAATTCCGCAGCACTTTAGTTTAACTATCTTTATAAGTACCTGAGCAACAAAAAGTTGCTCAGGATTTGGTCATGTCAGAAAT
>CAJONO010000156.1 GCA_905235905.1 uncultured Prevotella sp.
ATCATGCATTTTGAGGCTTTTGGGAAACGCGCTTGAAATTCATGCTGGATTACGATGTAATTAAGCTTGAATTGCCGTGTAATTCAGCATGAATTGAAACACAATTCAGCGTGAATTGCAACGTACTGTAAATCAACGATTTAGCAGGTTCGTTGAACTGAATATTTATTCACAAGCAATTGCTTCTTAAAGGGTGGGAAAAAAAGTCCAAATAAAGTCCAAATAGCAAAGTCTTCAAAAAAAATATCCGAATCGCTTGGCGGTTCGGATTTTTTGTCGTATCGTTTGCCAACGACTTTATGTGTTATTGAACACAGGAGTCGTGACATCGTGGATAAAACAGAAGCGTTATGCTCTTTCTTGCAAGCTGAAAACCTGAGAAATTTTCAATCATTGCAGAAATGTTTTTGAGAGGTCTGTATGTACATACAGTCACACTCGAAATAACAGAAGAGGACATGGCAGCTTCCGCGTATTGCGTGGAACTGGCAATTCTTTTCATCTTTGTTATTTCGGGTGATTCTCAGGACCCTCAGCTTGAAGATGTGGACATACAGTTCCACGCTTCACTTATGTTTGCAAACTAAGGTGTAAGCCCTGAAGGGACAAGGGGCTTGTAGAAGAACGAGATGAGGTTGTTATTACAACAAATTGGTTCGCTAATCGTATTCCTGACATACAGCGTGTGCGTGTCAGCACAAGACATCATTGCTATTTCTGGCGACACCATGCAGACGGCAATACCTCTTCTTGTTGTCGACAGTATCAAAGCACAGCGGCCAAAACAGTTTTGCATTCTGACGAAAGACTCGACCCTTCTGGCCGACTCCATATTCTTCAACCGTTCACTCCCCGATACTCTTGTCATCGACTACCGTCGAGAGAAAGTCTATGTGAAGAATCCAAGCATCACCCATTTCCAAGTATCGGTCTTAAAAGGCGACGTGTTTGTCTCTACCAGGTGCAAAGGTCCTTTTGCCTGTCTTGCTACAGGAACCAGCAATGACGGGCGGCTCGTTATAGACAACGACACCACTTGCACACTCGTTCTTGACAATCTTGAACTTACCTCCCAGAAAGGCAGTGCCATTTATTTCAAGCAGAAACAGAAGGCTGTCATAGAGCTGCATGAAGGAACAAAGAACCGACTGACCGATGCCTCTGCCTATCAGACAGACAGTACCGACACATCGAACAGCTGTCTCTACAGCAAAGGATCGCTGACTTTTACGGGTAACGGTTCCCTAACAGTCACCGGACGGTATCGGCATGGCATTGCCAGTAGTAAAAACATCAAAATCGACAAAGGCCACCTTATTATTAAAAATGTAGCGAAGCACGGCATACATTGTGACAAGTTCACGATGGAAGGTGGCAGGATAGAACTGAATATGGCAAACGATGCGTCGAAAGGGATTAAGGCAAAGAAAGAAATCTGTATTAAGAATGGTCAAATAGACGGCAAAGCCACAGGCAGTATCACCATCGACAGTGTAGACACATCATATTGCAGCCTGCTGAAAAGCGATGGCTCGATGCTGATAAAAGACGGAGAAATCAACCTAACCCATGAGGGAAAAGGCGGTCGTTGCATATCGGTTGACAACAACTTGACAATAGAGGGTGGTCGTCTGCACTTGGAATGCCGAGGCGATGGTGGAAGCTATCTCACTACTGCCAACGATTCCGACTATTACACGCCCAAATGCATCACAGCCGACGACACCATTACCATCAAAGACGGAACCATAGACTGCAAGAGCACAGGACTGGGAGGGAAAGGCATAGTGGCAGGGAAGTGTATTGCCATCGGCGACTCTGTCGATTTGGGAAACATGAGTTTTCCTGCCATCAGCATAGAGACCCAAGGCGAATGCATTTTCAACAATGTGGACGAGGACCTGCGTTTCGGCTGTCCCAAGGGAATCAAGTCTGACAGTCTCTTGGTCGTATATAGTGGAAACATTGGCGTAACCACAGCCGGTATGGGTGGCGAGGGTGTGGAATGCAATGGGCAGATGTCCATCCGTGGCGGAACGCTTGTATGCAACACTTTCGACGATGGTATCAATGTCGCTGATTCAATCGAAATCTCTGGCGGACTTGTTTACTGCAATTCCGCTGACAACGACGGCATTGACTCCAATGGTAGCATCTGCATATCGGGCGGTATCGTGGCATCGGTCAATCAGAACAAGCCCAACGAAAGCTTCGATGCAGAGAAAGGACAAATATATCTGCTGGGCGGTACGGTGTTTGGAATTGGGAGCGGGGATGTGAAAATAAAGGAAACAACAATTCCTTGCTATTCAACGCCTTTTATCGAGTCTAATAAGGGTGTAGTTAGCAGGGGACTGATTCTTACAGAGGGCAAATATGTATATATACAAAGAGATGAAGATATTATCATGGCCCTACGTAACGACAACAAGGCGTTCCGTTCGTTTCTCACCGTCATGTCGCCAGCTTTTTCAGACTCTGAGCAACTGTCTGTTTATCAAGGTGATTGCCCTTTCAACACGCAGCAATCTTTTTTTGGCAATAGGCTTGTGTTTGGAGGCATTCCAAATAATTCTTTTCTAATAACCGATATACAAGTACAAATAATTAAGTAATAATCAATTCATTTACAAGCTTATGAAACAATTTTTCAAATTTTGCACCGTGTTGTTCTTGACAGTATTCTTGAACTCCACATTGTCAGTTTTTGCAGGAGATTATTATTACTGCGATTTCTCAGTAAATGGTATTTTCTACAAGTTTATCGAGGGCAAGTCTGGTGAAGTGGCTGTGTCTTACGAAAAATTAGGAACAGATATAGGACGCTATTATGAAGATGTCAATTACACAAATTACACAGGAAGTATTACCGTTCCTTCCACAGTGACCTATAATTCAGTGACCTACAAGGTAACAGCTGTTACTGACCATGCCTTCTACGAAAAGTCATCGGTTACATCAGTCACCCTTCCGAACACTATTACTTCCATTGGCTCATGGGCATTTGCTGACTGTACAGGAATTACATGGATAAAACTGCCAACCTCGTTGAAGTCTATCGAAAGAGGAGCCTTTGATGGCTGTATAGGTCTTACTTCTATAAACTTACCTAATGGAACGGAAATAATCGATGATTACGCATTCTACGGTTGCTCAGGGTTGAAGTCCATCACCATTCCCAACAGCGTAACCTCCATCAGCTTAGAGGTCTTTCATGGCTGTACTGGACTGACCTCCATTACAATTCCCAGCAGTGTGAAATCTATCGGCAGTTGCGCGTTCTATGGTTGCTATAACTTAACCTCTGTTTCTATTCCTAACAGTGTGACTTCCATCGCCAATTCTGCTTTTGCTGGCTGTAGTGGATTGACTTCAGTGAAAGTAAATTGGAAAACGCCGATTACTATTGATAATACAGTCTTTTCTAACAGGAATAATGTAACACTCTATGTTCCTAATGGTTGCAGATCTGCTTACAATTCTGCTAATGTTTGGAAGGAGTTCAAGGCGATTATGGAAGAAGTGGAGACAACAGTCATTACGAACCTCACCAATGCCATTTATGTTAATGCGACTACAGGCTTAAAAGGTAATAACACAACCCTTACTATCAACCTAAAGAATGCTCAAACTACCAGTGCCTATAGCTTTGATCTTGTTCTTCCTAAGGGTGTTACATTGGCAAAGAACAATAGCGGTGAGTACATCTGTCAGCTGAGCAACCGCCACAACGGGCACTCGGCCAGCGTGAACTATAACGCTTCTACGGGCGTTTACAGCTTTGCCGTACTCTCGTTACAGTCGAAGGAGTTGAAAAATAACGATGGTGCCATCCTGACACTGCAACTGAATGTAGCCAACGATATGGTTGCAGGCGACTATCCTGTGAAGATTCAGAACGCCAAATACTCCCTGACATCCGGTTCTACCAGCGTGACCATGCCTGAGACCATCGGAGTGCTGACCATCGAAGACTACAAGAAAGGCGATGCCAATGGTGACGGCACCGTGGATATTGCCGACGCAGTATGTATCGTGAACCATGTAGTGGGCAAGGAAACGCCAGCATTCGTCGTAGCTGCTGCCGATGCCAACGGCGACGGGGTGGTGGATATTGCCGATGCCGTCCGCATCGTGAACCTCGTTGTAGGCAAGATTGCAGCACTGTCGCGAGAGCCCAACTACACATTACCCGAACCACAATAAAAGACTCAAATAATCATTATGACAATGAAGAAAATCTTATTTTCAATCATGGCACTGATAGCTACGAGCATGCAGTGCCTCGGCCAGAACGCATTGAGCGTGGCCGACATCACGTTGCCCCAGAACAGTGAGGTCACACTGACGGTCAGCTTCCAGGTTGATGCCGCCGACACGTACACCGGCTATTCGTTTAATCTGGAACTGCCCTCGGAACTGCAGTTCGTCATGGACGAGGGTACCGACGTAGCCTGCACGAAGGGCGAATGCCACGACGCGAGCCACTCGGTGACGGCCAACCTCGACAACGGCATCGTGAAGGTGGCAGGACTCTCGCTGAGCAGCAAGCCGCTGAAAGGCACGTCGGGTGTGCTCCTCACGTTCACCATCAAACCTACGGCTACCTTCGCCGTGGGTACCACCTTTACGGGTACTATCCGCGACATCCTCATCGTTCCAGTGGAAGGTACGAAGCAGAACCTTGAGGCCGGCACATTCACCGTCACCATCGGCGAGCCTGCCGACACACGCACCATCCTTGACGAGACATCGACCGTCATGCCCAAGGCTGCCACGGGTGTAGACGTCCGTGTCCGCCGTACCATCACCGCAGGCAACTGGAGCACCATCTGCCTGCCATTTGCCATGAACGCCAATCAGGTGAAGGCTGCCTTCGGAGAGGACACACAGCTTGCCGACTTCGATGGCTATGAGGCCGGGACCGACGACGATGACAACGTGGTGGCTATTAGCGTGAAGTTTAAGAACGCGACAGCCATCGAGGCCAACCATCCCTACCTGATTAAGGTGACGCAGGACGTGAGCGGGTTCACGGTCGACGGTGTCGACATCGACCCAGAGGAGGAGCCTACCGTGGCCGCTATTAAGCGCACGAAGAAGCAGTGGAGCGAGATGATAGGCACGTATGTGCCCAAGACCATCGACAGCCAGATGCTCTTCCTGAACGGGAACAAGTTCTGGTATTCGGCAGGCAAGACTCAGATGAAAGGCTACCGTGCCTACTTCGACTTCTATGATGTGCTGACAGCCGTGGAGGAGGCTGGAGCACGTATCAGTATGAACTTCACCGACGAGACGACGGGCATCAGCCTCACCCCCAGTCTTTCTCTCAGAGGAGAGGGAAGTATATACACTCTCGACGGTCGACAGATTCAACGTTCAACGTTAAGGAAGGGCATCTACGTGAAGCAAGGAAAGAAAATGATTGTGAAATAAACAAACACGGAAAGGATAAAGATATGAAAAAGACGTATATCATGCCATCGATGAAGATGGTGGAAAGTGAGGCAGAGACATTGTTGGTAAACTCGACGGCCATCAGCTCAGATTCGGGTATCGGCTACGGCGGCATAGACGAGGATGGCGAGAAGGAGGCCGATGCCCGCCACCTGCGCAGTGCATGGGATGATGACGATGAAGAGTGAAGACTCCCCCGGCCCCTCCCGAGGGGAGCTTGGCCCCCTTTGTTATCTGATGAGGAGTTAGCAGTGCTATTCAGCCTCCTCCCCTCGGGAGGGACTAGGGTGGGCGTGAATAGTGAAGACGGCTGTGCCAAGACGGCTGTGCAGGCTGATCTGTCAAAAAAATGGCGGAAAAATTTGCCTGTTTAAGAAAAAGTTCGTACCTTTGCAGCCCAAAAGTGTTAAATCATCAATTTTACAAACTCAAATGAAAAAAGGTATTCATCCCGAAAACTATCGCCCCGTCGTGTTCAAGGACATGTCCAACGGCGATATGTTCCTTACGAAGTCTA
>CAJONO010000157.1 GCA_905235905.1 uncultured Prevotella sp.
ACGCCATGGTGCCGTAGATGCCAATCCTCACGTCCACACCGTAATGCTTGGCCACATCAATGACATACGCCATGTCCTCAAACGTGTTCCACGGTGACAGACAGAACATCAGCGACAGCGGCACCTCGTCCTTGAGGGCTTCCACCACCTCAATCACCCGTTCGTAGCCATCTCGTCCCCGCATTCGCTGGTAAGTCTCGCGCCCGCCGTCGAGAGAGACGTACAGATGACGGGGCTGATAGCGACGGACAGCATCTATAACACGGCGGGGCGTGAGACAGTTGGACAGTAGCGTGTAGTTAGGGTGATTCGCCTGAAACCAGGCCATGATTTCCTCGGCCTGTGGATGCAGGATGAACTCGCCGCCCTCCAGTCCTACGGTGGTTCTCCGCGTCACACATCGGCTCTGCATGATTCGCTGAATATCTTCGAGCGAAAGATGCTCCACCGGCTTCTGCCAGATGTTGCAGTGCTTGCACTTTGACTGACAGAGCGTGGTCGTGTAAATCATCAGTTGCGAGAGCCGCTTGTGCCTTGGCCTCATCATGTTGTTCAGATAGAGCAGCCCGTTATAGGCGTAATCATAGATACTATACATATCGTTGCAATTTTGTCTTCTACTTATAAAGTCCAAAACAGCAACGAATGACTGCACGGCGAACAGGAAAACGACGCCCTTGCATCCGCTTTCGTCGCTCGGCCCTACGGGACGCCTGATTCATTCAAGAAGATTTAACGCCGGAAACGATACGAGATTGCGGAAAGTTTCGTACCTTTGTATCCACAAATCTGAAAATCATAGCAACATGAACGAGAATTTCGCCATACAACTCTTTGAAGGAAAGAAAGTACGCATTGTATGGGATGCGAAACAGGAAAAGTACTATTTCGCGGTGGCGGATATAGTGCAGGTGTTAACCGATAGTACAGATGTCAAGCAGTACATCAAACGGATGCGAGCACGTGACCCTGAACTCAACTCCAGGTGGGGTACAATTTGTACCCCTACTCGGATGATGGCTGCCGATGGTAAGGTTTACAAGACCCAAGCCGCTGACCTTGAAGGCATCTTCCGCCTCATCCAGTCCATCCCCTCGAAGAAGGCCGAGCCAGTAAAGAAATGGCTGGCAGAGGTCGGCGCACAGCGTATTGACCAGATGATTGACCCGGAGCTGACGTTCCAGATGGCTGTTGAGGACTACCGTCGTCAGGGCTACAGCGACCGTTGGATTAACGAGCGCATGCGCTCCATCGAGATGCGCAAGGAACTGACCGACGAGTGGCACCGCTCCGGCATTCATGAGCCTAAGGACTTTGCCATCCTCACCAATGTGCTCACCAAGGCATGGAGCGGCATGACCACGGGCGAATATAAGCGTCACAAGGGGCTGACGAAAGAGAATCTGCGCGATAACATGACTAATATAGAACTGGCCCTCAACACCCTCGCCGAAGTAGCCACCACGGAAATAGCCCGCCAGCGCAAGACTCAAGGCATGCAGGAGAGCCGGCAGGCAGCACAGGCCGGCGGTCAGATAGCCAAGAACACCCGCGATGACCTGGAGCGTCAACTGGGGCGCACCGTCATCTCTTCAGAGCGGGCCTCTGACTACATCAGACCGATAGAAAGTCAGGAAGCCGATGCCCTCCCGCTTCCTGATGAAGAGCAGTAACTTTTGCTGCTCAAATAGGCTATTTTTTCAGTTTACCTTTACTTTCTATATATTTCACGAAGGTTTCCCACTGCGGGGCGCGCTTCGCAATGTTGGCCTGAGTGCGCTCGTCGTCGAGTAACTGCGAAGGATAGCAGTCGTGCAGGTAGTAGCGGGGATTTCCCTCGTCTTCGCCAATCACAGAGTAGTGGAGCACGAGATTGAAGAAATTGCGGCTGTCGATGTCGGCCACGAAGCGGCTGACCTCGAAAAGGACGCTCTCGCCGAGGCGGAACTCCAGTTCCTCCCGGTGATAGTTCTTCATCAGCTTGCTGAGGAGCTGCTCGTCCTGCTGCTTGAAGCGGATTTCGCGGGTGGTGACGTCGAACCACTCGATGTCGTCCTCGGTGAAGAGGGTGTCGATGGTCGCGCTCCTTGTTTCGCCGTTCACTTCACAGGCATAGAGCTTAGTCTCCGATGCGGGGCAGGTGGTGAACGGCTTCTCGGGTTCGTTACTGTCAAGACTGCAGGCAGTCATCGTCGTGCCGGCTATGGCTATCGCTATGGTCCAGGCAAGGGTTTTGTAATGCTTCATAATATACTTCTTTTAGTTCCGCAAGTTTCGCTGGGTAAGGCCGAAGGCCTGAAAAGACCACAGACAGGGGTTGCACCCCTGCTAAAGGCGGTATGGTAACACCAACCCTGAAAGGGTGGCAGATTACTCTGTCGGCCCTTCGGGACTAACGCTGCTGCCATCCTTAGCAGGGGTTTGCACCCTGCCTGTGGTCTGTACGCCCTTTCAGGGCTTTGTGGCTGCATGATTCCATTGAGTACATCTTTTATAAAATAACGAATGTCTCTCTACTTATATAGTCCGCCCGACATGGAAAAGACTGCACGGCTTACCAGGTAAATCTGATGCCGAGGGGCAGGGAGAACGTGAACGGATGCTCCGTGCGATAGGTCTCGATGTCGCTGCCCGTCGGGATGTAGTACTGCAGGCTTGGCTCTGCGAACAGGCCGATGTTGGGCGTCAGATTGTATTGCAGGCCGAGGCCAGTACCGACCGACCACTGCCATGGAGCGCGGAGGGTGGTCTGGTCGGTGGCCTCCAACGCGCCGTGCAGGTAATAGCTTGTGTTGAGCGGTGAATGAACAGGAATCTCTGTGGTAACACCGAGACTGCCATAGAGGCTCCACGCCTTTCTGTCGTAGATGTTGAGGATGCCTTTTACGGGAATGCCGAGGTAGTGGATGGTCTGCTGCTCGCGGATGACGTTGCCGGCGGTGCCCATCTCGAAGTCGGAGGCCAAGCGGCTGTAGCTCAGGCCAGTCTCTAAGGCGAAACGGTTGTTTAGCCTATACTTCAAGGCCAGCGACCACGTGACGGGCATGCGGTGATGGCTCGTGCGCAGAATCTTGTCATTACCGGGACGGTTGGCGTTATTCAGGGCGATGTTCATGATCACGCTGCGACTCTGCGGGCTTGCGGCATCGGGAGTATTGGCCAGATAGACGGCATAGTCAGTCCAGTTGTCGATGCAGGTCGGAACGGTGGTACTGGGCAGTGTCGGGTCTGACATCGCATCTGACGAAGCCGGCTTGTAGGTGTACGGCTGTAAGTAACTGCTTTGCTTGTCATATTGTCCGGCGTAAGCAAGTTCCAGTGACCAGCGTTGACTATGGCTGTTGCTTACGACAGGTTTGTCGGGGAACAAGTCGGCGAGGCTCGGAATGATGATGGGCTGCGTGAAGGGGCACTCCTCCAGAGTGCTGTCCCCTGCTGACTGCTCCTCTCCGGGGATGTGCTGCGCGTACCCTCGGTTATCGAGCGGCGAAGGCTCCACCGTCGAGGGTTGCGTCTGTCTCTCTGTAGTCGGGGACTCATCTGTGGACTGTAGTCTCTCTGCCGTCGAGGTTCCTTCTGCGAGTTGCCGTCCCTCCGTAGTCGGAATCTCTTCTGCGAGCTGCTCAGAACCGCAACGCGGTTCACGCTCAGTAACCGTAGGTTCGCCAGAACCTGCGGACGACACGCTATCGGCAGTGGCAACGACTCTGGAGGAGTCGCCCACCGGCTCCGGCTTGTCCTTCCGATGCAGCAGCCAGATGCCCACAGGTACGAGCAGCAACAGAAGCACGGCAGCCCAGTAGTGCTGCATCATCTTGCGTAGCATCTTCTTGGCCCGTGCCAGTTGCGACGATGAAGAATGAGGTTCGATGCCCAGCATGGCAGCAATCTCCTTGTGCGACAGGCCCTCAAAGACTGACAGTCGGAACACCTGCTCGTAACCTTTTGGCAATCGCTCCACCATGCGCAACACGTCCTCCAAAGGAACGCCCCTCACATCCGCCTGTTCCGTATGCTGCGACAGTGTCGCCGCCTCCTCTATCGGCACCATCGTCACCCCCTTCATCTGCTCCTTGCATTTCGATGCCACATTCCTCGTTATCGACATCATCCACGACTCTGCCTTTCGATTGTCTCGCAGACGGTCAAACGACGTAAAAATAATCACGAAGGCATCGTGCAACACATCGTCCACCGCCTGTTCGTCACTGATATACCGACGGCATACACCCCGCATTCTCTGGGCGTATGCCTTGTACAGTTCTCCGAGCGCATCCGCGTCGCCCTGTCTGCATCGTTCTATCAGCCGTGCTGTCTCCATCGTAAACATAACGTCTCTATCTATACAGTCCTGTAGTTATAGAAAAGACTGCATGAGAGTAGCAGTTTTTCCACAAAATTCTTATTTTGGGCACTCAGAAAAGCTCAAATAAATTTGGCTTTTCCTTCGTTTTTTCGTAACTTTGCAGCCTCAGTCAAATAACCGTTAGTTATATAAAAGAAAGATGAAGATTTGTATTTTCTGCTCGGCCAACAGTGATATTGACCATGATTTTTTCGAGATGACCAGAGAACTGGCCCGCTGGGCCGTCAAGGAGGGTCACACCATTGTCTACGGAGGCATGAGCCTGGGTCTCATGGAGTGTGTGGCGAAAGCCACGAAAGAGGCGGGAGGCCGCACCATTGGCGTGATTCCGCGCATTGCCCAGCCCGACCACTGGTCGAAGTTTACCGACGTGGAGATTCCCTGCGACAGCCTGAGCGAGCGCAAGCAGATTATGTTTGACCAGAGCGACGTGTTCGTGGCACTGCCAGGCGGCATAGGCACACTCGACGAGATTTTCACCATCGCATCGGCAGCTACCATCGGCTATCACCAGAAGCCGGTCATACTCTACAACATGAAGGGCTTCTGGAACTCGCTCGTCGCGATGCTCGACGACCTCCACTCGCGGGGCGTCACTCGCAAGCAGTGGCACACCTACATCAAGGTGGCATCGACGCTGCAGGAGCTGACCACACTCATCAACGAGAATGCCTGACACCCCAAAAAATCCCTGTCTAAACCATGAAATGGCGGTCGTCCTTACGGATGGCCGCCATTCTTGCATAGGAAAGTGCTATGGGCTACTCTTCCTCGTCTTCGGCCCAGAGGTCGTTCTGGCGAGCGAGGTTGCCACTCGTTGCGTCTGTCGTACCGAGATTGTCAAGGTTGAAGCCCTCTTCAATGTTCGTGTAGCTGGCAGCAATCATTTCTTCGGTCTCTGCCTCCATCCATTTCGTGGTCGGCATCAAATATGTCTTCTTCATAATGCTATGAATTTTATTATTCAATTTTTTAATTTTTCAATTTTTCAATTTTTAAAGACCTTCTTGCCGTTGATGATGTAGAGGCCCTTCTGAGCCTTCACCACGCGCTGGCCGTTCAGGTTGAAGACCTCGGACTGACGCGATGAATCGCGTCCCACAGCAACAATGCCAGTGGTCTCGTCGCCAAGACCGATGAACTCACGAGCGCTTGCAGTAGCAGCAATGTAAGCGGTATTTGCACCCACGGTGAACTCGTTATTGGTCTTGTAGAAGCCCACGCCCTTCTCGCCGTTCAGCAGCACGAAGGAGCCGGTACCAACCTTAGTATCCTCATTCACACCGATAAGCTGGTTACCAGTAACATCAGCTACACCTTCTGTGACAGCTTCCATCTTCAGCTTGTAGGTGCCTGCGTCAGCCTTCAGCAGCAGACCAGTATTTGCAGGAGCATTGAAGATTTCATGCAAGTTCACCTGGTTTTCTACATTTTCATCCTTCTTGGCAAAGTAAGCCTGTACGCCAGTGCCAATGAAGTTGAGGGCGTAGGGTGAGCAATAGGTAGCGTAGCCAGCATCGGTAATCTCCTTATAGACAGCCATCGTTTCCCAGACATCGCCAGTAGTAGGATTGAAGTGGATGGTGACATCGTAGGTGCCAGGCATGTTGATGCCGATGATACGGTTGCTTGAAGGCCAAGCTTCATCCCAAGC
>CAJONO010000158.1 GCA_905235905.1 uncultured Prevotella sp.
ACCAGACGCTGATGAGCCTTATATTCCTTCCATTTCTCAGGCACTGGACCTGCGGGAATCTTTGAATCAATTACTTTTGCCATAATCTTTCTTCAAAATTTAAAAATTAAAAGATTAAAAAATTAAAGACTACTTGCAGCATGCAGCGGCAGCCTGACAGCAGTCAGCACCGTTCTCGCAGCAGAGGCTCGGAGCGCAACCGAAGTAGAAGCCCAGCACCACAGCAACGAAGCAGAGCATAAGCAGGGTGACATAGATGTAGCCAATGACCTTCCAACGGCAGAACCAGGTCTTACCACTCAAGCCAAGGGTTTGCAAGGCTGACCAGAAACCGTGGGTCAGGTGGAACCAGATAGCTACTAACCACACAACATAAAGCACTACAAAGCACGGATTAGAGAAGGTCTCCACAATCCAGCCGAAGCCGTCAGTAGGACTCAGTTTCGTAGGCATGCCAACCAACTCGGCAAACATCATGTTGTACCAGAAGTTGTACAGGTGAAGAAGAAGGCCCAAGCAGATGATGAGACCCAGCACAAGCATGTTCTTCGAAGCCCATTCCACCTTACCTGCATTGACAGTCGTCGATACCTCGTAGCGATTATTGCCACGTGCCGTGCGGTTCTGTGCCGTCAGGATGAAGGCATAGACAATGTGAATCACTGCCAGGGCTGCCAAGCCAAGTGTTGCCACAACGGCATACCAGTTGGAACCCAGGAATTCGCAAATCATGTTGTAACCTTCTGCCGAGAATAGCGCCACAACGTTCATGCAACCATGAAAGGTCAGGAACAGAATGAGCGCAATGCCCGTCACAGACATTACAACTTTTCTACCAATTGATGAATTGATTAACCACATAAGTTGTTGAAAATTAATAAATTAAATAATTATTTTTTAGATTTGTGCATGCTACCAAAGGCCCTCGCGGGTTCTTGAAAAATACTTAATATTAAGTACGTGTACGCGCATTTAGGCTACAAAGTTAATAAAAAACCATGAAACCGCAAACGTTTACGCCTGAAAAAGTGACTTCCTACTGTTATTTTTTTAAAAATGGTTTGTCAGGACGGTTAGGAATCGCGCCCATTGTCGTGCTAATCGAGTCTTGTTCCTGATGGAAACTCTTCGTCTGCCTGATGCTCACGACCACTTCCACGGTATTGTTGAAGAATGCTACGGAAGCGGTGCGCTCCGAGGCTTCTTCCGTGAGGGGTTTCACCTCTATCTTGTGGGTATAGTTCCCGTTGCCTTGCTTGGTCGAGCCTTTGTTCACCAACCAGTCGGCCTCTGTTCTCACCTGGTAGGAAATCTTGGTGGCCAGGCCGATGTTCAGTATGCCGCCGTCCTCGCCTATTTGGTATTCTGTTTGCGTGAGGATGATGTTCGGGTTGACGCTCTGCTCTACTTGCAGCGTTTTCAGCGCCGCACTTTCTGTCTTGAACGACAGGACTGCCTTCCGCACTTTGTCGGTTGTGTTCTCGGTGGCTGTCAACTGTAATATGGTCTGTGTAACGCCATCGACAGTACTTGACGACAGCTTGCCTACGGAAAGCCAATCGGCATCGCCAGTGTCCACGTCGAAGTCTGTGTTGCTTTCCGCCTTGATGGTCAGGCTGCCGGCAGCATAGCTCATGAGTTCCTTGTCGTTCTCGAGCCTCACCTGAATGGCACAGCCCTGGTGCACGTAGAAAGCCATGCCAGGCTTTCGGTTAGGGTCGTCGAGCGTGTACTGGCTCCTGTCGAATAGTTCCACGAGAGCGGTGCGACTGAGGAAGCCCTTGTTAGTCTCGACCACAATCTTGAGAAGCGTCTTGTCGATGACCACCTTGCACCACTCACACACTTCGCCCGTGCCAATGTCGGTAACATTGTTGTCGACGTTTCTCAGGTCGGCGGTCAGTCTCAATGCAGCTCCTACGTCGTTGGCATTCAGGTTGACATCTTTAATCTGTTCCATTCCTTCGAAGACCGAGGGAATTTTCATGTCTTTGACGCAAGAGCCCAGAAAAAGCGCCGAAACTGTTATCAGTAAGGTTGTTATGCTATTCTTCATGACCAGATATATTTTTTACCCCAACTTGCAATAATGCTGCAAAGATACATGTTTTTTCTTAAAAAAGTGAATATTCGTCCAATTTTTTTATGGTTGTCAAGGAAAAATTCATTATCTTTGCATCGTCCTATTAGCAGGTCACACTTCCCAGCGTGACTCTTACAGCGGATGTTACGCTCTCCAAGCGTGATAATGGCGTAACGCTCGGAAGCGTTACCTGCTACGATAAAACGGTGAAAAAACGTTAGTTATATAGATGCAAACTTTTCGAAAAACGGGGAGAAATGAATTTTGACAATACAACTCACGACCCCTCTCTTCCGGCGAACTGCCTGACCCACGAGCTGCCCAACGGTCTTCGCGTCCTTTTGCTGCCCTCGTCGTCGCAGGTGGTCTATTGCGGAATAGCCGTGAAGGCCGGTTCCCGCCACGAACAGCCTGGCGAGGAAGGCCTTGCCCATTTCTGTGAACACTTGTCGTTCAAGGGTACTCGTCGCCGTTCTGCCTTGCAGATTATCAACGCCCTTGAAGCGGTAGGCGGCGAACTGAACGCTTTCACCGGCAAGGAAGACACCGTCTATTATGCCGCCACCACGCGCCAGCATCTGCGCCGGGCGGTGAGCGTACTGCTCGACATCGTGTTTCAAAGCCAGTATCCGCAACATGAGGTGGAGAAGGAATGTGAGGTCGTTTGCGATGAAATCGATAGTTATGAAGACTCGCCCTCTGAGCTGATCTTCGATGAAATCGAGAATTTTTTGTTCGAAGGCCATCCTTTGGGCCACAACATCTTAGGCACCAGCCAGCGGGTGCGCAGCTTCTGTCAGGAGAATGTCCAGCGCTTTGCCAGTCGCTACTACCGGCCTGAAAACTGTGTGCTGTTTGTGTCGGGACAGGTGGATATGGGCACCCTTGTCAAAATGATTGGCAAGATGGACGGGTATGACTTTCGCGACTCGAATGATGACCGCCAATCCCTTAAGCAACATTCTCTGCAGCCCTCTGCCGTGCCGGCTCCTCTCATCACTCTTCATCGCGGCACCCATCAGGCCCACGTCATGATGGCCGCCCGCACCTTTCCTGCCAGCGACGAGCGCCGGTGGAGCCTCTTTCTGCTGAACAACATCCTGGGCGGGCCTGGGCTGAACTCCCGACTGAATCTTGCCCTGCGCGAGCGGCGCGGACTTGTCTACACCGTTGAAAGTGCGATGACAACCTATAGCGATACGGGTGTCTGGGGAGTCTACTTCGGTTGCGACCCGCACGATGTGTCGCTCTGCCGGCGGTTGGTGACACGCGAGCTTCAGCGCCTCATCGACCATCCGCTGACCGATGCCCAGCTTCTCAAGGCCAAGCAGCAGCTGCGCGGACAGCTCACCATCGGTGCCGAGAACCGTGAACAGCAGTCGCTCGACATGGCCCGCTCGTTTCTCCACGAGCAACGTGTGCGTACGCTCAAAGATGTGCTTGCCCATGTCGATGCCCTGTCGGCTGCCGACCTTCAGCACCTGGCCGCGCAGCTCCTCTCTCCCGAGCGGCTAACCACCCTTATTTACGACTCCTGACCCAGGTTGCAGGGCAACATACTTGAATTACCTCGTAATCAAGCATGAATTGTCGTGTGGTTAAGCATGAATTACAGCCTAATTGAGCATGAATTGCAACCTAATTCAACTTGTTGAACAATGTTCTACAAACTGTTTGTCTGACGAATACTAAACCAATTACCTAATAAAAGACGATGATGAAGAAAACAATGACCCTTCTTGCGGCAATGTTTTGCCTGCAAACAATGGCCCAAACGGCCATCGACAGTATCTTTATTTATTCGCCCGGTCCGGGCAATGGGCTGCATGTGGCGCAGAAACAGGCCGATGGCTGGCACGACATGGGGCAGGTGTGCTCAAGCGACTATGGCACATGGGGTGCCGAGAAGAAGATGTTCCACCCCTCGGTGGCCCATGCCAAGGACGGCACTTGGCGACTGGTGTTCCAAGTGAACGACCACGCGCCCGTTCTGGCCGTGGCCTATAGTGCCGACCTGATAACATGGCGACCGCAGGACTACCCCCGCATGAAGACCGCCAAATGCCTGCAGCCCGTGGTCAAGGAGCGTCAGGACGGCCAGTTTGCCGTCTATTTCAAGTCGCCCCTGGGCAAGCGTGTGTCGGTAGCCACGCCAAACTTCCGCTACTTCGAGCCCGACCAGAGTGCTGCCGATGCCCCCGACGAGCTGTGGCAGCGCGACCGCGTGACCATCGATGGCAAGACCTTCGACGGCAACCGCTTCGCCGTCTCGTCAGAGGTCGTTGCCCGGATAGCCTATCACCAGCGTCTGCAAGGTCGCAACTGGCAGCTTGCCAACGAGCGCATGCACGACGACGGCAACCGTTTTTCATCGATGAAATCGGCCATTTCTGCAAAACTCACTGTCGATATGAGCCTTCAGAAGCCCATCAGCGACAAGCTCATTGGCATCTTTTTCGAGGACATCAGCTATGCGGCCGACGGCGGCCTCTATGCAGAAATGGTGCAGAACCGCGACTTTGAATATACCCCTCGCGACCACGGAGGCTGGAACGCCACTACAGCCTGGCATTCACCCAAGCCCATCTGCATTGCCGAAGAGGCACCGCTGAGTGCCAACAACCCACACTATGCCATCGTTACGACCGACTCGCTCTGGAACGAGGGATGGGACGGCATTGCCGTCGAAAAGGGGAAGAAATATGATTTCTCGCTCTTCGTGAAAGGAAAGAAGAGTTTTGTGGTGAAACTGCTGGCCAGCGACGGCTCGATCCTTGCCCAGACATCGATGAAATCGAGGAAAAATGAATGGACACGCTACGAAACGGTGCTCCTTGCCAAGAAAACCGATGCCAAGGCGCGCCTGCTCATCCTGCCCCAGGGAAAGGCCGAGGCCTGCATCGACCTCGTCTCGCTCTTCCCCCAAGAAACGTTCAAAGGACGCAAGAACGGACTGCGCCGCGACTTGGCCGAGACCATTGCCCGGCTGAAACCTAAGTTCGTGCGCTTCCCCGGCGGGTGCATGAGCCACGGCCAGGGTCTGGAGAACATCTACCACTGGCACCACACCGTAGGACCCCTTCAGGACCGCAAGCCCGACTTCAACATCTGGCACTATCACCAGACACGCGGCCTCGGCTTCTTCGAGTATTTCCAGTTCTGCGAGGACATCGGTGCCGAGCCACTGCCGGTGCTGGCAGCAGGCGTTCCCTGCCAGAACTCGGCCAACAACCAGGATGGGATAGGCGGACAGCAAGGCGGCATTCCCATGGACGAGATGCCGGCCTATGTCGACGAACTGCTCCATCTCATTGAGTGGGCCAACGCCGACCCCGCCACATCGCAGTGGGCCAGGATGCGAGCCGATGCCGGCCATCCGGAGCCTTTCCACCTTAAATATATAGGTATAGGCAATGAAGACATCATCTCGACCGTGTTCGAGGAACGCTACGAAATGATTTGCCGCGCCATCCGTGCCAAGTATCCCGACATCAGGATTTGCGGCACCGTGGGACCCTTCCACACGCCTTCTGCCGATTATATCGAGGGATGGGACTTCACAAAGAAGCATGCCGACCTGCAGTTCATGACCGACGAGCACTACTACGAGTCGACGGGTTGGTTCATGCACAACCGCAACTACTACGACAGCTACGACCGCCGGGCGCCGAAAGTGTATCTCGGTGAGTGGGCTGCCTCTACAAGAACCAAGCGCCCCAACGTAGAGACGGCACTGGCCGAGGCTCTCTATCTGACCGACATTGAGCGCAACGGCGATGTGGTCCACATGACGAGCTATGCCCCCATGCTCAGCAAGGACGGTCATTCCAACTGGAATCCCGACATGATTTATTTCTCGAACACCGAGGTGAGGCCAACCATGGCCTACGAGGTGCAGCGGCTGTTCGGCAACTACTGTGGCGACCGCTACGTCAGTTCCGAATTGCGTCTTGACAATTCAGACCTGGCCTATCGCGTCGGTGCGAGCGTAGTCAGGGATTCTAAGACTGGAAAAACCTTTGTGAAACTGGTCAATGCCCTGCCCGTAGAGCTGAACCTCAGCGTCGAGGGTCTTTCGCTCAATGGTGCCCGTGGCGAAGGTTTCAGCGGAAAGCCTGAAGACCAGAAAGCTGAATGCCTGCCGCTGACGCTGGGCGAGCACATCACCTTGCCTCCCTATTCGCTGAGTGTGGTAGAACTGTAATGGGGATAGTGGCAGGAATGGCGGGGTGCAGTGCTATTTTGACCAGGTGCGCTTGCCCAAATCTATGACCACGCCGAGGTCAACGTCGAAGAAGCCATTGCTGCCACTGCCCACCCCCATGCCGGTGAGACCGGCGCTCGACTCGCTGGTGGTCACCTGATAGGCCAGCTCCGTGAAGAGGCTCAGACGGTCGTTCAGCCGATAGGTCTCTTGCAGGCCGGCACCTCCCACCGGCGAGGCCGACCCTATCTGGAACTGGCTGATGATGCCGGCGCGTACAAAGACAGAGGTGTGCCACTTCTTGTCGGCATCATAGCCGGCAATGGCATTGGTCAGGTTGATAAGGGCATCGACCGTGGCGGTACCGAAGCCATGGCCCTTGTAGTTCTCCTCCGGATGGGCTACGGGCGGCACCCACTCCAGCTTCGTGTTCTCAATGAGTCCGTTCTCCCAGTACAGGCGGCCGCGCAGGCCGAACTCTGGCGTGAACCACTTGCCCACGGCAGCGTTCAGACCGAAGGTGACACCCTTGGGAAACACCTCGGAGAAGTCGTAACCATAGGGCTTCATGAGCGACATGTCGACACCCGCCTGCACAAACCAGTTGTGCCAGAAGCCGTTGGTGGCGACGGAGCGATGGTCGCGATGGCTGGTGCCGAAGGTCATCTGTGCGCCTATGTCGATGGCAAGGTAGCCATTGTGGCCCGTGCCCGTGCCGGTGGCTACGGTGTTCTCGGACCCCACGAAGCCGCTGCCGGTCATGATATAGGCAAGGTCGCAGTACAGGCTCCAGCGGTCGTTCAGCCGATAGGTGTTCAGCAGGCCTGCACCCACCTGCAGCGAACCTTTGCTCACGCCATAGTTATAGTTGACACCGATGCGCGGATAGACGCTGAGGTCCCACGCCCTGTCGGGCCGATACGTGCCAATGATATTCGGCACGTTGAGCAGCACGTCGCCATAGACAGAGATGTAGCCACCCTTATCCATGTTCTCGCCTGGATGGTAGAAGGGTGCCAGCCAGTTGGCCTGGTCGTTGCGGAAGAGGCCGATGCCGTTCTCCCAGTTCAGCTTGCCGCGAACGCCTGCTTGTGGCGAGAACCACTTGCCAAGGGCCACGTCGACACCGAACGACTTGCCGTTGGGAAACACGTCTGAGAATTTGTAGCCATAGGGATTCTGCAACGTCATGTCGAGCCCCACCTGCAAAAAGCAGTCGCTCCAGAAGGTGTTGGTCTTCACGGTTCCCTTGGCAGCATCGGCCACTTCGAATTTCTGTGCCAGGGCATTTCCCAAACACCCTAAGCACAAGGCTGTGATAATGATTCTTTTCATCTGTATAAAGAAAAATGTCCGCACTATGGTATAGGACGACTGCATTTCTACTTCCGAAGTCACGCTGGGAAGCGTGACCTACTACCATGACGCTACAAAGATAGCACTTTTCCCTGACGAAGAGTGCTCGAGCTGCACTTTTTTAACTATTTACAGATTTTTTAACTTTCCGATACCGGCCTCCCAAACCCCTATTTTCCGTCTCTAAACCCCTGTTTCACAACATTTCGTGCGTTTTTTCCTGAAAATATTTGCAGGATTCAGGAAAAAGTCGTACCTTTGCACCGTTCAGAGGAATGAGGGGCTTGACAAGAGCTCCTCATTTCTGTTATAAATCAAGTCGAATGATAAGCAAAGACACAATCAAGACATGGGTGGAAGAGTGGCTGCAGAACGGCGACTACTTCTTGGTAGACATCATGATGGATGACGACCGCATCGTCATCGAAATCGACCACGCCGACGGTGTGTGGATTGAGGACTGCGCCGAGCTGAGCCGCTTCCTGCAGGAGAAAGGCAGCGACGAGCTGGGCGAATACGAACTGGAAGTGGGCTCGGCCGGCATCGGACAGCCCTTCAAGGTGGCCCAGCAATACGTGAACCACGTGGGCGACGAGGTAGAGGTCGTTACTGCCGACGGCAAGAAGTGCAGCGGCGTACTGAAGAGCGTCGACGGCCGTCAGTTTGTCGTTACTACCAAGGAAAAACAGGTACCCGAAGGCAAGAAGCGCCCTGTGCTGACAGAGGTAGACAAGCCGTTCTCGATGGACGAGGTGAAGTCGACGAAGTATGTAATTAATTTTAAGTAAAAATATGGCAATAAAAAGAAATTCGAAAGGTCCCAGCATGTTTGAGACCTTTCAGGAGTTTAAAGAGACCAAGAATATCGACCGCACCACGCTCGTGAGTGTGCTTGAGGAGAGTTTCCGCAATGTGCTGGCCAAGATGTTCGGTTCCGACGAGAACTTCGACGTTATTGTGAACCCCGACAAGGGCGACTTCGAGATTCACCGCAACCGCATTGTGGTGGAAGATGACAACGTGAAGGACGAGAACAAGGAGATAGCCCTTACCGAGGCACAGAAGATTGAGCCCGACTACGAAGTGGGCGAGGAGGTGTCGGAAGAGGTCGACTTCACCAAGTTCGGACGCCGCGCCATCCTGAACCTGCGACAGACGCTGGCCTCGAAGATTCTGGAGCTCGACCACGATGCCCTCTACCAGAAATACAAGGACAAGGTGGGCACCATCGTCTCGGGCGAGGTCTACCAGATGTGGAAGCGCGAAGTGCTGCTCATGGACGACGAGGGCAACGAGATGCACCTGCCGAAGAACGAGCAGATACCCGCCGACAACTATCGGAAGGGCGAGACCATCCGTGCATTAGTAAAAGAGGTGCAGAACGAGAACAATAACCCCCGCATCATTCTCTCGCGCACCAGTCCCGACTTCCTGAAGCGCCTGTTAGAGGCCGAGGTGCCTGAAATTAACGACGGCCTCATTGCTATTCGCCGCGTGGCCCGCATGCCGGGCGAGCGCGCCAAGGTGGCCGTAGAAAGCTTCGACGACCGCATCGACCCCGTAGGAGCCTGCGTCGGCGTGAAGGGCAGTCGTGTCCACGGCATCGTTCGCGAGTTGCAGAACGAGAACATCGACGTCATCAACTTCTCGAACAACACCCAGCTCTTCATACAGCGCGCCCTCTCGCCTGCCAAGGTGACCAGCATCACGCTCAATGAGCAGAACCACAAGGCCGAGGTCTACCTGCAGCCCGAAGAAGTGAGTCTCGCCATTGGCAAGAGCGGCATCAACATCAAGCTGGCCTCCATGCTTACCGAGTACACCATCGACGTGTTCCGCGTAGTACCCGAAGGCACCGAGGACGACGAGGACATCTACCTCGACGAGTTCAGCGACGAAATAGACCAGTGGGTCATCGATGCCATCAAGGCCATCGGTCTCGACACCGCCAAGGCCGTCATCAACGCACCGCGTGAGATGCTTATCGAGAAAGCCGACCTCGAAGAAGAGACGGTCGACCATCTGCTCGAAGTGCTGAAGGCAGAATTTGAGTAAAATTAAAAAATTGAAGAATTAAAAAATTAAAGGATCAGTCGCGGTACTGATTCTGCGATTGATTAAGTATTTGAGTTTTTAATTTTTGAATTTTTAAATTTTTAAATTTTACAGAATGGGAATAAGATTAAATAAAGTATTAACAGAATTGAACATAGGACTTCAAACGGCAGTTGATTTCCTAAAGAA
>CAJONO010000159.1 GCA_905235905.1 uncultured Prevotella sp.
AAAGGAGGCTCCCTAGCTCAACTGAATAGAGCATCTGACTACGGATCAGAAGGTTGTGGGTTTGAATCCCGCGGGAGTCACAAAGGGGTGAAAAGGTGGCAGGCTCAAAAGGTCTGTCATCTTTGATTTTTATGGCATTACAAGGAAATAACCCGAATGAAGATATGATGCAAAAGAGTGATTTGAGAATCGTGTTCATGGGCACACCCGAATTTGCGGTGGAAACGCTGAAAGCCCTCGTCGAGAACGGTTATAACGTGGTGGCGGTGGTCACTCAGCCCGACAAGCCTGTGGGGCGCCACGGTTCTGTGTTGCAGCCGAGCGCCGTGAAGCAGTATGCCGTGGAGCATGGCCTGCCCGTGCTGCAGCCCGAGAAGATGAAAGACCCTGCTTTCGTTGAGCAGCTGCGCAGCTATCACGCCAACCTGCAGGTGGTGGTGGCCTTCCGCATGCTGCCCGAAGTGGTGTGGGCCATGCCCGAATACGGCACGTTCAACGTGCATGCCGCCCTCCTGCCGCAGTATCGTGGAGCGGCTCCCATCAACTGGGCCGTCATCAATGGCGAGACCCGCACGGGGGTCACGACGTTCTTCCTCGACCACGACATAGACACGGGCCGCATCATTCTGCAATTGCCCTTCGATATTCCTGACACCGCCGATGCAGAATATGTCTACGACGGGCTGATGCACCTGGGGGCCGACATCTGCCTGCAGACGCTCGACCGCATTCTCGCTGCCGACGGCCATCCCGAAAGTATGGCACAAGAAGATTCGTCGCTCTTCACTTCTCCCTCTTCGCTTCGTCCGGCCCCCAAGATTTTCAAGGACACTTGCCAGATAGACTGGACGAAGACGGGCAAGCAGGTCTACGACTTCGTGCGCGGTCTCAGTCCCTATCCAGGAGCGTGGACCACACTCAGAATGGCCGACGGCAAGGATGCTGTGCTCAAGGTGTTCCGCACTACGAAGACCGAACGGTCGTCGGCGGTGGCACCAGGCAGTATCGTGGTCGACAGGAAGAGACTCTTCGCTGCCTGTGCCGACAGTCTGTTGCAGATCGACGAGCTGCAGCTGGCCGGCAAGAAGCGCATGGATGCCCAGGCATTTGTCAATGGCATGAAGAATCTTGAAAGCTGTACGCTGGTTCCTTAGTTTCCCCTTTTCTATTTGCTGTGCAGCAGTAGGCCGTCGGTGGTTACGCCGGCAGCCGTCATGCGCAGGCGTGTATCCTTGCTATTGTTGTAGAACACGGCGGTGAAGCGGCCTTCACTGTCGGTAACGGCGTTGGGATTCCAGTAGAGGGTGCGGCGGTAGTCGGTAGGAGTGGCAGGCTGGCGCTGGCTGTAGTCGGGCTGATAGAACTCTTCCGGCTCGTTGATGCCGTGAAGCACTATGTGGCGGTCGCGGAAGGTCACCTGCCGGCCATCGTCGGCGATGGGAATGAGTTCTACGGTGGCATCGGCCGTATAGCGCTCTTCCACCATCAGCGAGTCTTCGGTGCGCGGCTCATAGTCGGTAAACACGCGGATGTCCTGCAAACGGCTGAGCTTCAGCTTGCGGTAGAGCAGCTGCGACGTGCGGTTGGCGCGAAACAGTCCTGCCTTTTCGGCTTCGTTGGCGTGGGCATCTACGGGCGAGTAGTTGCGGTAGTAGGTGGCCCCGTCTATGCGGCCGTCGACGTGATAGGTGGTGTAGCGGTTCATGTTGCCGAAGAGATAGCGGCACACCTGAACGGGAAACTGCCGCATGTCGACCTTGCCGAAGGAGAGGCCGCGGTCGGTAAGCTCGTTGTACATGTCGTAGGCATTCATCACAAAGGCGGGCTTTTTCCAGTTGATGGCGCGCTTACCGCGTCGGTGCCCTTTTACGTTGACATTGGCAAGCTGGTGTACCTCGTTCTCCATCGAGAAGTCCGAGAGCGTGTCAATGAGTTCGTCGGCCGTCCTTTCCGGCTGATGCTTCTCATAGAAGGTATAGTCGTGGGTGAAGATGGGGAAGAAGAGGTCGCGCTTCACGTAGAAGTCGGGAAAGGCATCCTCGTCGAGCACTTTGGCGTCTTTGCGCGACAACATGTTTTTCTTGATGGAGTCGTTCTCCTTGTAGGCTTTCAGGTTCAGGTAGCCATTGCCGTAGAACGGGGGTATCTCGAAGAGGAAGTGGCCTCCGTTGCTGGTCTTCTGCACGGAGCCGGCAAACTGCCCGTCGACGGTGATCTCAGCCTCGACGAGCACCTCCTTGCGCAGTCCGCCGTGGTTCACGCCCAAGAAGTCGTTGGCAGCTCCTAATGCTCCTAACTCCATATAGTCTGGGCCTGTCTGAACGGTTTCCTCTTCCACGCCTCCTGTGAGGAATTCGGGTTCCTCCTCAGGCTCGGCAAAGGGGTCTTCGTTGTT
Organism: uncultured Prevotella sp.; assembly: GCA_905235905.1. Taxonomy (GTDB): domain Bacteria; phylum Bacteroidota; class Bacteroidia; order Bacteroidales; family Bacteroidaceae; genus Prevotella. Next base: position 2,396 of record CAJONO010000159.1, read on the forward strand.
GTCGGCATTGGGATCCTTGCTGGCATGGAAGCCTACGCCGTCCTGCCACGACGTGATTTCGTCGGGTTGTACCTCGTTGATGCTCAGCATCTTATATACCGCGCCCTCTACCGTCAGCGTCGTCTCTGGCTCATAGCGCATCTGGCGGGCGGTGTCGGCCAGCTCTTCCCACTTGTATTTGCGCCATCCCTGAACCATCATGAGCAGGTCGAGGTGGCGGCGGTGCTGCTCGTCGTCGCTCTGGAAATAGTAGGCGGGATAGGCAATGAAGCCTCGCAGCTCGCTGGAGAGGAGCATCGAGGTGAGCAGGTTGTTGTCGTCGTAGGAAGGCTCGTCGGTATAGGTGTCGCGAACAGCTATGGAGAAAGTGGTGGGCTCGCTGACGCCCTGACACTGGATGGGCAGCTCTATGCGCTCGTAAGGCTCGTAGGTCTTGTTGGCAGCGATGGGAGCCGTGATGAGGGCATTGTCATACTCGTGGTTGTTAACGAAGAAAAGGCGGTCGGCCAGAATCTGGCCCTCGCTGTCGAAGAGGGTCACATCGCACACTCCCGAAGGCAGCTCGTCTGTCTGAAGAGAAATGTCAACCTGCCCGTTCGTCACCTTCACCCGTTCGAAGAGCCTCAGCACTCCCCGGCACAGCACCGATACGGCATACTGTCTGTCTGTCGGCAGCCCCTTTGTGGTTATCGTCAGCAAGTCGTCGTCGAGCCGGATGGCGGCACCCTTCGCCTCGGCCTTGGGCAGGTCGAAGCTGTAGTTCTTGTCATTCCACTTGAAGCGGGCCTTCAGCCGCTTGCCCTTGGGCGTTACCAAGAACGCGCCGCGGCCCATGTGCTCGGTCTTGACTGTGATGGGGGCGAGGCCGTCGGCCGTCACCGTGCCTGCGATGTCTACGGCCTCGCCATGCTGGTCGGTCACGTCGAAGGCCACGCGGTTCTCAACACCCTCTATCAGATGGCCCCCTTCAGGATAGAAGCTCACCAGCAGCTTGTCTTTCTTCACCCTGGGCAGTCGCGTCTTGGGGCGCTGGTACATGCTTCTCACGTCGTAGTCGCCAGCCTTCTCGGGCTTGCTGTAGATGGGGAGCACACGCGAATAGAGACCGTCCCAGATGCGATAGTAGTCGGCCGCCATTTGCTTGTTGTAGAACAGCCATGAGTCTTGCCTGCTGTAGCGATGGTGGCGCACGTTGAAGTTCAGCTGCCAGCGCGTGTAGGCCCGCAGCTCGTAGTAGCCGGAGTAGAGAGAGTCGGGCAGGGCAAACTGTCCGCAGGTGTAGCCCTTGGGACTGATGACGATGGTCTGCCGCTCTACGAGAAGACCGTCGGGCGAGAGCAGTTCTACGTAGAGCAGACGGCTCATGTCGGTAGGCAGCAGGTCGCCAGCGCTCACCACGTAGGCCTTATACCACAGGGTGTCGCCCACGAAGTAGCAGGTGTTGTCGGTATGCACGTAGACTTTCTCCTGCATCTGGGCTGTCGAGGCATCGGTCAGTGCCTGGCGAATGTCGTCGATGCCGTCGGCCACGGCGCGCAGCATCGGGGCCGTCAGCAGTAGGAGCAGTGTCAGTATTCTTGTTTTCATCGGTGTCTGTTTGTTTTCAATACTTGTGAAAAGCCGTTCGGCTTCTTGCTTTTGACGCTTTTTCCCAGTGATTGTAAACTGGCAGGCACTAAACATTAACATTATTTAATTCAAGTTTCACATGTTTTATTGACCACGAATTACACGAATTCTCCCATGCTGTATATGTTTAAATTTATTGATTATCCGCAACCGTACCACCAATCATGCCGATGGCATGATAGAGCACAGGCAGGGGTGCAAACCCCTGATAGCGGCAATACAACCCATCCAAGCCCTAAAAGGGCGGCAGACTGCTTCT
>CAJONO010000160.1 GCA_905235905.1 uncultured Prevotella sp.
CAAGTCCTTCACGCACTTGTACAGAATCTCCGGCACATACGCGCCCCCGAACTCCCCGTAAAATCCTTTCTCGTCAACTTGATAATTCTCTTTCATATCCTTGTCTTTTTGTTATATTCTTTTTCTGTTTCATTAAAAAAAGCCCGTCGTGAGAACGACGAGCCTTTTTCGGTTTTCTGCAATGCATACGGGCTACTTCTCACGACTGTTTCAATCTTGAGCTTGCCACCACCAAATGTTTGCAAAAACCGTCTTCATTTCTTTCGTTTTTTGTGATTGTGCTTGCAAAGTTATGTATTTATATTCATTCCGACAAATGTTTTTGCAATTATTTTTTAAAAAAGATGCATTGTTGCATAAAATATGAATATTTCGATATTTATGCAGTCCTTTTTTCGATTTTCAAGACATTTTGTTTTTGCAAACTACGTCGACGAGTGCTTGCTTGTGACCATCTTCCAAAGGAGAAATTACTGCTTTCTCATGGAGTGAAGCATGCTTGCTGTGACAATTCATGCTGAATGACCGAGAAATCGATGCTGTTTTACGTCCTAACCGATGCTGAATCATGGCTCAATTCATGCTGAATTACAGCCCAATTCATGCTGAATTGCGGCTGAGAACGATGTCGCAAATAGTGCTTTTTGCCCTGTTTTTGTGGTAGGAATGGCTTAAACGTCAGATAATCAGTGCTTTGTGGAAAGTACCTGAAAACGGCCCCGTTTTACACCGAATGGCACGTTGCTGGCGAAAAACCGATTCTCAGGCGTTTTCAGTGCCGTTGCCATTCGACCGTTTTTGCATAAACATGCAAAAGTGAATTGCTGCCAGCCTATCGGAACAGCGAGAAATTGACACTGCCGTAGGCCCTGTGCTCCATGAAATGCGGATGGTTGGCGAAGTCGTGGTTCTTGCCGTGTTCCAGAACGAATATTCCTTCAGGCTTCAGAAGGTCTTTTTCGAAAATGAGGTCGGGCAGTGTGGGCAGCTCGGTCAGCGCATAGGGCGGGTCGGCAAAAACGAGGTCGAACTGCTGCCGGCAGCTTTTCAGAAAGCGGAACACGTCGCCCCGCAAGGGAATGCATGCCTGTGTGCCCAGCTTCTTGAGGCAGTCGGCGATGAAGCGGTGATGGTCGCGGTCGAGCTCGACGCTGACCACCTGCCGACAGCCGCGTGACACCAGTTCTAACGAGATGCTGCCCGTGCCGGAGAAGAGGTCGAGGGCGCTGGCACCGTCGAAGTCGACGTGTTGCAGGAGCACGTTGAATATGTTCTCCTTCGCAAAGTCGGTGGTGGGCCGTGCCTTGAAGGTGCGGGGAATATCGAAATGGCGGCCCTTGTATTGTCCTGTAATAATTCTCATCGGCCTTTCACGAATAGGGTCTGCAAATCGTAGGGCATGCCCTTGATCTCGGCCACCTGGGCGTGGTTGAAGTCGGCCACGGGGTTTATCAGGTAGACGTTTTGCAGATAGTTGCGCAGTTCCTTCTGGAGCCATTCCTGTTCGGGATCGTCGCCCACGATGTGGAGCTCGTCGTAGAGTGGGGTGAGCTGCAGCTGCTTCCACACGCTGAGCAGGAAATAGAGCGAGTCGCGCACGTGCTGGACCTCGAACGAATTGCAGAACTTGAAGCGGTTCTGCTGAAAGCTGAACACCTCTAAGCGCTGCTCGTGGAAATAGCCGTAGAGCTTGTTGCGGGCGCCGGTGAAGCTGCGCTGGTGCAGATGGCGCCAAACGGGAGATATGGCAGCAATCAGCTTCACCCTGGCGAAATGGTCGTCGATGACGACCTTCAGGTCCTTGTTCATGGAAAACACGGCCACGGCGTTCAGGTCGGGCAGCACGTTGTAGAACACCGAGACTTGCTCGTTGCTGGGCAAGGCGTGATGATACAGCGTGGTCATCTGCTCCTCCTCAAACTGTTCTACTGGCACCATGAGCACGGGCGAGTCGAGGAGTACGCGTGCCTGCGACGGCGCCTGAAGCAGCATGTCGGCGCTCTTGAAGGCTTCGCGCAGGTTGGCGGCCATCGACACGCCGCTCTTCACGATGTATGGCTCGAAAGCCACATTCCCCTGCTCGTCGGGCATCGAGAAGGAAAGTGTGTTGCGACCCACGCGGATGGTGAGCCACTGGTTATTATTCTTTGTTTCCTGCATATTCAGTCTTTGCTTTCTTGGCTTCTGCTCGCTTCTGTGCCACAATGCTCATCACGCAGAGAGTCAGCAAGGCGACAACCAGCAAAGTCAGCAAGCCAGTAGTCCATCGGTCATATTTCGACATAGAACGTGATTCTTTGCTGCAAAGGTACAATTATTTTGTTGTTTTGCAAAATTATATTGCAGAAAAGTAATCAAGAAGTCATCGATCCGATGGCTTTGCTCGTCGAATCTCGTTGAGAATCACCTCACCACCTTCCTCCCATTCTGAATATAGACACCTTTCTTGTAATTTGAAATTCCAATTTTAGAATTACAACGGCGCCCCTGCAGGTCGAAGACTAATGGTGTAGTCTTCGTTTCGACATGCGTGTCAGAACGTGTCGTCTCACGGATGGCGGTAGGCGTATGTTCATACTGATAGAGAATCCTGTCACCTTCAGTACAGCGATACAGATGATAAATGGACCCAGTGAAAGGGATGGTGGAGAGGACACCACAATGTAACGAGCCAATGCCCTCTATCCATACGTCATGTTCATATTCCTCTTCGTTTCTTACCTCCAAGCATCGGCGAGCGGTATTGTCATCTGAGCCATTAACAAATAACGTATCATAAACTGCTGTCACAGTGTAGTCGAAAGTGGTATCATCTGGGTATATCAAATCGCTAATAGATATCACATCGCCTACGCTGGCTGTAAAGTCCATGTTCATCACGGGATGAGTTTGTCGGTTGCGGGATGAGAGGAAATAGAGATACACCTTGCCTCCACTTTGTCCAAGAAACTCATTGCTTACCTTCCATTCTTGCGGTTTCGGTTCCCCGGCATACCAGCCACGGTGGTGCTTTCTTTTGAAGGGTATGCCGTCAATTAGCGTGTATCCCTCGAGTTTGATTTCTTCATACGAATACATAGGACCGTAGTTCAGAGGAATAACATACTCATACAACATTGTCCAACTCAAGCCAGGCCTGAGAAGAGACGAGTCGGATTGTTGGGCTGACAGTGTTATAGAGAATAGCATTAAGAATAACGTAATTGCTTTTTTCATAGTTGTCATTGTCTTGTTAATAAAATAAATGATTATTGGCAATGATACCACCAAAGAGACCGCAGCGCGGTCTTCGTTTCATAACCGAGGGTACGAGCGTAGCGAGCACCCCCGGACAGCAGGTGCATAGGTAACATCGACTCTGAAGGAGTCGCCCCTGCGAGCAGATGGGGCACTCTTTTAGAGTGCTTTCCATCGCTTCCTGTTGTCCGCAGGTCCTACGGACACTGCGGTTATTGAGCGTCGACGCTTTCAGCGTCTTGGTGGTACGATTGCGGATAATCATAATAAAATATGTGTTCTCATCCACTGATTAGAAGAACCGTTCTCGCTGATTCCGTTCCTGATTCTCCAGTGCAAATGTACGAAGAAAAAAGCAAAATACCAATGATTTCGACAAAAAAAACGGGGGAATTGGCTCCTCAAGAGAGATTTTCGCCATGACAAAACTTAAATAATGGCAAAAAAACGACAGAATTGCAGCGATGCCGTTTTTTTTTTGTAATTTTGTCGCCAAATACGCTAAAAGCAAAAAACAGATATGGCTGTTGCAAACATTATCAGGAAAGATGACTCACCGCGCCAGTTCTCGTTCGAGGTGCTTCCGCCACTGAAGGGTACGGGCACCGACAAGCTGTTTGCCGACATCGAGAAACTGTGCGAGCTGAGTCCTGCCTTCATCAATATTACGACCCATCACAGCGAGTTCGTATATAAGGAGGTGGGCGGTGGCCGCTACGAGCGTCAGCAGTTGCGACGCCGACCGGGCACCGTTGCCGTTGCGGCTGCCATCAAGCAGCACTTCGGGGTGACCGTGCAGCCGCACGTCATCTGTAGCGGTGTCACCATCGAGGATATTGAGTACGAGCTGCTCGACCTGCAGTTCCTTGGCATTCGCGACCTGTTACTGCTGCGTGGCGACAAGGCGAAGGACGACTCCGTGTTCAAGCCTACGCCCGGCGGTCATGCCCATACGACCGACCTGATTCGTCAGGTGCAGCGGTTCAACGATGGCTTCTTTGCCGACGGGTCGCCCATCAAGAATCCCGGACCGCGCTTCGACATCGGGGTGGCCTGCTATCCTGAGAAGCATGAGGAGGCACCCAACCTGGAGATGGACATGCAGCACCTGAAGGAGAAGCAGGACCTGGGGGCACAGTATGCCGTGACGCAGCTGTTCTACGACAATGCGAAATACTTCGACTTCGTGGAGAAGGCACGGCAGATGGGTATCACCATCCCGATTATTCCTGGCATCAAGCCACTGGCAAAGCTCAGTCAGCTCACGGTGGTGCCCCGCACGTTCCACTGCGACATACCCGAGCCGCTGGCCCGCGAAATCGTGAAGTGCAAGACCGACGAGGATGCCCGTCGGTTGGGCATTGAGTGGACTACCCAACAGTGTCGCGAGCTTTATGAGCACGGCATTCATAACATACACTTCTACACCGTCTCGGCTGTCGACTCGGTGGTGGAAATCGTCAAGAAATTGAGGACATAAAAATAAGGACTGACAGTTGAGGTTCAGTGAAGTCATAGGACAGAAGGAGGCGCAGGAGCGCCTGATGCAGATGGTCGGCGAAGACCGTCTGCCCCATGCCATCATGCTCTGCGGCCCGACGGGCGTGGGCAAGAAGGCACTGGCCATAGCCTTCGCCTGCTATCTGCTGGAGCAGAGGCCGAAACAGCAGGAAGTGTCGATGTTTTCAGAGGTTCCAGAACTACAGGATGGTCAGGAAGCCCCCGAACCGCCCATGCTCCAGAAACTGGAACACCCCGACTTGCACTTCACATACCCCACCGTGAAGCTGCCGTCGATGAGTAGCGACCACATGCCTACGAGCGACGATTTTGCGCACGAGTGGCACGAACAGCTCATGCAAGGGCCTTATTTCTCGATGGACCAGTGGCTCACGGCGATGGGTGCCGAGAACCAGCAGGCGGTGATTACTGCTGGAGAGAGCGACGCACTGGTGAGGAAACTGTCGTTGAAGTCGAGCCAGGGCGGCTACAAGGTGAGCGTCATCTGGTTGCCAGAACGAATGAACATTGCCTGTGCCAACAAGCTTCTGAAACTGATTGAGGAACCGCCCAGCCAGACAGTGTTTGTCATGGTGTGTGAGGAACCGGAGCTGCTGTTAGACACCATTCGCAGCCGTGTGCAGCGCATCGATGTGAAGAAGGCCGACCAAGAGGCCATCTGCCAGGCGCTCATTGAGCGCCGGGGCATCGACGAGGAGTCGGCACGACGCATCAGCCGATTGTGTAACGGCTCGTGGCAGAAAGCGCTGGAGGAGCTGCAAGTGGGGTCGGAGAACGAACAGTTTCTCGACCTCTTCATCATGCTGATGAGGCTGGCCTACCAACGCAGGGTGAAAGACCTAAGGAAGTGGAGCGAGACCATGGCCGGCTTTGGACGTGAGAAGCAGAAGCGCTTCCTGAGCTATTTCCTGCGGTTGATACGCGAGAACTTCATGTCGAACTTCGGCAACAAGGACCTTTGCTATATGACGCAGAAAGAGGAAGACTTTGCCCGCAACTTCGCCCGCTTTGTCAATGAGGCCAACGTGCTGCAAATCTACGACTTGGCCAACCGTGCCGTCCGCGACATTGGGCAGAATGCCAACGCAAAGATCGTGTTCTTCGACTTTGCCCTGCAAATGATTGTTTTACTTATTCAAAAATAGCATCTTACCTGACAATTAGCAAATAATAATATGATTGAACAGACAAAAGACCTGATGATAAAAACCGGCTGTGACCGTGGCCTCTGCAAGCAGGCCATTGGGCGGCAAGACCGACAGCTGAACACCTATGACTGGCTGGCCGACGTGCCGGGCAACACCATGACGACCGACCTCGTCGAGGTGCAGTTCAAACATACCCGCAAGGGCTATTACCACAACGTCAACCAGTTGCCGCTGAAGAAGGGCGACATCGTGGCCGTTGAGGCAAGTCCAGGCCACGACATAGGAGTGGTGACCCTGACAGGCCGCTTGGTTAAGTTGCAACTGGAAAAGGCCAATCTGAAGAGTGCCGACGATATTAAGCGCATATACCGCATGGCCCGTCAGACCGATATGGACAAATACCATGAGGCAAAGGCCCGCGAACACGACACGATGATTGAAAGCCGTGAGATTGCCAAGAATCTCGGTCTGAAGATGAAAATCGGCGACGTGGAGTATCAGGGCGACGGGCAGAAAGCCATCTTCTACTACATTGCCGACGAGCGTGTGGATTTCCGCCAGCTTATCAAGGACCTGGCAGCTGCCTTCCATGTGCGCATCGAGATGAAGCAGATTGGAGCGCGGCAGGAGGCTGGCCGCATAGGCGGAACAGGACCCTGCGGACGGGAACTGTGCTGCGCCACGTGGATGAAGAACTTCGTGTCGGTGTCGACAGGTGCTGCCCGCTATCAGGACATTTCGCTCAACCCACAGAAACTTGCCGGCATGTGTGCCAAGCTGAAGTGCTGTCTGAACTATGAGGTCGACGACTACATGGAGGCAGGAAAGAAACTGCCTGGCCACGACGTGGTGTTGCAGACGCAGGATTCCGACTACTATATGTTCAAGCGCGACATACTGGCCGGTCTGCTCACCTATTCGACCGACAAGCGTATGGCCGCCAACTTGGAAACCATTACTGCCGAACGGGCAAAGGCCATCATCGAGATGAATAAGCAGGGCAAGAAGCCCGAGTCACTGCAACCCGACAATCAGGCTGCCACGCCCGAAGGGCCGGTCGACTTGCTGGCAGGCGACAGCATTACCCGCTTCGACAAGGCAAAGAAGAAAAAGAAGAAAAAGAAGCACAAGCCACAGGACGCGAAAAACGAGCAGAGCAGCCAAAGCAATGAATCAGGCAAAGACGCATAGGGTCGTCACGACCATCGTAGCACTTGCCGTGGCGTGGCTCTTAGCCGGCTGCAGCCGCAAGACGGTCTATAGCCATTATGCTCATACGCCTATTGTCGGATGGGATCGTAGCGACAGCCTGTTGTTCGACGTTGCTCCCGTAAGTGCCGGGGGAACATACGACGAACTGGTAGGCTTGCGCATCAGCAGTTCCTATCCGTTTATGGGGCTTACGCTCATCGTCGACCAGCATGTCTTCCCTTCCAGCTTGCATCGCATCGACACGCTGCATGCCCACCTTATTGATCAAGAAGGTAACATACAAGGCCAAGGCATCAGTTTCTTCCAGTATCAGTTCCTTCTTCGGCGGCTGCAACTGAATGCAGGCGACAGCCTTCATGTTTGCATTCGTCACGCCATGAAGCGCGAAAACCTGCCTTGCATCAGCGATGTAGGCTTCACGCTCATTATGAATTATGAACTGAACTAATTACTAAAATGTGCAGCCAAGGGTAAAGGTGGCTGTCAGATGGTCGCAGCCCCGGCTGTAGTCGTTAGTGACATTGGCCTTGCGATGGGTGAGCGTCGTCTTGGCGTATGTCTGCATCTTCGTACCCGGGAACACGAATGCGTATTTCACTGTGCCACCTATACTATATTGTGGGGCTGTGAGATACTGGTACTCACGATAGAGAAAGGCTTCCATGGCGGGAGTAGCCGACTGCTTGTCGCTGGGGGCGAGGAAAGTGAGGTCTTCAAAAGGCTCGCCCTTGCCTTTCAGGAAAGAACCGCCGACGGTTAGCGACCAGACACCCTGCCTACCCACAATGTTACGCCCCATGTCGACAAAGATCTCATGGTTCGTGAGTTTTTGCCGCCGGTAGTAGGGATAGGTGTATGCCGTTTGTTGGCGCTGCATGTTGTTCACGCCCACCTGAAACGTCCAGGTGGGCAGTTCTTCCTGCAAGCCCAGACAGGAGGTATAGGCCACGCTCCAGGAAGTCCATAGCTTGTTGGCTGTCTTCACGGGCGTGTAATACTCATAGTAGGTGGCTCCTGCATCGTTTTGCAGTTCACGATAGGTGCTGGCATCGTTCTGAAGATTCTCGACGGAGAGCGAGAAGGCTAAGTGATGACGGGAAGAGGGCGAAGGCTGAAAGGAGAGACGCGCAGCATAGTCGTAGATGTTGGAGCGGTGGTTGGCATAGGTGATGGTATAGGGCGATTTCCTACCGTAGTATCCGTGGCGATGGGCATAGTCGAAGGTGTTGAAAAACGAGAACGCCGAATGCTGAATGGACAGTTGCAGACCGACGCCGTTGGTCTCGCTGACAAGAGGCATCTCGCGGCTCTTGTCGGCGTAGCCGGTGTTGCCATACTGCTCAACGTGGCCCATAAAGCCAGCATAGTCTATGAGCGACATATAGGTCTTGTCGCTCTTGCCGTAGACGCCGAAGTTAATGGTCTCTGTGTTGCGGTGATAAAGATAGTCGGCACCTAACGAGCCCCATGAGGCAAATGGCCAGTAAACCGAGGCCAACAGCTGCAAATCCATTAGCTTGTTCTGATGGCGCAAGTCCTTATACTTGGCATAATTGGCTGCAGTATAGGTGAGACGCATGCCAACGGAGAGACCGTCGAGCACGTCGCTGCCGAAACCGCCACACAGCCGGTAGGTGTCACGATGCTTGTCGCCTTCGTTGCCCAAGGAATCCTCGACAATATCGAAAGGAAGGTGGGAAAACTGGGACTGGATAGTTGAGGGATGGGAGGGAAAGGTGAAGACCGAGCCGGTCATGTCCTTGCCGTCGAAGTAGTTGTAGCTCATGGAGCCGTAGACCACTGTGCGGGGCGACAGTCGGAAGAAGGACTCGATGGCGGCATCGGCCTGCAGCGCATGGGGCGATTCGCTGTAGTCTACAAAGCCCCCCCTTCCGCATGTCAGTGACAGTTCTGCCTCGGCAATGTTTTCCGTGGCAAAGCGCGTCAGTGCCGCAGCGTTACGGCTGGTGAGCCAGGGATCGTCGTTCTTCACAAACTGGTAGTCACGCAGAAGAAGGGACGGTTGAGAATTGTGGGTTGAGGATGGCACAGGAGTATCGGCCTTGACATCGTCGACTGCCAAGGCAAATAGCATCATGATGAAGACCGCATACCAATTCATAATTCACAATTCATAATTTCCCGTCTTTCCCTATTTTCTTAACGAGCACCTGCTCCGTTCGTGGAAGTCGTTTGTAGAGTTGTTCCAGTCGAGATACATGATGTGGGCACCTTTCTTCATAGAAGCCTCGGCATCGATGCCACTGGGGTCGTCGGCATAGCCATACACCAGCTTGCCTTCGTTGCCAGTCATCTTCTCGGTTTCTTCCTTGTCGACATTGCGGTAGAGCGAGTGCCCCTGCTTGTTGGTCAGAAAGACGTATCCGCCATCAACATCGGCAGTCAGACGTTTCTGGTTGTTCTCCTTCGCTGCGGCATTAAACACCTCTACGCCATCGATAATCCACTCGTTGGGCACTTTCAGACAGGCATAGACGGGGGTCTGTGCCACACCAGGCGAGTACCAGAGATTGTTGGCATCGGTGCCATGCTGGGTGGGAGTCAGGCCCTTCGGCTGATAGATGAACACGGCGGGGGCTACGACGCTCAGTGCCCATGCGTTGCCCTGCCCGTATTTCACTGCTTTCCAGTAATGCGAGGCGGGTATCACATCGGCAGGTGTGGGGTAGTAGGCCGTGTTCGCATAGCCGCTCTCAGGGTCGTACATGCAATAGTAGTCGGGGTGGGCATAGTTGACCGACTGGCTATAGGTCAGCGTGTTGTCGATGGCGCCATGAACATTGACCACCACTTGCGACCAAGGTTCGAACACAAGCTTTCCGGGATAGTACCAGATGCCGTTGAGTGCTGGCGTGAAGCCTTCTTCGTCATAGACAAGTGTGCCCGTGGCATCGTAGTTCTTGTTGTCGGCATTGCTGTTGTAGGGGGTGGTGAAAGCTATGCAGAGATTGCTCACCACGGCCTGCTGGGGGCAGTTGTTGTAAAGAATGATGCATTTGTCGCTCTGGAAGAAGTCGCTGCCGTCGTCTTTCTGACAGCCGCCACAATACACCTCCTTAATAATAATCTGGTCGGCATTCTGGTCTTCTGCCACAGACTGTTTGTCCTCCATGAAGGAGATGTCCTTCACGTCAGAGGTCAGTAACTCCAGTGTGGTGCCATCGGTCTTGGTGATGGTCATCTTCCATTCCTGGGCAAACCCTGATGCAATGTGGCAAACGATGAGCGATAAAGCTAAAATAAGTCTCTTCATGTTTCTTTTCGTTGTTAATGTACTATTTTCTTTTTAGATGCTTTCAGTTCTATACTTGCCTCATTCAGACTGTCGGGCGAGACGACGATCATGCTTCTCACACCGTTGAAGTTATAGCGCCACCAGGTGGTGCCGGCAGAGTCGACAAACTGGCTGGTGGTCGAGGCTTCATAGATGCCAGGGGTGACCCGATAGCGCACCACTCCCTGTGTGTTGGTCGAATCGACAAAAATCATGTTGCGGCCAATGCTACGCAGTTCCACCCGTACCCCCTGGTAGGGGGCGACGGTGTTCTCGGGGTAGACGAGCGTCACCGTGAGCAGACAGGTCTCGACATCCTCCTTATAGGAACAGGAAAGGAGAAGGGTGGTGATGCTCAACCACAGCCACAACGTCATTGTTTTACTTCTTTTCATCATTTCACTTTTCACTCTTCACTTGTTTATATCTTCAGTCTCAGCGACAGTCCGTAGTAGAAGTCGGGCACGTAGCTGCTGCTAAAGAGCGAGATTTCCTGATCGGTCTGCGAGGAACGTATGGCTCGCATCGTGTTCCAGAAGTTGTTGGCATAGAACGACACCGACACGTGGTCGCCTATCTCCTTGGTCACGCTCAGATTGGCAGAGTAGTAGGCCGAGAGGCGGTTGGGGTTCATTGTATAGGCAAAGTTCGAGCGCACTACGAGCTGCGAAAGGTCGTTGAACAGCTGCGGGTCGTTGTCTCTCGCCCAAAGGAATTTCTCGGCAAAGGGAATCATCTCTTCGGGAGCCTCCCATGTGGTGTAGTATTCTGGGTAGACCACCACATGCTTGTTCTCGCTTGTGCCGTCGTAAGGCTGGCCCACGTAGTTGTCGCCTTCGTCGAGCATATAGCCCCGCAGTCCATTGCCAAACTCGCTTAGGTTGCGGCTGTAATGATAGAGCGTACACTCTAAGCGGAGCGACATGATGAGGCGTATTCTGGGAATATGGGTGGTGAGCGTCGTGTTGAGGTTGAGCTGCTTCGAGAGGAAGCCGTTGCTCACCGTAGCACTGGCATTGGTGCCGGTGCTCGTCACGTTCGAGCCACGGTAGTAGCCCACATACTGGTAGGGCTGTCCGCTCGAAGTGACATTGTTCAAGCCTAAGGGCACGTCGGCAAAGAGCACGTCGTCGATGCCCTTATACCAATAGTAGTTGCCGTCAATGCGAACAGAGGTGCGCAGTGGCTTGATTTGCGCAAAGTCGACCATCCATTCCAGGCCGTAGCGGTCAATGGGCGTGGCGTTGGCATAGCGACGGTTCAGGGTGTAGGTGTGCTTCTCCGTGTAGGCCAGCTCCTTCGAGCCTGCGGCTCCCGTAGCATCGTGTACGGTCACGATGCCCGTCTCGCGGTCAATGGTAAACGTGCGGTTGGCTGCCGGAATACCGCTACCCTGCACGGCACCTTGTCCCGTATAGCGATAGGCAAACGGCGTGTAGGTCTTCGTGGCCATATAGGCGTTGTGAGTGCGATGATGGAACCCCGATAGCGAGAGACGTGTGCCCCTGATGTTCATCTCAAGGCCCATGTCGGTCTGCTGGGTGTATTGCCACTTCAGTTCAGGATTATACTGTGCCTGGGAGGGGTAGGTGTGGTAGGCATAGTAAGAGCGGTTGTCGGCTGTTGACGTAGACGAAAAGGCTAATAGGTCGCTATAGGACGGCTGTGGGTAGAGCACCTGCTGTGAGGGCAGTTTCACGCTTTTGCCCCATCCGGCATGCAGTTCGAGGGCGGTGACCCACCGGCGGAACTTGTTCCGCCAGAACACATAGCGGGTATTGAACCGCGGAGAGAGGCTCGTCACGGTGCCGTAGGCCGAGCCGCCAATGGCGGTAATGTCGTCGCGCAGGCCGGCGGTCAGTTCGAGCGAGCCGTTCTTGGTTGTTGGTACTGTGACTTTCTCCTCGGCGTAGAAAGCCAGGTTGTGCATGGTGGGCAGTTTGTCATAGCGGTATTCGCGCCAGGTAGGCGCATATTTCAGACTATCGTAGTAGTTGCCGCGCCCGTAGTTGTGGCTGCCATTATACTGGAAACCGGCCATGAGACGGTTGACGACCGTACCGAAACGGCAAGTGGAGTTGGCTTTCAGCTTCGCCGACCAGCTGAGAGGCTTGGAGTGGGAGAAACTCTTCACGTACCAATAGCCAGTAGGACCAAGGATAATGGGAGCGTCAGCATCGTCGCCGTCTGCCGACAGTGGGGCATATTCCTGCGCCATGAAGTAGCCCTCGGTGGTAGTGTGGATATAGGGTTGTGTCGAGGCACTGCTCGTGTGGTAGTAGTTCTCGCTGCAGCGGTCGGAGTAGGCTATCGAGGCGCTAAACTCCATGTTGGTAATCCACGGCTTGTTCAGCAGCCATTGCAGTCCGACGTTTGCGCGCAGGGCGTTGTCGTGCGTCTTCTGGTAGTCGTCGAGCTCCTCGTCAGGGTCGGCTTCCGAATTATAGCCGCCCACATTGCCCGTGAGGCCCACGTTGAGCGTCAGCGGCATCGCCTCTTTCATAAGCACGTTCATGTAGCGCAGCGAGAGCACGTTACGCTGGTAGGCCGTATGGGGCGAAGCTGCATTCGAGAACGAACGTGCCCGTTCGAACGAGGCGTTCAGCACACCGAGATGCCTGCTCAGCTCGAAGCCTTTGTTCACGGCTATCTGGTGGGTGTGCTGGTTTAGCTTCCCTTCGACAATGAAGGGCGACTTGCCCTTGCGCGTGTTTACCTTGACAATGCCGTTCGACAGGTCGCCATACTCTACCGAAGGGATGCCCGTCACCATCTCGATGCTCTCCACATCCGATGCGCTCACCGTGCGCGTCGAGGCACCTGCCGTCTCGTCGCTCATGGCATTGTTGTCAAGGCGAATGCCGTCAATCTCAATCGCCGTGCCAAACGAGGCGTTGCCTTTCTCCTGTCTGCCGCTGCGCAAGGCTATGCGGTTATCGTTCATCAGCGAGGGGTTGACGGTCTTACCGCCAGGCAGAAGCGTCTGAACGTCGCTGATGTTGAGAATCTGCTGCTGGTCGAGCGTACGACGGTCAACGGTGTAACTCGTGGTGGCCTCGTTTTCCTTGCGCTTAGCCACGACGGTCACCTCGTCGAGCTTCAGGTTCTCAGGCTTCAGTCTGAACCGCATGTCGGTAACGTCGTGGGTAAGCTCTACGTAGAACGAACGCTTCTGGTAGCCCAGGCACTGCACGGTAATCATGGCCTTGCCCGGCAGCACGTTCTTGATGCTGAAAAAACCCTTCTCGTTGCTCACGGCCCACTGCCCGCTCTCTGCTATCAGGATGCTGGCAAAAGCCACGGGCTTCTCCGTATCGGCATCGTAGACCAGTCCTGCCAGCCGTAGTTGTTGCGCCTGCATCGGGAGGGCGGTGCAGAGCAGGGCTAAAAGCAGTATGTAGGCACAGGTCTTGAGCATAGCACGTTATTTCGCCTACAAATTTAGGAAAAAAATCCGAATAACAAGCCTGTCGGCTCAAGAAAATGCGTTTTGGTACCCACATTTATAATAACAACGCCGCCCCGAGTCCTCCAAGACTCGCGGCGGCGCCTCTTTTTTATAATACTAAATATTAAAACAAACTAATGTCTTTTCTTTGCATGGACACAGGAGATTACTCCTCTTCCTCGGCCCAGAGGTCGGGGGCGGAAATGCTGCGTCCTTCAGCAGCGGTAATGTTGTTTTCTTGGGTAGTGCCGCTGACACCCAGAGAGGTGCAAATCATCTCTTCCTCGTCCATCCGTGTGCTGATGATTGAGGGGGCCATATAAAGTTTTTTCATAATTGTCGTATTTTATTTGTTGGATTAGTGAATGATATGAATAGGTGTGATTACTTCACGAGCACCTTCTTGCCACCGATGATGTTTAGACCCTTGGTGGGCTGAGCCAGGCGCTGGCCGTTCATGTTGAAGATGTCGCCGGCAGCATTCATGCTCTTCAAGGTCTTGATAGCGGTTGCCTCGTCGAAGCCGAGTGTCACGGTGCCGCGGGCACCTGCAACTTCAGTAACCTTCGTCAGGTCGATGTAAGCCTTATTGGCAGCTACCGTCACGTCGCTGTTCACAGTCCATAGCTTGTTGTCGTTCAGTACAACCGAACCAGTAGGAGCAGTCGTAGCTTCGAACGTGCCAATCAGACCGTTGTTCTCAACGGGAGCAGAAACGGTTGCGGCAGTGGCCTTGTAGAAGCGGACGGCAGCAGGAGCCTTGCCTCCATCGTTGCTGGCAAGAGTCTGATAGAAATAGGGCTTACCGGCTACCAGCAGACCGTCGTGCTCGGCGAGTGATACGCCCCAGTTGCCACCTTTCACAATCTCATAGACCTTGGCACCTGCGATTGCTGCCTGGTAGGGCAGGCATACAGTTCCGAACTTGTCTACAGCAATGCCTGTAGAGATGCTGAAGTCGCCAGCATCCTCATTGCCCCAGTTCTTGTCGTTGTTAGGCTTCTGGTTGGTAAAGTATGCATTGGCCAGTGTGACACCGCTGCCACCCTCAATCATAAACTCTGTGATATGGTGGATGTCAAACTCATGGCCAGTGCGCAGTTTCTCCATGTCGATCGACATACAGTTATGGTGGTTCCACTGACCGAACCACATGTTCATATAGTCAGCACCGTATTGGTCACCAATAACTTCCTTGCCATTCTTATCCTTAATATGTGCCTGGTAGCCACCAACGCAGAGGTTCTGTGCAACAGTAATAACAAGGTACTGATATCTGTCGGCATCGATTCCTTCGCCATCCCACTGGAAACCGCAGTTGCCAGTGAACGACTTGGTTTCAGCATTCCATTCACCACCAAGTGACTTGAAGTCAGCGAAGCTAAGCTCCAAGGCATCGGTAGCATCATAAGTACCCTTTGTAATAGCGTTAGCCTTTGACCACATGACGAGGTTGTCAAAGTAGAAATCGATGGCCTCGGTCTTGTTCTCGTTCAGATTGAAGGCAATAACCTTGGTGTTGTCATCCTTCACAATAATCTCAGTCTCGAAGTGCTCCCAACTCAAACCAAAGTTTACGTCACCAATACCGTTGTTGGAAATATAAGCACCAGGTGCACTATGTGCCTGTGTTGTTACCTTTGCAGCCTTGCTTGCCTTATAGTCAAACTCTACATGAAGCTTAGTACCAGCAGCCATAGCTTCGTTGGCAACGAGGAAGAACTGGGTGTCCCAAACATTAGAAGCATTGTCTTTCGACGTTACTTTGATGCCACGACCAGCCATACGGCCAGCACCCTCAGTGATAGTAGCTTCTTCTTTACCATTTCCTACTTCAACAATGAAGCTTCCCGTCTCGTCGTCTGCCAGAGTTCCATTGGTAATCATGTCAGTCCAACCTTCGGGACAAGCCTTTACACCAGGATCCTCAGTGTCTTCAACAACTTTCTCCTTGATGGTGCAGAACGTCCAATAAATAGGATCGGTGCCTGTAGGTGCGGGATTAACACCAGCAAAATAGCCGTTACGAGCAACGTTTTTCAAAGCAAAGCCATTGCCTTCAGAATATTCAATGTACCAGACACCACCATTTTCCACGTCGGTACCCTGTATGCTACCGTTTCCGAGAACAAAGCAACCATTGAAACCACCCTCTTTACCAGAGTTCAGATAGATGGCGTTGTTACCCCACAGACCCACGGCCTCACCGTTTGCTTTCATCACCTGCACCGTATAGTATTCCTGACCTGCCACAGCATTGATTTTCCACATGTAGGCAGTACCCGTTACGGCATTGGCATAAGTGTCATACTTCAAGTTCTGGTTATCAACATTATAGATAGCCTTACCATCAGTTTCATTGACAATCATAAAAAGTTTGCCGTCCAAGTCGGCAACACTTGTGAACTTTTGGTCGATTTCATATTCGGCCGCAGAACTTACCCCCCCCATTCCGAGGAGTAATGCACATGAAAGTAGTAGTTTTTTCATTTTAAATTACAAATTTTAGTTAGAATAAAAAATCTGGCTGCAAAGTTAGCGGTGTTTTTTGTTGTTGGCTTTTCTTTTTGTCTCATATAGTTTTGTTTTCGATAAACAAATACCAAAAAGCGACTTTTGGGAGCACTTGACAGCACTGTTTTGGCATTAAGTGTCGCAGTTCGAATACCGAAGTGCCGCAGTTCGGATGCTGAAGTACTGGAGTATGGACGCTGAAGTACTGCGCCCGTACTTATTCGAGTACGAATGGTGTGACACGGAGCAGTGTCAAACCATTAGGATTTCGTCGTCGGTGTAGCCTTTGGGTAGTGGTCGGCAGTTGTACTGTGAGGCCATGATTTCGCCGTAGGCACCTGCCGATCGTATGGCGATGAGGTCGCCGCGATGGCATCGGTTCAGGTCGGTTTGCTTGGCAAAGACGTCGGTCGACTCGCAGATGGGCCCCACGACGTCGTAGGTGTCAGTGGGCTCTTCGCTCGTGATGTTCTCTATTTTGTGGTAGGCTTGGTAGAGGGCGGGGCGTATGAGGTCGGTGAAGCCGGCGTCGACGATGCAGAACTTCTTCACGGCCCCCTCTTTTATATATAAGGTACGCGTGATAAGGCTTCCGCACTGTGCTACGACGGCGCGCCCCAGCTCGAAGTGGAGCGTCTGGCCGGGACGCAGCTTCAGCCGACGGGCGTAGGTGTCGAAGTAGCTCTTGAAGTCGGGCAGGGGCACACGGTTGGGGTGCTGGTAGTCGACGCCGAGGCCTCCGCCCACGTTGATATGCTCAAGAACGATGCGGTGGCGCTGCAGCTCGTCCTGCAGGTCGTTGATGCGGTTGCACAGAGCCTGGAAGTCGCCCATGTCGAGTATCTGGCTGCCTATGTGGAAGTGCAATCCCACGACGCGTATGTTCTCCATCTGTTGGGCTTGCTCTATGACGCTGATCATTTGGCCCATGGCTATGCCGAACTTATTCTCGGCCAGACCAGTAGTGATGTTGGCGTGTGTATGGGCACCCACGTTTGGGTTCAGGCGGAAGGCCACGCGGGCCACCTTGCCCTTTGCCGCTGCCAAGGAGTCGATGACTTGCAGCTCGGGGATGCTCTCTACGTTGAAGCAGAAGATGTCGTTGTCGAGACCGAGGTTGATTTCCCAGTCGCTTTTGCCTACGCCGGCGTAGACAATTTTCGAGCTGGGGAAACCAGCTCGCACACTGGCCTCTATCTCGCCGCCGCTCACGCAGTCGGCACCGAGGCCTGCCTCGCGGATGATGCGCAGCAGCTTGGGGTTGGCGTTGGCCTTGACGGCATAGTGGACCACGAAGCCTTCGTGCTTGCTGGCCTCCTGGCAGATGGCACTGAGCGTCTGGCGCAGCAGCTCGGTGTCGTAATAGTAGAAAGGTGTGCGCATCTTGGCAAACCTTTCTACGGGGAATTGTCCTTTCATGTGTCTTGATATTTTTCAACGTGGGGAAACCACGTTGCACACTATTCGCTAAAGAGGGTGTTGCTGAGGCTTTGCAGGGCGCGCCGCTTGTCTTCTTCCTTGATGAGGAAGGAGATGTTGTAGTTGGAGCCGCCGTAGCTGATCATGCGCACGGGAATGTCCTTCATGGCCTCCATGACGCGGGTCTCGAAGCCGATGTTCGACCAGTCGAGGTCGCCGACGACGCAGATGATGCACATCGAGGTGTCGACGGTGACAGTGCCGTACTTCTTCAGCTCGTCCATGATTTCGCCGAGGTGGGCCGAGTTGTCGATCGACATCGACACGCCCACTTCTGAGGTACACACCATATCAATGGGTGTCTGGTAGCTTTCGAAAATCTCGAAGACCTTGCGCAGGAAGCCTGTGGCCAGGAGCATGCGGCTCGACTTGATCTTGATGGCGGTGATGTTGTCCTTGGCGGCTACGGCCTTTATCTTGCCATACTCCGTGGTGTTGCTGATGGCCGTTCCCTCGGCATCGGGCTGCATGGTGTTGAGCAGGCGCACGGGTATGCCGGCATACTTGGCGGGCTGGATGCAGGTGGGGTGCAGAATCTTGGCACCGAAATAGGCCAGCTCGGCTGCCTCCTCGAACTGCAACTGGTGTACGGGCTGCGTGTTGTCGACCACGCGTGGGTCGTTGTTGTGCATGCCGTCGATGTCGGTCCATATCTGTATTTCCTCTGCATTGATGGCTGCCCCGACGAGCGATGCGGTGTAGTCGCTGCCGCCGCGCTGCAGGTTGTCGACCTCGCCGTAGGCATTGCGGCAGATGAAGCCCTGGGTGATGTAGACCTGCCGGCCGGGGTTCTGCTCCATGATGGCACCGAGCTTCTCCTTGATATAGGTGGGGTCTGGCTCGGCGTTCTTGTCGGTGCGCATGAAGTCGAGGGCGTTGAGCAGCACGGCGTCGATGCCTTGCTCTTTCATGTAGTTGGCCATCATGTTGGTCGACATCATCTCGCCCTGTGCCACGATGTTCTTCTCTTCGAACGAGGTGAAGAGCTCCTTGGTAAACGACCGCAGGTAGTCGAACTCTTCTTTCAGGAACTCGCGTGTCTCAACCTTGGTCTCTTCTTTCGAATAGAGTTCCTCTACATGGTGCATGTACTTCTTTTCCAGCTGGTTGATAACCTCGTTGGCCCCGTCGGGGTTCTTCTTGTAGAGATAGTCGCTGATTTCGACCAGCGAGTTGGTGGTGCCCGACATGGCCGAGAGTACGAGGAATACGGGCTGTCCTGACTTTGTCACCAGTGTGGTAACGTCTTTCATTCTTTGCGGCGTACCTACCGAGGTGCCGCCGAACTTCATTACTTTCATAAGCTTATTATCACCTTTTTAAATATTTGTTTTTTGTTTTTCTCCTTTACGATTCTGCTTCCACTTCAATCTGAATGTTGTTGAAGTTTCCGGTCACTTCTTCCAGTTTTCCCTCGAAGCAACGGTAGACGATGCCGGGGAACTGATTGATGAGCTGGATGTTATGGGTGGTCATGATGACGGCCGTGCCCGTGAGCGATATTTCGCGCAGCAGTTGCATAATGCCGCCGGCGGTCTCGGCATCAAGGTTGCCGGTGGGCTCGTCGGCCACAATGAGCTGGGGGCTGTTGAGCAGGGCACGGGCAATGGCTATGCGCTGCTGTTCGCCGCCTGACAGCTCGTGGGGCATGCGGAGCATCTTGTCTTTCATGCCTACCTGTGTGAGCACTTCGTCGATACGGGCGTCGACCTCATGTTTCTTCCAGCCGGTGGCGCGGAGTACGAAGCGCAGGTTCTTGTAGACGGTGCGGTCGGCCAGGAGCTGGAAGTCCTGGAAGATGATGCCCATCTGGCGGCGCAGGGCCGGTATCTGCCTGCGTTTGATGGCAGTCAGGTCGACACCGAGCACACGGGCTTCGTCGGCCTCGTCGATGTCAAGCTCCTGATAGAAGCTTTTCAGCAGTGAGCTTTTCCCGGAGCCTACCTTGCCGATGATGTAGACAAATTCTCCCTTGTCGGCGTGGAAGTCGATGCCTTTGAGGACTTCTTCGCCGTCCTGCTGGCAGATGGTTGCGTTCTTATACTCAATTAGCATTTTTTTCTTTTGTCGAAATGTCGAAATGTCGAAATGTCGAGTCTTTGTGATGTCGTGATGTTGTGGCTTCCTTATTTCATTTTTCCCTCGGCCTTGGCCTTACGGCGTTCGGCATCCCAGTTGGGGTCGTGGCGACGGTGCAGCTCTTCGACCACTTGCTCAATGCGCATGCCTTTGGCGGTGAGCAGGACGATGAGGTGGTAGAGCATGTCGGCGGCTTCGTAGACCAGATGCTCGGCTGTGCCGTTGGTGGCTTCGATGACTGTTTCGAGAGCCTCTTCGCCCACTTTCTGTGCTATCTTGTTCACGCCGTCGCGAAATAGTTTCGTGGTGTAGCTGCCCTCGGGCATCTCCTCATGGCGGCGGGCTATGTAGTCCTGCAACTCGGTGAGGAAGGCGAGGGGGGAGGGTTCCTGCAAGGGTAAACCTTGCCCCCTTTGATCCTGCAAGGGTAAACCTTGCAGCACGGACGTGTTCGTCTCGCCCCAGCAGGTGTCGGTGCCTTTGTGGCAAGTGGGGCCTATGGGGTGTACCTTGACGAGCAGCGTGTCGTTGTCGCAGTCTGCTTTCATATCTACGAGGTTCAGGAAATGACCGGAGGTCTCGCCCTTTGTCCAGAGACAGTTGCGGGTGCGGCTCCAGAAGGTCACGTGGCCCGTCTGGCGGGTCTTCTCGTATGCCTCACGGTTCATGAAACCGAGCATCAGCACGTTGCGGGTGTCGGCATCTTGTATGATGGCAGGCACCAGTCCGCCCATCTTCTCAAAATCTATCGTCATAGTCTTACGTTTATTCCTTCGTTGTGTAGGTATTGTTTCAGTTCGGGTATGGGTATCTCGCCAAAGTGGAACACGCTGGCGGCCAGGGCTGCATCGGCATGTCCTTCGATGAAGGCATCGCGGAAGTGCTCTTTCTTGCCGGCTCCGCCGCTGGCAATGATGGGAATGGAGAGGTCGGCGGCCAGTCGGGCAAGTGCCTCGTTGGCATAGCCTTCTTTCACGCCGTCGTGATCCATTGAGGTGAAGAGAATCTCGCCGGCTCCTCGTTCCTGCGCCTCGTATGCCCATTCGAAGAGTCCGCGCTCGGTACGCTCTCGGCCTCCTTTCAAGTAGCAATGCCAAGCTGGTTTACTACTTGACGATTTACTATTTTCGATTTCGTCCATCCTTGCGTCGATGGCCACTACGCACACCTGGCTTCCGAATCGCTTGGCAATCTCGTCGATGAGTTCAGGCCGACGGATGGCAGCACTGTTCACGCTCACCTTGTCGGCACCGGCATAGAGCAGCCGCTCTACGTCGGCCAGCTCGTTGATGCCGCCGCCCACCGTGAAGGGAATGTTGATTTCGGCAGCAACGCGGGTCACCATGTCCGTAAACGTCTTGCGCTCCTCGAACGAGGCGGTGATGTCGAGGAAGCAAAGCTCGTCGGCCCTCATGCGGCTGTACGTCTTTCCTAACTCCACAGGGTCGCCAGCCGAACGGAGGTTGATGAAGTTGGTGCCTTTGACGGTCTCACCGTTCTTCACGTCGAGGCAGGGTATTATTCTTCGTGCCAGAGCCATCTTGATTTATTTACGATTTAGTGATTTACTATTTACGATTGCTTCCATCCCATCAGTTCTCTTAGGTCAAGCTTCCCTTCGTAGATGGCCTTGCCAAAGACCACGGCGGGGATGCCTGCGGCTTCGAGTGCCTGAATGTCTTCAATGCAGGACACGCCGCCGCTGGCGATGAGGTGGAGCGTAGGGTAGGTCGTCATTACCTCTTTATAGAGAGAGATGGCAGGGCCGGTGAGTGTGCCGTCCTTGGATATTTCCGTGCAGAGCACATTCTTCACGCCCATCTCCACGTATTTCCTGAGGAAGGGCAGCAGGTCTTCGCTCGAATCCTCCTTCCATCCGTTGATGCTGATCTTGCCGCCCCGCACGTCGGCTCCGAGTATCAGCCGCTCCGAGCCATACTTGCGAAGCCATGCCTCGAACAGTTCCGGCTGGGTGACGGCCACCGAGCCTACGGTCACCATCTGTGCACCGCTCTCGAATGCCTTGCCCATGTCGTCGTCTGTCTTGATGCCTCCGCCGAAGTCGATGACAAGGCGGGTCTCGGCGGCAATGTCCTTGAGCACCTGACTGTTGACGATGTGGCGCGACTTGGCGCCGTCGAGGTCGACCATATGCAGACGCTCGAAGCCGATGGCCTCGAACTCGAGGGCCATGTCGAGCGGTTTGCCGTAGACGGTCTTCTGACCGTAGTCACCCTTGGTGAGGCGTACGCACTGACTGTCGATGATGTCGATGGCGGGAATGAGTTCTATCTGTTTCATTTGCGTATGATGTCGAGGAAGTTTCTTAATATCTGCTCGCCCACATCGCCACTCTTCTCGGGATGGAACTGCGTGGCGTAGAAATTGCCCTTATGCAAGGCTGCAGAGTAGGGCAGGATATAGTCGGCCGTGGCAATCGTGTCTTCGCAGAGGGGTACGTAGTAGCTATGTACGAAATAGACATAGGGTTGAGGGTTGAGAGTTGAGAGTTGGGAGAACAGTCCACTCTTCGTGTCGTAAATAGCATTCCACCCCATGCAGGGCACTTTGTCCTCATGGCGCTGTGGTTGGAAACGCTTCACCTCAGCATCGAAGATGCCGATGCAGTCGACATCGCCCTCTTCGGAATGGCGGCACAGGAGTTGCTGACCCACGCAGATGCCGAAGACGGGCTGCTTCAGACCTTTGATGACCAGGTCAAGTCCTCGCGCCTTCAGGTATTCCATTGCTCCGCGAGCCTCGCCCTGTCCGGGGAAGAGCACACCGTCGGCCTTGCTCAGCTGTTCGGCATCGTCCGTCAGCAATGGTTCCACGCCCAGTCGCTTCAGGGCGTTGACCACCGAGTAGATGTTGCCGGCATTGTATTTTACGATTGCGATGTCCATTAGCTGAATATAATCGTCTTGTTGTGATAGGTCAGTATCTTGCGCTCTATATGCTTTGATACGGCACGTGAGAGTACGATTTTCTCCAAGTCCTTGCCTTTGAGCACGAGGCTTTCGGGCGTGTCCTTATGGGTGATGCGAGCTACGTCCTGCTCGATGATGGGGCCTGCGTCGAGCTCGGCCGTCACATAGTGGCTCGTGGCCCCGATAATCTTCACTCCGCGCTCCCAAGCCTGGTGATAGGGCTTGGCTCCCACGAAGGCAGGCAGGAACGAGTGGTGGATGTTGATGATGTGGTGGGGGAAGGCGGCTATCATGTCGTCGGAGATAATCTGCATGTAGCGGGCCAGTACGATAAACGAGATGTCTTCCTTCTTCAGCAGTTCCATTTCGGCCTTCTCTACCTCGGCCTTGTTCGAATGGTCTTTCTTGATAGCCCACACATAGTAGGGTATGCCGAACTGCTCGGCCACATAGCGCAGGTCTTCATGGTTTGAGACGATGCAGGGAATGTCACAGGCAAACTCGCCTGCCTTCCAGCGTGCCAGCAGGTCGTAGAGACAGTGGCTCATCTTCGAGACGAAGATGGCCATGCGGGGCCGCTTGTCGCTATAGTAGAGCGAGAACTTCATTTTATAGCGCTGGGCGTAGAGCGTCGTGATGTATTCGTAGATCTTGTCGCGGGGAATCAGGAAACCTTCCAGTTCCCATTCTATGCGCATGAAGAACATGCCATCCTGGCGGTCGACATACTGGTCGAGATAGACAATGTTCCCCTTGTTGTCGGTGATAAACTTGGTTACTTCCGTAATGATGCCCTGTTGGTCGGGGCAATGAAGAAGCAGGATTGCTGTTGGTTTCATTTTTGCTCGAACATTATATATAGGGTGCAAAGGTAAGAAAAAAAGCTGATACAATGAAACAATTTGGGAGAATTAACGCGCTGACGGCCTTCTTTTCACTCATGGTGATAGGGTTCGCCCTTGATAATGGTGCAGGCACGGTAGAGTTGTTCGAGGAAGATGGTGCGCACCATTTGGTGGGAGAAGGTGAGCTTCGACAGCGCGATTTTTTCATTGGCCCGCTTGTAGACAGCCTCGGAAAAGCCGTAAGCCCCTCCGATGACGAAGACCAGTCGCCGTGCTGCAGAGCGCTTCTGCTCTAACCATTGTGCCAGTTCAATGCTGCGTGGCTCGTGGCCGTGCTCGTCTAAAAGGACAACCGTGTCCGATGGTTGCAACTGCTTGAGAATAAGTTCGCCCTCGGCCTTTTTCTGCTGCTCTTCCGAAAGGCTCTTCGTGTTCTTGAGTTCGGGTAAGGTCGTAATAGAAAAAGACATATAGTGGCCGATGCGCTCGCTATAGTCGTCGATGAGCTTGCCAAATTCCTTGCTCACTGTTTTTCCAACCAGAATCAGCTCTGTCTTCATACCGTGCAAAAGTAAGTAAAAAAAATGAAACCACCAAGAGTATTCCTGCTTTTTTCTGGCAAACATGTTAGGCGTCTGAAAAGGAACTGCTCCGACGACCACTTGAAAATGGTGGTCTCGGAGCAGTCAGAATGTGTTTTTTAGTTAGTATATAGAAAAGGTGTGTTTCCTTATTTTCGTCCGCTGTTCACAATGAGTTCTGTGATTTCGCGGTTGAAGTCGTCGGCCTGCATCAGTTGTTCGATGGTCAGGTGCATGCGGTAGCGCCAATAGTGGCGCGGATTGGCAGGAATGTTGATGCGCTCGGCATTCGCGTCGGGCAGACGAAGTTCTTCGTTGATAGACATCCAGTCCTGGAACGAAAGGAGGCAGAGCATGGAGGGCGACGTCAGATGGCGTGAGACAATCTCCTTGGCCAGCCAGCCGGGCAGGGGATGCGGGGCCGCACCGCCACGATAGAGCATCGTGTTGAAATACTCCTGCGTCTGGGCTTCGTCCTCGTCCCACCACTGGCGAAGTGTGGACATATCGTGAGTGGATATGGTGCATACGGAACGATAGGGGTTGCGCGACAGATGGCCGAAGCGGACGCTCGGGTCTTTAGGCATTGACTGTATCTCGAGCGACAGGATGCGCAGCTCGTTCATGACCCAGGGCACACAGTCGGGCACCATGCCCAAGTCCTCGGCACAGCAGAGCATACGGGTGGCCTGTGTGAGCCGTGGCAGCTTCTTCATGGCCTCCTGATACCAATACTGGTTGTTGCGACGATAGAAGTAATCGTTGTAGAGACGGTTGAAGGCATCTTTCTCACCATCGTTAAGCTTCTGGTATGCCTCTTGGAATTGTACGGCGATGCGCGGATGCCAGCGATCGCTGCGTTTGTGGTCGACGAGGAATAAGTCGTCGTGCCCTATCACGCCATAGCTTTCAATCTCTTCGCGGCTCATGCCGAGAGCGGGACTGAACTGTCCCTTCAACCCAGATTTCTCTGGCATGGGGATTTCCCAGATACGGAAGAAGCCTAACACATGGTCGATACGATAGGCATCAAAATATTCTGACATCTTGCGGAAACGGCGCACCCACCACTGGCAACCGTCGCTGAGCATCTCGTCCCAGTTATAGGTGGGGAAGCCCCAGTTCTGGCCGTCGGCCGAGAAAGGATCGGGTGGTGCTCCGGCTTGTCCGTTCAGGTTGAAGTAGCGTGGCTCAACCCAGGCCTCTACGCCGTCGCGGGAAATGCCGATGGGTATGTCGCCTTTCAGGATGACACGGTTCTTGCGGGCATGCTCATGGGCAGAACGCATCTGCTGGTCAAGATTGAATTGGACAAAATACCAGAAGTCGAGAACCATCGGGTCGGGTGTGGCGAGTTCCTTGGGCCACTCTAAATAGGTTGCCGTGCCATAGAGGTCGCGGTAGTAGCAGAAACGGGCGTATGGCTCAAGCCATTCTTTGTTCTGCTCAATGAAATCCTTGTAGGCTTTCTGGCGTTTTGTCTTGGCTCCCTCTTGCTTGAATACTTCCTGCAGGTACTCTATCTTGGCCGTGAACATGCGCTCATAGTCAATCTGTGGCAGGGCGTTCAGCTCTTGGCGTAGTGCTTCGAACTTCGCCTTGAGTGCCTCGTCCTTCAGCGGGGGCAGTTGGCGTAGGTCGGTATATTGCGGATGCAGGGCATAGATGCTGATACTGTTATATGGATAGGAGTCTTGCCATGTGTGCGTACTGTTGGTGTCGTTGATGGGAAGAACCTGTAGGATGCGCTGGCGTGTCTTGGCACACCAATCAATCATGAGTTTCAGGTCGCCGAAGTCGCCCACGCCGAAACTGCCTTCGCTGCGCAAGGAGAACACAGGAATTACCGTGCCTGCACCCTTCCACGGATAGACGGGGAAATAGGCCTGGGGCAGTTCGTAGACGATGACCTCGCCCTGTTTCATCTCAGGCAGGTCGATGAAGCGGTTGGCTGAGTTCTCCCATACGGGCAGCTCGGTGCCGTTCTCGTCGATCATGACAAACTTGAACTCGAACACGCCAGGCAGATGATCGGCGTCGAGGCTAACGACCCATTCGTGATATTCGTGCTCGGCCATAGGCAAGGCTCGCTTATAGTCCCATGCCGACAGATATTCGCATCCGCCCACAATGCCCAACCGCTCGTTGTTGCGAAGCTGTGGAGCACGTACCTTCAAGCGTATGGTACGTGAAAACTCGGTCTTCGTGCTGAGCTGCCGCTCACGGGTAAGCACACATTCTGTGAATGCTGCGGAATAGAGTGGCGCGTCTTCGGGAGTGTCGATCCAATGGTCGTACATGGTGTAGTGGGCACCTCTGATTGCCGCAAACTCAAGCCTGTGGGGTTCTACTAACCACTCGTGGCGCTTCTCTTCATCACCTCGATAAACGCTGTAGTAGTAGTCGATAAAGGTTCCTGCTTTTGCTGTCTTCGAAAGCTCGAAGAACCAATGCTCGCCATCGAGCGTCTGCATGGTGTGATGCTCTACGCTCTGCTGCTCGCCAAGCAAATTCAGCACAAGTTGCTCGCCAAATGTAGTCTTGTACTCAAGGTTGAATAGTAATTTCATAGATACACTTTGTTTGTTGTAGGTCAAAATTACTAT
This sequence comes from uncultured Prevotella sp., assembly GCA_905235905.1. Lineage (GTDB taxonomy): Bacteria > Bacteroidota > Bacteroidia > Bacteroidales > Bacteroidaceae > Prevotella. The sequence goes on from CAJONO010000160.1 coordinate 26,896, forward strand.
TTTTTTTCGTCGCTCCTTCTGTTTTTCCCTTGATTTTAGTTGTAGGAAGCGCGCAAACGATTGCATCTTTTCCTGCCTATTTTAGCATTCTTTTGGCCCATCCAGTCATGAGGGGTTTCGATTCTTCGTATGCCAGCAGGAAGTTGGGCATGCCGAAAGCGTATGGGGCAATCTCGTACTGTTGGTAAATGACCGCGATACCGTCTTCAAGGAAGTAGGGTGGGGTCTTGGGATAGGGGATATTATATATATTGGTGTCAAGAAGGTTCTCGGAGAGTTCTTCGTCGGTGTCAGCCCCGAAATATTCCATCAGACTGTCTTTCAGCAGTTCTTGGAACTTATAACCATAATGGCTGGCTATCATGTTCCAGTCCACTCGCCGGCCGTCTTTCTTTCGGAAAGTGGCTCCTTGGGATGTTGAGGTGGGGTGGGCACCGCCAAGATCGGTGTAGGTCGTGAGTGTATAGGTTACAAATTCGTTTGTCTCATAGGCATACTCCATGCGGGCTTCAAATGCCAGTTCCCTTGTTGCAAAGTCGGGAAGGTCAGGATCGTTGGCCCAGTTGGTGAGCGTGTCGGTCATGGCCTTGCCGTAATAGTCGGCAATGGCTTGAATGTCGGTCGGGTCGCCGGGATAAAGACCGCCAAGGGCTTCGTCGAGCCATTCGCCTACGGCCTGGTTAAGTCGCTCTACAGGCAGGCTCGCTCTTACCGTGCATTCCACAGGCCCTTCTGCTTTGTGGTAATAGGCCGAGTCTATTTGTTGCACTCCTTCTTTCTTCGAATTCTCGCTTCCGCAGGACGCGAACAGAGCTGCAATGGTTAGTAATAGAAATGTCTTTTTCATCATGCTAAAAAATATGAGTTCGTTATTACTGGGTTACAAAGATAGTCCTTTTTGCCGACACGACCAAAGACTTTCCCCGAAAAAACGAGCGCAAAGACTGCCAAAACGGAAAATGACCGGTTTTTTTCATAAAAAAGTACAATTATTGCGTTTTTTTTGATTTGCTTGCAGGGAATTCATAACTTTTTCATACCTTTGCACTCAAACTAAGAGTTTAAACTAACCAACTTTGACTTAGCTTTATGATTTGGAATCCCAGTATTGAATGCATGGATCGCGAACAGCTTCGCGAAATTCAGAGCCGTCGTCTGGTCAAGATGGCGGAGTATGTGTATCACAACACCCCTTTCTATAGGAAGAAATTTCAGGAAATAGGTCTCGAACCAGGTGACATTAAGGGTATCGACGACATCGTGAAACTGCCGTTTACCAATAAGCTTGACCTGCGCGATAACTATCCTTTTGGGTTGGCTGCCGTCCCCATGAGCCAGATTGTACGTATTCATGCCTCAAGCGGAACGACGGGCAAGCCGGTAGTGGTGCTTCATACACGCAAAGACCTGGCCATGTGGGCCGAGGCCATATCACGTGCGTTCACGGCATACGGGGCTACGAAGGACGATATATTCCAGGTGAGTTATGGCTACGGACTGTTTACGGGTGGCTTGGGGGCCCATGACGGCGCAACGAACATTGGTGCCAGCGTCATACCAATGTCTTCGGGCAACACACAGAAGCAGATTACGCTGATGCACGACTTCGGTTCGACCATACTCTGTTGCACACCCAGCTACGGACTGTTCCTGGGCGAGGCCCTGAACGAGTGCGAGTGGAAGCGCGACGAGTTCAAGTTGCGCGTCGGTGCCTTCGGTGCTGAGCCATGGACGGAAGAAATGCGTGTGAAGCTGGAACAGAGCCTCGGCATCAAGGCATACGATATTTATGGTCTTTCGGAAATTGCCGGCCCTGGGGTGGGCTACGAGTGCGAGTGCCAGCACGGCACCCACCTCAATGAGGACTATTTCTATCCTGAGATACTCGATCCGAACACGGGCGAACCGCTTCCTGAGGGAACGCTGGGCGAACTGACCTTCACCCATCTCACGAAAGAAGGTATGCCACTGTTGCGCTACCGCACCCACGACCTGACAGCCCTGCATTATGATAAGTGTTCGTGCGGGCGTACGTTAGTTAGGATGGACCGTATCTTGGGTCGTTGCGACGACATGCTGATTATTCGTGGCGTGAATGTGTTCCCGTCGCAGATTGAGGCTGTCATTCTGAGCCTGCCTGAGTTCGAACCGCATTTCATGCTCACTGTCGACCGCGTGAACAACACCGATACCAGCGAATTGCGTGTCGAGGTGAAGGAGGAATACTTCACTGACGAGATGGGGCTGATGGTAGGTTTGCAGAAAAAGCTCGAGGCCGAGCTGCGCAGCGTGATTGGCCTGGGATTCAAGGTGAAACTGGCCGAGCCGAAGAGCATAGAGCGCTCAGAGGGCAAGGCCAAGAGAGTGATAGACAAGAGGGTGTTCAAATAATATCGGAATAACGAAATATCGGAATAACGAAATATCGGAATAA
>CAJONO010000161.1 GCA_905235905.1 uncultured Prevotella sp.
ACCAAAACTGACGGAATAACCAAGCCGAAGGGCAACTGTTCAAAAGAATTGGGATAAATTCTGATTAGTGGAGGTTATCTTTGCAAACAAAAATCAGTAACATGAAACAAAGAATCATACTACTATTATTTACAACATTGGCGGTCGGAATGACCGTCATGGCGCAAACGCTGAACGTTCAAGTGGGACAAGTGACCTACCAGATTCCTGCTTCACAAGCCGGCGAGATGGTCTATCAGAATGGTGAGACCGTGACCATCATGGAGAAGGTCTTCCAACTGAGCGAAGTGACACAGATGTTTTTCGACAACACAGCAGTAAGCGACAGCACCGTGAGCATTGCCTATAACGACGATGCTGCGCTGGTGAAGGTGGCGGGCAACGTAGCCAAATATCTGACGGTGAACGCCAGTGGTGCCCATGTGAGCATAGCGCAAAGCGAAGACTTACCGTTTGAGATTACCTACGAACTGAGCGGTTCTTCGACCGATGGCGAATTCTACATGGAAGGTTCCTACAAGGCCACCATAGAGCTATGTGGCCTCACGCTGACCAACCCCAACGGAGCCGCTATCAACATTCAGGACGGCAAACGCATTGCCGTAAGCATCAAGAAGGACACCGAGAACACACTGACCGACGGCACTGGCCACGCGGCAAAAGGCTGCTTTGTCTCAAAGGGACACACCGAGTTCAAGGGCAAGGGCGTGTTGAACATCTATGGCAATACGGCCTGCGCCATCTGGAGCAAGGAGTATGTTGAAATGAAGAACTGCACCATCAACATCCTCAAGTCGGCGAAAGACGGTCTGAACTGCAACCAGTACTTTCTCATGGAGAGCGGTGTGCTGACGATGAAGAACGTGGGCGACGACGGACTACAGGTGAGCTTCAAGGACGATACCGACCGCGAGACCGAAGACACTGGGTCGCTGACAATAGTCAATGGCACCATCGACATCACCGTGACGGCCAACGGAGCCAAGGGCTTGAAGGCCGACAGCTTGGTGAACATACAGGGGGGAGCGGTGACCATCAGCCAAACGGGCAGCATCGTAGCAGGTGAAGACCTGAGCTATCCCACCTCGATCAAGGCCGGTGCCGACATCGACATTACCGGCGGCACCGTAACCATCAGCAACACAGCCGCAGGAGGCAAGGGCATGAGTGCCGACGGCAACATCAACATCAGCGAGGCCAACGGCACCACTGTCATCGACATTACTGCCAATGGTGCCGGAGGAACGGCAGAGACCACGGGAACAACAGAGCCGGAAACCACCACCAGCTACAAGGTCTACGTAAGCCTGCCCACCTCTGGCGGATGGCCTGGCGGCGGAGGCGGTGGCGGCAACAATGCCTGGAAGACTCTCTACCTATACAAGAGCGACGGCACACTCGTGCAACAGCTCACCAGCACCGTTTCGAAGTCGAACGGCTACAGCAACACCACCTTCTATTACTACGACTTCAAGACTGCTGGCGACGGCACGACCTACTATTTCAAGAGCGACGACTATACTGGTCGCAACGGAACATACGCCATCAAGTCGTCCACGTTCACCGCGCCTACCAGCGGCAGCGACATCTACTACAGCATATCCAACAGCTACACCACCAGCGGCTCAACCCGCACCTATCAGCTCTCGAACGTGACCAACACCTACGGCGGTTCGAGCGACGTGAGCGAGGACAACGGCACAAGCTATAACGCCATGGGCCTGAAAGCCGACGGCAACCTGACCATTGCGGGCGGTACGGTAACGGTGAAAAACAGTGGCGAGATGAGCAAGAGCATCAAGTCGAAGGCTGCCGTGACCATTGACGGCGGCACCATCACGCTCATACCAGGCGGAGCCATGAAGGTCATCAACAACGATGCCAGCTACAGCTCGGGCATCAAGACAAAGGACTTCGTGCAAAACGGCGGTACGCTGAAAATCACGGCTTCTGGCCAGGCTGGACGCGGCATCACGGCCACCAACATCACCACCAACGGCGGAACACTCAATATTACCAATACGGGAGCCGGCCAGACGGGTACCAACGACAACTACACGGCCAAGGGCATGAAGGCCGATACGAGCATCAAGCTCAATGCCGGCACCATCACCATCACCATGAGTGGCACGGGCGGCAAAGGCATTAAGAGTGCCAGAACTTATACACAGGGCACTACCGACGGCAACGGCCCCACGCTGACAGTTTCCACCTCTGGCTCATCGCTCGGTTCGTCTGGTGGCGGCGGTGGCTGGGGTGGCTGGGGAGGCCAGTCGAGCGGTTCCTCGGCCAAGGCTATCAAGGTGCAGGGCACGGTCTACATCTATGGCGGTTCGACCGATATTTCCACGAAGACCAACGGAGCCGAGGGCCTGGAATCGAAGACGGCCATCTACATTGAGGGCGGCAAGCACTACTTTGCCTGCTACGACGACTGCATCAACTCTTCTGGCAACATCTACTTCAACGGGGGCGTAACCGTATGCTACTCGAATGGCAACGATGCCATCGACTCCAATGCCGGGCGAACGGGTGCCATCACCATAGGCAACGGCATAGTCTTTTCCTATACGACCAAAGGCTCGCCAGAGGAAGGACTCGATTGCGACAACAACAGCTATATTCAGATTACGGGCACAGGCATCGCCATCAGTGCCGGTGGTACGCAGGGCGGCGGTTCGTCGAGCAGCAGCATCTCGAATGCAAAACAGGGCTATGCTTTCCTGACCAGTACGCTCAGCTATAAGGCCAACACCTACTATACGCTTGCCGATGCTTCGGGCAATAACCTCGTAACCTACAGCTTCCCCGCCGCTATCAGCAGCACACTCTCGCTTATCACGGCTACGGGCATGACGAAAGGCAGCACCTACTACATTAAGAGCGACACCACGGCTCCCACCGATGCCGCCACCGCCTTCCATGGCCTCTATCTCGGAAGCACTGCCAAGGGAACAACCAGCGTAACCAGTTTCACGGCTAAATAGTCATACCATTCACTGTCCGCCCAATCGCGAGAAATAGGCTAACAGGTCTTCCCAGGTCTTGAAGGTATCGCTGCCATATTCCAGACGGGTAGCCATTGAATTGCGTGTGTGTTCGGTCTCAATGAGATAGTCGCCGAGCAACAGATGACGCTTACTGGTGAATATGGTATGCCCCCAAGCCGGCACGTTGATATATTTTTCTAACCATTGCAGCACATTGCCCACCGCTGCAGATGCAGGCTCGTTGACAGGGCTGACGAAAAAGAGCTGATAATGCTCCTGCAACAGGCTCACCGCCTTCTGGCTGCTGCTCGCAGGCTTGTCATAGCCATCCTTCAGCGTTTCCACACCTATTATTATAATAGGGCGCTCACGGTTCTGCTGCCGGTCATCAACCCATCGGATGACGGGCAACACTGAGTGCATGAACGAACGGTCGTTCATGCGGTGCTCACCATGGAAGCGGATGGCCTGCGGATAGTGCTGTAGGAAGAGGTCGAAAGTGTCGACCAACGGGTCTTCATCGCCAAACAAGCCAAAGACCCTTGTCGACTCGCCATCGTCTGCGGCATGTGCAAAGTTTTGCTCGGTCATCAGCTTGTATTCTTTCACGAGCGGCTTGTCAACATAGAACTCCTGCACCCCGTCCCTGCGAGGCGAGAAGAACTGTTGCTTGCCTGTAAGACCGTGGCTCTGCATGGTTTCGGCAATCTGGAGGGCAGGGTTGATGAGGATGCGGTCGTAGCCATAGAGCATCTCGGCAAACATGCCGCCCATCGAGGTACCGATGATGAGCGAAGGCTGCTCGGCTTCGCAAGTGTCGCGAAGCAACTGTATGGCCTCTGCCGGACGAACAGGCAGGTCGGGAGCCACGACACGCGCCTCGGGCAGCACTTGGCGCAAGCGGTCGACAGTGCCCGACTGACCTGAAGAGCCAAAGCCATGAACATAGAGAATAGTTTTTCCCGCAAAGAGTTCGGGAAACTGTTTGATATATTGTTGCTGTTCCATAACTGTCGGCAAAATTAAGCATAAAAAACGGAAACACCAAATATTATCGCCATTTTTACGGGCGATTGATTTATGTCAATTAATTATCAAAAATACACCAAAAACGTTCGGAATCCTTGTGGCATTCGGGTAAAATGCGTATCTTTGCAATGTGTTTTTCATAGTATTAGATTTAAGGTTAACAAAGGTTGGGTCACAGCGGTGACCCTTTTTTTGTCATTTTCTTTGCTTGTTTTAAAAAAAATGTCTATATTTGCACACAAATATCGAACAAAAGCCAATGAAAAAACAAAGCATAATTCTATTATTGACGCTCACGATTTGTGTTGCAGCTTTCGGCCAGAAGCATTTCTGCACCGACTTCAACGAGCAACAACTTGGAGCAGAATGGCAGTACCTGCAACAGCCTGACGCATCGAAATACGTGCTTCACGACGGCATGTTACGCCTTTATGGCAGCCCATACAACCTGAAAGACCATGAGCCGACAACCTTTCTCGCCCTTCCACAGACGACACCGCAATTCACAGCCGAGACGAGCATCAGCTTCTTCGATGACGAAAGCGGCGACGAAGCCGGCATGTGCGTTTACCTTTCCGACAGCTGCTATGTGCAGCTATTCATAAACAACAACAAGGGCGAGCACAGGCTGAAACTGCAATTCCAGCTGAGAAGCCACCAATGGCTCATAGCCGAGAAGCACCTTTCGCGTACGTTTGAGAAAATGTGGCTTCGCATAGCCTGCGATAGCCAGTACTACCAGTTCTTCTATTCGCTCGACGGACAGAAATTCCAACTGCTCGACCAAATTGAGCGCTTGCTTCTCTCCCCTGCCATTGCCGGCAGCAATAGCCTCCCGCTTGTAGGTATGTTTGTGTTCACCGGCACCACAAAGTACCAGACAGGCTATTCATACGCCGATTTCGACTTTTTCGACTATCGGGCACAATAAAACATGTAGAAAAACGTTGTATCAATAAAACTTTTAACATTCATTTCTAAAAACAAACCATTATGAAAAAGTATTTAGCAGAAATGGTGGGCACAATGGTGCTCGTATTAATGGGCTGCGGCGTAGCCGTGAGCCTTGGTTGCAATCCTATTAGCAACATTCCGGCCGTAGTGGGAACAGCTTTTGCTTTCGGTCTGGCAGTCGTGGCCATGGCCTACACCATCGGCGGTATCTCTGGTTGCCACATCAACCCCGCAATCACCCTTGGCGTGTGGCTTTCGGGCCGCATGAGCGGTAAGGATGCCTGCGGCTACATCTGTGGTCAGGTGGTAGGTGCCTTCATCGGCTCTGCCCTGCTGGCTTTGCTCACTGCCAATGTTCCCGGCCTCGAAGGCACTGGCGCCAACGACCTGCAGGCCAACGTCACCGTCGTGGGCGGTTTGCTGGCCGAGATCATCTTCACCTGCGTGTTTGTGCTTGTAGTGCTCGGTGCCACAGCCAAGACCAATGGTGCCACCAACAACTTCGCCGGTCTGGCCATCGGCCTGTCGCTCATTCTCGTACACCTCGTCTGCATCCGCTATACGGGCACGTCGGTCAACCCCGCCCGCTCTATTGCTCCTGCCATCTTCGAGGGTGGAACAGCTCTGGCCAATCTCTGGATATTCATCGTAGGCCCGCTGGTGGGTGCCGCCTGTGCTGCCGGAATCTGGAAGATGATCGAGCCCGAAGAGTAACAACACGTCTATGCAGACTATTGTATATTAACCAAGAAGGGGGAACGGTCTGTTTTCACGGCCGTTCCCCTTTTTTCAAGGAAGCCAAAAGACGCCATGATATTTGCCTCACTCATAGCCAAAAGCCTGAACCTCCATGAGCAGGCCGTAGCCAACACGCTGGCCCTCATCGACGAGGGTTGCACCATTCCGTTTATTTCCCGATACAGAAAAGAGCGCACGGGCGGGCTGAACGAGGTGCAGATTGCCGCCATCTGCGACCAGTACGACCGTCTGAAGGATACGGCCAAGCGCAAGGAAACGGTTGTAAAGACCATTACCGACTTGCAGAAGATGACACCCGAACTGCAGAAACGCATTGACGACTGCTGGGATGCCACCGAGCTGGAAGACCTCTACCTGCCTTTCCGTCCCAAGCGGCGCACCCGTGCGCAAGTGGCCCGCGAACAAGGTCTGGAGCCCCTTGCCACCCTCCTGCTCATGCAGCGTGAGCACGACCCGGAGCGGGCTGCCGAGCGTTTTGCGGGCGAGGGGTTGCCCGTAGCCACCGCCGCCGATGCGCTGAAGGGCGCACAGGACATCATCGCCGAGACAGTGAGCGAAGATGAGCGCAGCCGTCAGACGGTGCGCAGTGCCTTCCGCCGCCAGGCGGTCATTACGTCGAAGGTGGTGAAAGGCAAGGCCGACAGCGACGAGGCAGCCAAATATAGCGACTACTTCGACTGGCACGAGCCGCTGAAGCGCTGCTCCTCCCACCGTCTGTTAGCCATGCGCCGAGGTGAGAGCGAAGGCATTCTGCGCGTAGCCATCTCTGTCGACGACGACGAGTGCATTGAGCGCTTGTCACGTCATTATGTCTATGGCAACACCCCTTGCGGGCGATTAGTGCAAGAGGCTGTAGAAGATGGTTACAAGCGACTGCTGAAGCCCTCGATAGAGACCGAGTTTGCAGGGCTGAGCAAGGAACAGGCCGACGACGAGGCTATCCACGTCTTTGCCGAGAACCTGCGACAGCTGTTGCTCGGCGCACCCCTGGGACAGAAGCGGGTCATGGGCATCGACCCCGGCTTCCGCACGGGCTGCAAGGTGGTCTGTCTCGACGAGCAGGGCAATCTGCTACACCACGAAGCCATCTTCCCCCATCCGCCAATAAACAAGCGCATGCAGGCCACAGCCCACTTGCAGCAAATGCTGAAAGACTACAAAATTGAGGCCATCGCCATAGGCAACGGAACGGCATCGAGAGAGACGCGGGCGTTTGTGGAGGACTGCCTTTCCGGGGAAACCGGAAAGCACGGACAAACGAGGGTTTTCGTCGTCAGTGAGGACGGCGCTTCGGTCTACAGCGCATCGAAAGCTGCCCGCGAAGAGTTCCCCGACGAGGATGTCACCGTGCGCGGTGCCGTTTCAATAGGTCGCCGGCTGATGGATCCACTGGCCGAACTGGTGAAAATCGACCCCAAGAGCATCGGCGTGGGACAGTATCAGCACGACGTAGACCAGACGAAGTTGAAGAAACAGCTCGACCAGACCGTTGAGAGCTGCGTAAACTCCGTCGGCGTGAACCTGAACACGGCATCAACCCACCTGCTGCAATACGTCAGTGGCCTGGGACCCACGCTGGCCAAGAACATCGTCGACTATCGCCGCGAGAACGGTGCTTTCACCTCGCGTGCCCAACTGAAGAAGGTGCCCCGCCTGGGGCCTTCGGCCTTTCAGCAGTGTGCCGGCTTCCTGCGCATTCCCAACGGCAAGAACCCGTTAGACAACAGTGCCGTACACCCCGAAAGCTATGCCGTGGTAGAGCAGATGGCGAAAGACCAGGGATGCAGCGTAGGCGAGCTGATGAAGCAGAAAGACCTGCGGGCAGGTATCGATATGAAGAAGTATGTAACGGCCGAGATTGGCCTGCCCACGCTCACCGACATCATGAAAGAGCTGGAGAAGCCCGGCCGCGACCCCCGTGAGCAGATAGAGGAGTTTAGCTTTGCCCAAGGCATTGAGACCGTCGACGACCTGAAGGAGGGCATGGAGCTGCCCGGCATTGTGACCAACATCACCGCCTTCGGGGCCTTCGTCGACATCGGTGTCCACCAGGACGGTCTGGTACACATCTCGCAACTGGCCGACAAATACGTGAAAGACCCGAACACGGTGGTGCGTCTTCACCAGCATGTACGGGTACGTGTGTTGGAGGTCGACCGTCGGCGCAACCGCATCTCGCTCACCATGCGGCTCTCATGACTCAGTTTCAGTTACCTGTGAATAAATATACGCTTTACAAACCTGTTAAGTAACTGATTTTCACCGAGTTATAATTCAGCATGAATTACGCTTCAATTCATGCTGAATTACACGACAATCTGGGCTTAATTGCATCGAAATTCAGCATGAATTTCAGACGTGCTTCCGCAAAGCCTCAAAATGCATGATTATGCAAACGAAAAAGGGGGTGGGAAGACTTCGGCTCTCATAGCTTGCTGAAGCTGGCCACCGTCTCGACCAGTGCGCCGGGATTGCCCATGTCGAAGCGCTCGCCCCTGAGCCTTACGCCCATCATGCCCGTCTGCTGCCGCACGGCATCGAGGGCGGCAGTCAGCTCTATTTCGGTCAGGTGGTCGCCAGCCTCGTCGGCCTTCCTGATGTCTTCCTCTAATTGCCGGAACACCTCGGGCGTCAGCACATACTGGCCGAACACCGAGCAGTATTCCTTCTCGCCGTTCTTGCCGCGCACACCAAGGAACTCCTCGGCATACGATGCCTTCGGCTTCTCGCTCAGGGCGCTGACCTTCATGTGGTTGCAGTCCTTGTCTTCCCACACACCGCTCATAATGCCGAAATGGCTCACGCTTCCCAACGACACGGGGTAGAGGCCGAGGGTAAGCCTGTTGTAGCGCTCGTATGCCTCGATGAGCTGCAGGGCACAGGGTTTGTTCGACGTTGAGCGGTAGAGCGTGTCGCCCAGCATCAGGAGCACTGGCTCGCCATGAGCGAACTGCGCCGCCTGATAGACGGCATGCCCGAAGCCGCGCTTCTCCTTCTGGTAGACGTAGTGCAGGCGCTTGCCTATGTCGAGGATGCGGTTCTCGTACTCCTGACTCTCGGCGTTCAGCTTGCGCAGATGCTCGTCGGAAAGCGGACGCTCGAAGAAGTCGGCATAGAGCTGGCGCTCCTCTTCCGAACCCAGCACCAGGCAGACCTCCTCGATGCCACTCTTCACCAGCTCCTCAAGCAGAATCAGGATAACGGGGCGCACCATGCCGTCGGGGCAGGGTATGGGGAAGAAGTCCTTCTTCAGACAGCGCGTAGCGGGATAGAGGCGGGTGCCGAAGCCGGCCACGGGAATGATGGCCTTGCGAACGGTGTGGACGGGCTGGATGGTCAGCTTGTAGGCAGGCATGCCCTGCGACTCCAAATAGCCGACCAGCTGCTGCTGTGCCTCCTCGTTGCGGGCCAGGAACTGCACCGAACCGTCGCCATGAGAACCTACGCCCTTGCCGCCCCACGTCAGCTGCTGTATGCGCTCGTCGGCCAGGACAGCCTTCAGCTTGGGCGATGCCAGCTCCGAGGGGCACATAGGAGCCACCTGGCGGTCGAACACCTCCTCGGTTTCGGTCATCAGCCGGCCCAGCTCCTCCACCTGCCCCTCGGCCATATACCTCACGGCCCTTGCCACAAACTCCTGGTTCTTGCGTCCCAGCGCGTCGTGCTCCTGCCGTTCCTGCTCGTTCGAGGCAAAGGGATAGGCCTTGTTCAGGTCAGAAAGAATCTTGATGGTATCCTTCTCGCCGCAGAGGTCGGCAAACACCCAGTAGAGCGGGCGCTTCACGTTCAGTGGCTGCACCTCGATCTCGTCGCCGTCGAAGGTCATCAGGTTAGGTTTCACGCCGAAAGCACAGGCCTGGTCCAGTCGGCCACAGCGGCTCGACGTGCGCAGCTCACCCACGTAGGCAATGTTCATCTCGCCCATCGTGTTGAGATTCAGGTTATATATAATATTGAACGCACGAGCCACCAGCACACAGATGGCCGCCGACGAGCTGAGGCCGCTCTTCATGGGCAGCGTCATGTCGGTGATGCGGATGCGCACACCACCCACCTTATACCACTCCAGCATATACGAGGCCACGCCGGCGCAGTAGCAGAAGAAGTCGCCCGAGCGGGCTATGCGCTTCAGCTCCTGCTCGTCCATCCGGCAGGCGAAGTCGTGCCACTGCCCATGCATGCTCTCGGCAGTGCTCTGCACCTCGAAGAGGCTCGATTTCTCTACTTCGGCATAGATGCCCTGCTCTATGCCCGTAACAATGGCCGCGCCGGCGGGGATGTCGGCATTCATCGTGCGATAGTGGCCCGCCCAGTCGGTATGCTCGCCGAAAAGGCACAGACGGCCCGGAACAAACAGTTTTATCATAGTCCTTACGGGTTTGTTTTTCTTTCAACGGGCAAAGTTAGTCATTTTTCCTCACAAACAAGAAAGAAAACGGCATAAATTTCCATCTTTTTTCTTGGCAGACTGAAAATAAGTTAGTAACTTTGCACCGACTTATGAACAAAATTCACATAAAGTATATTACAAAATCATTATAACTAACATTATTAATTAAAAACAAAATGAAAATGAGAAAAAATTTACTCTCAAAAATCATGCTCCTACTCGCATGTATGCTGGTAGGAGGAAGTGCATGGGCAGATAAGAGCACTTTGGAGTTTACTGCTGCATGCGGAGGTTCAGGAACTGCTAATGACGGAGTTGAATGGACTGTAACATCCGATGCAGAAGAATCTACTTTTGACAGTGGTGCAGGTGTTCATTATGGAACAAATAATAAAGAGGTTTCATACGTACAATTGGAAACGTCAGATATCAACGGAACAATTACAGAAGTTGTTGTGAATGCGCGCGACGCACAGGCTCAAGCTACTATTACTGTTACGGTTGGTGGTACAGAATTCACCTGTACAGACCCGAAAGACCCAAAAGCCACAAACACCCCAACAGATTATACTTTTAAAGGAGCAGGCAGTGGCAAAATCGTTGTTAAGGTTGCCCGTGATAGCAAAATGAAAAAGGCTATATACGTAAAAAAAGTTGATGTCACTTTTGCTAAACAGGGGACATCTCCTCTTGTATCAATTGGCCTTTCAGGCGAATATCCCACAACCTTCAAAGAGGGCGACGAGTTCAGCCATGAAGGTATGGAAGTAACCGCCACCTATGAAGACAATTCAGAAAATGACGTGACTTCCTCCGCAAGCTTCTCTGGTTATGACATGAGCAAGATTGGAGAACAAACAGTAACTGTCAACTATACCGAAGGTGAAGTAACCAAGACTGCTGAATACCAGATTACCGTAAATGCTATTCCCACTCATACTGTGACTTGGAATGTGAACGGTACGACAACCACAGCAGACTATAAGGAGGGTGCAGCAATCACATTCCCTGAGAATCCTGATGATGTTGAAGGTCTGACATTCCAGGGCTGGGTGACAACGGCCATCAACGGTACTACAGACGAGAAGCCAGACTTCGTAACTTCTGCTAAAATGGGTGAAAGCGACTTAACATTCTTCGCTGTATTTGCGAATGTTGAAGGCAATTTTACTGAAATCACGGATAATTTGGATAACACCTTGATAGGCCAAACAACTTATGGTGATTGGAGCGGTAAAACAGCAGAATCAAGTGCTGTATACGCTGGCAACAGTACAACAGGTACTAATGGTGCTACCTATATTCAAATTCGTTCAGACAACAACAATAGTGGCATTGTTACAACAACTTCCGGTGGTAAAATTGCCAAAATAGCTGTTACTTGGAATAGTACTACCGCTGATGGTAGAACACTCGACATTTATGGAAAGAACAGTGCTTATGCAAAAGCTACAAATCTTTATGACAGCAATAAACAGGGCACAAAACTTGGAAGCATTGTATGCGGCACAAGCACTGAACTGACTATTGATGGAGATTATGAGTTTATTGGCATGCGTTCTGCAAGCAAAGCTATGTATTTAGACAAAATTGCTATCACATGGAAGAGTGGCACTTCGACCATCTCTGGCTACTGCACCACCGTTGCAGAAGACACTCGTAAGGAAGCTGGCATCAGCTTTGCCGAAGCAGCTGTTACGAAGGAAATTGTAGAGGCTTACGAAGGCCAGGCACTGACCAACCCCAACAATCTGCCTGTCGTATGGACAAGCAGCAATGAGAAGGTTGCCACTGTCGATGAGCAGGGCAAAGTGACTGTTCTGGCCGTTGGTGAGACAACCATCACCGCTAAGTTTACTGGTAATGAGGAGTACAAGGCTGCCACTGTCAGCTACACCCTGAAGATTCAGGATTCTCGCGTTGCCCTCGAACTCGCATTTGAAGAGGAGGCTGTATCTGTGAACATCAACGAGAAGGTTGACGCTCCCGAACTCAACGGCAATGCAGGCAATGGTGCCGTCACATACGAGAGTGCCGATGAAACCATCGCAACCGTAGATGCTGCAACAGGCGAAGTGACGGGTGTCAAGGCTGGCAAGACGACCATCACGGCTACTGTTGCCGAAGTCACTGGCTATATGGGTGGCACCGCTACCTTCGACGTTAATGTGATTGATCCCAACGCAAAGGGCACTGAGAACAATCCTTACACCGTAGCAGAGGCTATTGCTGCTATCGATGCAAACGAAGGCATCACTGGTGTCTATGCAAAGGGTATCGTGTCAGAGATTGTAACAGCATACAATTCTCAGTTTGGGAATATTTCCTATAACATTTCTGCCGACGGCTCGACAACTGGCGACCAGCTTCAGGCATATCGTGGTAAGAGCTATGAGGGTGCAAACTTCACCTCTGCTGATGACATCCAAGTGGGTGACGAAGTGGTTATCTATGGTGACCTGAAGAAATATAACGACATTTATGAATTTGGTCAGAACAACCAGCTCGTTTCTCTTCAACGTATAGAAAAGGCCGATCCGGAACTGGCCTTCAACCCCACCACCATCAACGTAAATCTTGGTGCTACTGAGTATACTGTTCCCACACTGACCAATCCCAACAACCTGACTGTAACCTACAGTTCTGACAATGAGGACGTGGCCGTTGTTGATAAGAACACAGGTAATCTTCTTCTTGAAACGAGCAAGGAGGGTACTGCTACCATCACCGCAACATTCGCAGGTAATGATGAATTCAAGGCCGGTAGTGCTGAATATACCATCACAGTGATTGACCCGAACAAGACTGAAGAGGTGTTTACACTTGGCGTTGCCCTTGGTTTGGCAAACGGAGACGTCTTTGAAAGCCAGACTCTGACAAATGGTACTGTTGTTGCCTTTAAGGCCACTGGCAGCAATGTTTCCAAATTCTATACAAGCAATAACACAACTCGTGTTTATAAGGGCAACATTATTGCTATTGCCAGCAGCACAAAGGGAATCAAGAGCATAACCTTCGATTTGGCACAAGGTAACGTAACTGTTGCTAATTCAGATTATGAGAGTGAGAATTTGACATGGACTGTAGAGAATGGTAAGGCTGCTAATACAGTTATGTTCAATGTAGGCGAAACGACCCATATCAATTCTATTACAGTAGTCTACACCGATATCGAGCCTATCACAGCAAATGTCAGCGATGCCAAGTACGCAACATTCGCAAGCGCTAACACAGTTGACTTCAGCAAGACTGGTATTACTGCTTATGCAACCAAGTACAACAGCAAGGCAAACTCTGTGAGGCTGACTGAGATTGAGGATGGCATCGTTCCTGCAAATACCGCAGTTGTTCTTTATGCAGAGGAAGCAGTCAATGCAACGATACCTTTCGCAGTTCCTACCAATGTGGTCACTTCCGACCTGAAGGTTTCCGACGGCACCATCGCAGGCACTGAGAACATCTTCGCTCTGGCCAACAACGCAACCTATGGCGTAGGCTTCTACAACGTGGCTGCCACAGTGACGATTCCTGCAGGCAAGGCATACCTGGAGATTCCTGCCGGAGAAGCCCGTGAGTTCATCGGCTTCGAGAATGAGGCTACAGGCATTGTTGCCGTGGGTCGCGAGTCACTGCGCCAGCAGGGTGCCTACACCCTCAGCGGCCAGCGCATTGCTGCTCCTGCAAAGGGTCTCTATATCGTGAATGGTAAGAAAATGGTCATCAAATAAAATTAGGAGGAAGTAAGATTATGAAAAAGAATTATATTCAGCCCAACATCAAGATGGCTATCGCCATGGAAACGGAAGAGATGATTGCAACATCAATGACCGTTCACTCAATAAACGATGGACAGATTGAGAGTGCCGATGCCATTCTCTCCCGTCGTGAGAACAGCATCTGGGGCGACGAGGAGGAATAACCCCTCCGTCAGCCAGAAACGTGAAGAGAGCTGCCCTCCCCCTTGTGGGAACGGGCAGCTCTCGCTTTAATGATTATCCGCAATCGTAAAAAAGGATTCAAAAAGTTGCATGATTGTTAAACATTTTGTACCTTTGCATTCGAATTAAAAACCAACAATGAGAAAAATCATTACATACGGAGGATATTTCGAGAGATTTATGTCTACACTCAATTCGAAAGAACAATTGAAGATAGACTATGTCGTTTCTCTTCTTGCCACGCAAGAACGCCTTCCAACAAAATTCATCAAGCACATAAAAGACGGTCTTTATGAATTGAGGGTCATGTGGGAAAACAAAATCTATCGTGTGTTTTTTATCTTCGACGAGGGGAATATCGTGGTGCTTTTCAGCGGTTTCCAAAAGAAGCCCCAAAAGACACCTCAGGCAGAAATAGACAAAGCTATTAAAATAAAAGAAGCATATTATGCAGACAAACAATCATCAGACAAAGGATTATAGTGCTGTGCTGAATCAGAAGTACGGAGCACCAGGAACCAAAGAGCGTGAGCAATTCGATGAAGAGGCATGGAACTTCTATACGGGACAGTTGCTGTTTGAGGCTCGAAAAGAATCGAAAGTGACTCAGGAGGAACTGGCCAAGCGTATTAACAGTAGTAAGTCGTATATATCGCGAATTGAGCGTGGACTTATCACCCCCAGTGTCGGAGTGTTCTACCGTATTATTAATGCACTGGGACTTCGAGTGGACATCGTGCGTCCTATCGCATGACCTAAGCATACGGAATGGCTTTCAAAAATGATTTAGTTTAGTGCTTCGTTTTTATGAATAGTGTTCAGAAAATAGTACTGACGGGCGGCCCCTGCGCCGGCAAGACGACGGCGCTGGTGAGGGTCATTGAGCATTTCTCAAGCCTCGGCTACAAGGTGTTTACCATTCCCGAAGTGCCCACCCTCTTCACCCAGGCAGGCATGAACTACCTGACGACGAACCGCGGCTTCTTCTACGAGGGCGAGAAGGCCACGCTGGAGATACAGATGGCACTGGAAGACAAGTTCCTGCGCATGGCTCAGGAGTGCGTCAGCGACCAGCCCTGCCTCATCGTGTGCGACCGCGGCACGATGGACATCTCGGCCTATATGCAACCCGAGACGTGGAACGAGATTACCCACAGCGTAGGCACCTCGACCCCCGAGCTGCGCAGCCGCTACGATGCCGTGCTCCATCTGGTGTCGGCTGCCGACGGTGCCGAGCAGTACTACACCACGGCCAACAACGCCTCGCGCAACGAGAGCAACGACGAGGAGGGACTGCGCGTGGCCCGCATGCTCGACAAGAAGGTGATCAAGGCGTGGACGGGCCACCCTCATCTGCGCGTCATCAACAACAGCGAGGACTTCGACAAGAAGCTGAACCGCGTCATCAAGGAAATATCGGCCGTGCTCGGTCTGCCTCAGCCCATCGTTGAGGAGCGCAAGTATAAGGTGGAGGTCGTAGGCCCGCTGCCCGACGACTGCACCGACAGCGAGATTTCGCAGACCTATCTGCTGGGCGAGTCCGACAGCGAGGTGCGCCTGCGCCGCCGCGGATGGGGCGGAAAGTGGGTGAACGTCCACACCATTCGCAAGCGCATATCGCCCACCGAGGAGATTGTCACCGAGCGACAGCTGAACAACAACCTCTACGAGATGATGCTGCAGCTGGCCGACCCCGAGCGGCTGCCCGTCCACAAGCTGCGCAAGAGCTTCATCTGGAAGGGCCAGTATTTCGAGCTCGATAAGTATCTGGACCAGCTCGATGGCCTCGTGATTCTCGAAACCAAGGGCATCACCGAGCACAAGTCGGTGAAGTTCCCGCCCTTCATCCGTGTCGTCGAGGACATTACGGGCAGCACCAAGTACTACAATTACAACCTGGCGAAGAGAGTTCATAGTTCATAGTTCATCCACAAATTTTCCACAAATAGTAATACTGGCTCGTGAGAAGGCCACATTTGTGGCCGTAATTTATGCCAATTTGTGCGAATATTCGTCAGATTCGAGAGATTCGTGTTCGA
>CAJONO010000162.1 GCA_905235905.1 uncultured Prevotella sp.
ACCACCGCCGAAGCAGGCAATCACCATGTCGGGATATTCGCCGGCCATCTGCATCTGCTTCTCAGCCTCCAAACCGATAATGGTCTGGTGCAGGCCTACGTGGTTGAGCACCGAACCAAGTGTGTACTTACAGTTAGGTGTGGTGGTGGCCAGTTCCACTGCTTCAGAAATGGCTGTTCCGAGCGAGCCGGAATGGGTTGGGTCGATGGTAAGGATGTCCTTGCCGGCACGGGTCGACATGGAGGGCGACCCCGTCACGGCAGCGCCGAAGGTGCGCATGGCGATGGAGCGGTAGGGCTTCTGCTGCATGGTAATCTTCACCTGATAGACGGCACAGTCGAGTCCGTAGAGTTTGGCGGCATAGCTCAGGGCCATACCCCACTGTCCGGCACCCGTCTCGGTGGTCACGTTGGTGGTGCCCTCCTGCTTGGCATAGTAGCACTGCGGCAGGGCGGAGTTAATTTTGTGGGAACCCAGCGGGTTGGTCGACTCGTTCTTGAAGTAGATGTGGGCAGGAGTGCCGATGGCCTCTTCCAAGGCGTAGGCACGTACCAGCGGCGTGGAACGGTAGAACTTGTACTTGTCGAGCACCTCTTCGGGAATGTCGATCCAGGCATGCTCGGTGTCGAGTTCCTGCACACAGCATTCGCGAGGGAAGATGTGGGCCAAGTCGTCTACGCCAAGGGGCTGCTTGGTGGCAGGGTGAATAGGGGGCAGCGGCTTGTTGGGCATGTCGGCCTGTATGTTATACCACTGTGTGGGAATCTCATTCTCTGGCAGAATAAACTTCTTTTGTTTGCTCATAATTGTAAAAAAATAAATATAGGTTGTTGTAATAATGTTTGCAAAATTACAACTTTATTCGCAAACAAACGAATATTCTTTCCTTTTTTTACGCTTTAAGGGGCGATTTTTGCTTAAAACGCCTCGGTTTGTGAATATTTATACAGAATGGGGCGCTAATTGATGGAACAGTTCCTCCCACCGGCGACCTATTTCTCCGATGGCAAAGCGCTGTGCTGTCTGTGCGGCCTCATGGCCGAGCGAGGTCATAAGCCCTGAGTTGCCGGCCACACGCACCAGCGTGTTTGCCAGCTCCTGAATATTGCCGTTCTCTACGAGAATGCCGTCTTTGCCATTGCTGATGATGTGCTTGGGTCCCGTGGGACAATTGAATGCAACGGCGGCCAACCCGTAGGACATAGCCTCGACGAGAGCCATACCGAAGCCCTCGAAGCGGGAGCTGAGCACGAAAAGCGAACTGTTGAGATATTCCTGCCCAATGTTTTCCACGGCACTGCACAGTTCGTATTGGCTTTCGTCCAGATGCAGCTCTCGGGCAAGCTGAAGATAGGGTTCGCGGTTGCCCGTGCCGTAGGTACACAGTCGCCAGCCGGGCAGTTCCTTGCTGGCAATGCTCCATGCCCGCAGTAGCAGGTCGATGCCTTTCTCATGGGAGTATCTGCCCACTGCTATCACTCTCTTTTCGGTCAGGGCGCTCTTTTCCGCTGGCACGAAGGGCAGGGGGTTGGGTATCACGCAGACGTTGTCGAGTTCCTGCCAGGAATGCATGTCTTCTTCGGTGAGTACTACAAACTTGTCGAGCCGCTTCAGTTTCTTGGTCAGCCGCCACATCCACCACTTGGCAAAAAGGCGTTTCACAGGACTGGTGCTGCCGTCTGAGAAATTGCGATAGTTCTGACGGTTGATGTGAATCTCGCCAATTTTCTTGCTGCCGTCGGGGATGTCGGTAATGAAGTTTATTTCGCGTCGAAGCGTACTGACGGTGATGTCGGGCTTCAGCCGCATCAGTTCTTCAGTAAGCCTGCGCTTAAAGAGTCGCTGCTTCTTCAGGTAGACAGGAATTTTCCTGAAGAAGGATAGTTCCCACAGCTCCTCAAAACCTATGTTCAGATTGACAAGCCTCACCTTGTCTGACAGGTGGTAGAACGGTTCCTTGCCATATCCGTCGGTCAGGATGATGGTCACGTCGTATTTATCCCCCTGGCTTGCCAGGTAGTTGGCCTTCGAGGTGAGCACTCGCTCTATGCCTCCGGCAATGTAGAGGGATGGTGTGCAATAGACTATTTTCATTCTTCGTTCAGAAGGAAGTGGGGCGTGGCTTGGGGGTGTTCCTTCATGAAAGCCTCTGTCTGACAAACTTGCTCGCCTTCGAAATGCCTATAGCCGAGACAGGTGTTGGCCACATACTGAATGCGGCCCATGTGGCGGTTGCGGGCTTCGGCAATCGTGTCGGCCGACGGCGACAGCGGATAGTTGCTTAGCAGATAGAACACGAGGCAGTCGGGCACTATAAACGAGCGGGTCATCGACGTGCGTTGGCGCTCGGTGAAGCCGTACCTTATATAGACGGGGTAGTCCTTGCCCAGATACTTGTCGAGCGAGATGCCAAGCATACTGTCGCCGACGATGATGCTCTGGTCGAGCGAGCTGATCTGGGCGTAGAACTGTGGCATGCCAATGCCCGGAATCAGTGTCTGCAACTGATGGAAGGCATCGGTGAGCTGCTGGTCGATGTCGCTCATGTCGGCATACTGCTTGTCGACATCGGCAATAAGCGTCTGCAGCGTTGTGTCTTGGAAGAAATGCAGGAAACGGGTGTTGATGCCAGAGTCGTTGACGTGTCCCAGATGCAGGAGGTCTTCAATAAGCGTACGGGTCTGTTCGGGGAAGTCGGTGTTCATCTGGTGGAGCGCGGCCAGGTCGCCCGTGGTCAGATAAAGGGCCTCAATGCGGTCGTAGCGTTGCACGGCAAGCGCTCTTTTGCCATCTTTCTCCGTGGGGCGAAGGTGCCATTCGCAACCAATGCAAATCAGCATTGCCAATAATAATATGGTGTAAATCTTATGCACTGAAAGATTATCGTTTGTTAAATCAGTTTGCAAAATTACTAAAATTTCTTGTAAAAACCAAATTTTAACCTAAAATAATTAAACATAACCACATTTTTCTTTAATTTTGTCGAAAAATCTAAACGAAACATGAAACTATATCTGCTTCTATTTGCATTTTGGGGCATGACGGCCGCCTATGCACAGACATCGTTTACCGTCACCGTGACCAACCCCCTGAAGGTGGACCGTGCCGACCAGCCCGTTGTGCTGCAACTGAAGGCGCTCGCTGCCGGGGCCGTGGACGACTGCCGTTCGGCTCTGGTCATGAGCAACGGGCAGGAAGTGGCCTGCCAGCTCGACGATATCGACCAAGACGGCATCTTCGACGAGCTTTGCTTCCTGGCCGACCTGAAAGGCAAGGAGTCGAAGAGCTACACGGTCTTGCTTTCTGCCGAGGGCGAGCCTCGTCCCTACGAGCCACGCGTCTATGCCGAGATGCTCATGCGCAATGACAAGGTGAAAGAGAAAAACCGACACAATAATTATATAGAGAGCATCACAGCCCGTGGCGACTGTGCCAATTCCTACAACCTGCAGCACCATCACGGGGTAGACTTCGAGAGCGAGCTGAACGGCATACGCATCTATTTCGACAAGCGCCAGACGCTCGACCTCTACGGGAAGTTCGAGAAACGCCTTGAGCTGCGCGAGACGCAGTTCTACACCAGTGCCCAGCAGAAGCAGGATGGCTATGGCGACGACGTGCTCTGGGTGGGCAACACCTTCGGGCTGGGCGCCTTCCGTGGCTGGAACGGAAAGGAACCTACGATGGTCGACCCCGTCAGGTCGCGCACACAGCGCATCGTCAGTTACGGTCCCTTGCGCACCATCGTCGAAGTCATTGACCAGGGGTGGAAGGCCGATCCCAACAAGGCCCCCGTCAACATGACGTTGCGCTACACGCAGTATGCCGGACACCGTGACACCGACGTCGACGTATTCTTCAGCAAGGATGTCGCCGACTACCTGTTTTCTACGGGCATTATCAACGTGAAGGAGTCGGAAGAGTTCAGCGACAAGAAAGGGCTGCGCGCCTGCTGGGGCACCGACTATCCCTCGACCGACACCGTGAAGTGGAGCCGTGAAACCGTAGGACTGGCCATCCTGCTTCCGCAGGCAAACATTGTCAGCGAGGAACAGGCCAACAAAGACAACTATGCCTTTGTGGTGAAGACCGCCAACCGTCATATAGCCTATAAGGTGTGCTACACTTCGGCCAACGAGAAGTTCGGCTTTCAGAGCAAGGAGAAGTGGTTTGAATGGCTGAAGAACTGGAAAAAGGAAGTGGAGCATCCCGTGATTGTGAAGTAATATTGCTAAAGTTTCCCACCCTTTTCGAGTGGTCTAAATATTTGATTTTCAATCTGTCTCATATCACGCTGCCTCCTCAAGCTCTTCTAAC
>CAJONO010000163.1 GCA_905235905.1 uncultured Prevotella sp.
TATTTTGGCGAAATTTCTGAATCAAGAATCAAAAAGTCAACGCTTCCTTATGTCGTTCTATGTCCGTCGGTCTATCCGCTCATTGTTGTCCGTTGTCGTTCAACGTTATTATAGTGCTTTTATCTGTTCTGTTGTGAGTCCCGTGGCCTCAGCAATCTGTTCAATGGTCATCACGTTCATGGCTTTCAGCTTGCAGGCGGTGTCTATGTCCTTCTGCTTCAGTTGCTCTTTAACTTCCCTCAGTTCATCGGCCATATCCTTGTCACGGCGCACTCTGTCCCAGAACATGTCGTAGCCGAGAAGTTGCTCGCGGGTGTAGGCCGACTCCTCAACGAGGCGGATGGCCTTGCTTATTTCAGGATTATCGAGCAGTTCCTGTGGAACTCCATCCGTATAGGTGTCTATTTCTGTCAGGAAGCGGAGCCAAAGCACTTGCATCTTCTTCTCGGTCATTGTCTTGGGCTTGAATTTCTTCAACTCAACGAATACAAGATGGAAACCGTCTATAACCTTGTGCGTGTATTTGTCGTGGACGAGGTGATAGTAGTGGTAATACTCCTCCATCGCAGGCTCGAAGATGTCATCAATAAGGTTGAGCGAATAGACGGGCTGCAAACTGCTGAACGGTTCGCCCTTTTTCAGTTGTTCCACATAGACCTTCGACGAGTTGAAGAGTACGCGCTGCATGAAGTTTGTCGACCAGTACATCTGCATCTCGACGATGAACTGACGCTTGTCGTTCGTCTCGCAATAAACATCAACGATGCTGTCCTTTCCCTCCCCGGTGCGTGGCACTCGCTCAGGCGAGAGGTAGTGTATGTCGGTTATCTCCTTGCCCTTCTCCAACGGCAGCAAGGCATTGAGCAGACTCATCACCAAGTCGGGATGCTCGCCAAATATCTTCTTGAAAGTCAGGTCGGCTTTCGGGTCTAAGTACTTTGCCATAGTCGTGATGTATTAAGAAATCTGCTGCAAAGGTACGAAACTTTTTGTAATTATTGCGCGATTGCTCCACCTTTTTATTTATATTAAGGCAAAATGCGGGCGGGGATGCGCAGTTTCGTCATCTCGTTATTCTCCAGCCTCATTCTTGCGACGACCGAAGATGACGGCGGCAATCACGGGGGCACCGACAAGGGCGGTGACAGAGTTAACAGGCAGGGCGCCCTCGAAGCCCGGCATACGGGCAATGAAATTGCAGACAAGGGCCAGAAGGGCACCGCAGAGAGCTGTGGCGGGCATGAGGATACGATGGTCGGAAGAGCGGAAAATAGCTCTTGCCAGATGGGGAACGGCCAAACCGATAAACATAATAGGACCGCAATAGGCCGTGACAATGGCTACCAAGACGCCAGAACTGATGATCACCAACATACGGGCCCGACGAATGTTCAAACCTAAGTTGGCAGCATAGCGATCGCCCAATAGCATCAGGTTCATCGACTTGACAAGCAGGAAACTCAGGGGAAGCAAGATGCACATCAACACCACGAAGAGTATCATCTCGTCGCCAGAAACACGGGAAAAGGAGCCGAGTCCCCATACGACAAACGACTTCACATCCTCATCGGGTGCCAAGAACTTCAGTACACCGATAATCGCATTGGCCAGATAACCAATCATCACACCTATTATCAATAGGGTTACATTACCCTTGACCTTCTGTGCAACCCAGAGAATGAGCAGCATCACCGCCAAGGCACCTACGATAGCCGCCACAGACATCACAGCATCGCCATAGTAACCTAAACGACTGAGTGCAACACCGCCTATCTTGCCGGAGAGAAGTACCACAAAGGCGACGCCCAGAGCCGAACCATTGCTGATACCAAGCACTGAAGGTCCTGCCAATGGATTGCGGAAAACAGTCTGCATCTGTAAGCCGCTAACGGCGAGGCCGGCACCAGCGACAATAGCCGTCAGAACCTGGGGCAGACGCGATTTCCAGATGATGTTCGTCCAAATCTCATGACTGTCGTCGCCCACCAATATACGACAGATGTCCGCCACTGGTATCTTGACGGAGCCGATGAGCAGATTGACGATTGCCATGACGGCTATCGCAACAATAAGGGCGATGAACTTAGATACTTTCATTTGTCTTTTTTCTACCACTAATTTCACGAATTACACTAATTAGCTGCGCTTGATAATAATTCGTTAAATTCGTGTAATTCGTGGTCGTTAATCATTCCAACAGTTTGTAGTATGTTGGTTCGTAGTCAGCCTCTACCAGTTCCGGGTGGAAGATGGCTACAAAGTCCTTCAGCAGCACATCAGGTTCTACAGGCGAAATCTCATAATAGGGCGTCTGCTTCATGTTGCAGTAGATGACCTTGCGCTCCTTGAAAGCCTTGAACAACTCATTGCGAGGCTCTGAGGCTTTAAGTGCCTCGTATGAGAACTCGCCTGGA